>CAZOVW010000007.1:14229-32529 GCA_964583545.1 uncultured Dehalococcoidales bacterium | reverse complement strand
GCCCCTCCATCCCTCATTCAAGGCGCGCGTAAAGAGGCTCATTCCTTATTCTTAAGGAGGATGTAATTGACAAGGGTAAAAGGCAATGTCGCCGCCCACCGTCGTCATAAGAAGGTGCTGAGGCTAACCAAGGGACAGCGCGGTACCAGGCACTCCCGCTACCGCGTCGCCCATGAGGCGATGATAAAGTCCCTGAGCTACTCCTATCGCCATCGCCGCGAGCGAAAGGGCGACTTCAGGAGGCTGTGGATCGTCCGCATCAATGCCGCCGCCCGCCAGGGGGGGCTCTCATATAACAGGTTCATCGATGGCCTGAAGAAGGCAGGCATTGAAGTCGACCGCAAGATGCTTGCCGATATGGCGGTGAGAGACCCCAATGCCTTCTCCCAGCTTGTGGCAATTGCCGAACAGCAACCTCAGAGCTAGCCTTTTCGACCTTTTTTGAACAAGGCTATTGTGCTGGAGTTGCCGGCTTCACTATATTTCGTCCAAATCTCCTTGGGTGACAGTCAAAGAGTTCCGGCAACACAGTGAGTGAAAGGAGTATGCTCATGTGTGAATTCTGTGTGCGACACGGCGAGGGCCAGAAGTGGTATCTAACCATGCGCAACTACTCGCGCGAACTCTGGGAGCAGCAGGGGCGGGAGGAGTTCGCGGACCGCTTCATGGCATATTTCGAGTGGAAGTTTGGCAAATCGGTGGCGCAACTGGACGCACATAGAAATATCCCCTTGGTCTATCGCTTCGTCCGCCGCATGGCTATCCGTAAGCAAAAGGCCGCGCACTGGGGTCAGGTGGTGCCCATCGAGGACGTGGAGCAAATCCTAGACATGCAGGACTCCATCGTGCGCCTGCCATGCGTTTGCCGCTACTTAACCACAGGCCGCGAAGCCCGCTTTTGCATCGGCATAGGCGTTGACCCAACGGGCTTCCTGGATAAGTATCCCGACTACTCCCATAGCCTCGAGGTGCTGGAGAAGGAAGAGGCCAAGAAGCTCCTGCGCTCCTTCGACAAGCAAGGCATGGTGCACTCCATCTGGACGTTCAAGACGCCTTTCATCGGTGGCATCTGCAACTGCGATCAGGATTGCCTGGCCTACCGTGTCCAGGTGAAGACAAACCTGATGCAGGTCATGTTCCGCGCCGAGTATGTGGGGCTGGTGGAGTGGGACCTGTGCAACGGCTGCAAGAAGTGCATGATGCACTGCCAGTTCGGGGCCATCCGCTACTCTAACACCCTGAAGAGACCCACCATCGAGATGACGCAGTGCTATGGCTGCGGCGTCTGTCGGGCTGTCTGCGACAAGGGGGCTATCACTCTAAAGCCCAGAACCGACTTCGCCAGGTTGCCATGGTAGAAACAGGGGGGACGATGAAGATACAAATCAATACCCAGGCTTGTGGGAACCCGCTGGACTGTCGGCTGTGTCTGGATCGCTGCCCTGAAAAGGTGTTCGGAACCTATCCACGTGGGCAAAGGAAGCCAGGAGTGCCAGCCCGGGACTGGGCCATCTTCCCTATGTTCCCTTCGCAGTGCACAGGCTGCATGGAGTGCATAGCC
Source organism: uncultured Dehalococcoidales bacterium (assembly GCA_964583545.1). Taxonomy (GTDB): domain Bacteria; phylum Chloroflexota; class Dehalococcoidia; order E44-bin15; family E44-bin15; genus CAZOVW01. The sequence continues at coordinate 30,968 of CAZOVW010000007.1, read as the reverse complement.
TTCTGTCCTCGGCAAGCCATCTCGGTGCGGTAAGGAAACGAGGCATAACAAAGATCGCACTTTGATATACCCAGCTTGCCCGGTCAACTCCCCTTTTGTATCCTTTCCTTGACCCCTTGCTACCCCCAGCCTATAATAGCAGGCGATGCTCCAGAAATTAGCGGAAATCAAGTCTAAGGCGATCGATGAGCTTGGCCGCATCTCCGACCTCAAGGAGCTTGAGGCTTGGCGGGTTCGCTACCTGGGTAAAAAGAGCGAGCTTACCCATATTCTGCGGCGGGTGGCATCGCTCCCCCTGGAGGAGCGAAAGGCGGTTGGCGCCTCCGCTAATGAGCTCAAAACTTTTTTCGAACATTCCCACCGAGAACATACAGAAGCCCTTAAAGAGCAAGCCTATGAATACATAGAGGCAACTGGAAAGGGCGAAAAAAGGGACGTGACCTTACCCGGGCGCCCCATTCCCCTGGGCCGCCTCCACCCTACCACCCAGATGGTTCGCGAGATCTGTGACACCTTCGTCGCCATGGGCTTTCAGGTGGTGGAGGGGCCTGAGGTGGAGTGGGATTACTACAACTTTGAGGCGCTGAATATCCCCCCCGATCACCCGGCCCGCGATATGTGGGCCACCTTCTGGATCGAGACCGAGAGTGGCCAGCGCCCCATGCTCCTGCGCACTCACACCTCCCCCATGCAGATCAGGGTTATGGAGCGGACCAGGCCCCCGGTGAGAGTAGTGGTACCGGGCAAGGTCTATCGCTATGAGGCCACCGATGCCACCCATGAATCCATGTTCTATCAGATCGAGGGGCTCGCCGTCGATGAGCACATCACCTTCTCCGACCTCAAGGGGACCCTTTATGAGTTTGCCAAACGCCTCTTCGGTGAGGAACGCCGGGTGAGATTTCGCTGCGATTACTTCCCCTTTGTCGAGCCTGGGGTAGAGATGGCCATTGACTGCTCCGCATGCGGCGGCTCAGGGTGTCGGCTCTGCTCCGGCACCGGCTGGATCGAGATTTTGGGCGCCGGGATGGTGCACCCCGATGTGCTGAGGCGTGTTGACTATGACCCCGAGGTCTATACCAGCTTTGCATTTGGCCTGGGGCTGGAGCGAATCCCCATGCTCCGCTATGGCATCGAGGATATTCGCCTTTTTTATTCCAACGACCTGCGATTTTTAAGCCAATTCTAGGGATAAGCCATGAAAGCACCGCTTAACTGGCTACGAGAATATGTTGAAATCGCCCTGCCCCCGAGGGAGCTGGCGCAAAAACTGACCATGTCCGGGACCGAGGTGAAAGGGATAGAGACCATCGGTGGCTGGGAGAATATCGTGGTGGGACAGGTGGTCGCCATCGCGCCCCATCCCAGCGCCGACCGTTTAAAGCTCGCCACCGTCGACCTAGGAGGGGAACGCCTCACCTCAGTGTGCGGCGCGCCAAATGTTGCCGCAGGACAAAAAGTCCCATTCGCCCGCATTGGCGCTCAACTCATCGACCCCGAGAGCGGCGAAAGGGCGAAACTCAAAAGGGTGAAGATTCGCGGCGTTGCTTCCGAGGGCATGATCTGCTCGGAAAAGGAACTGGGCATCTCCGAGCGCCATGAGGGGATTATGGTGCTGCCCCCCGATGCCCCAGTGGGTATCCCCCTCGATGAATACCTGGGCGATGCCATCCTCGACCTGGATATAACACCCAATCGTCCTGACTTACTGTCCATCATCGGCATCGCCCGTGAGGTCGCCGCCCTGACCGGGAAATCGGTGCGCCTCCCCGAAATGAGCTATGATGAGCAGGGAGAGCCCGTAGAACGAAAAACATCGGTAACGATCGCTGACGCCGACCTTTGCCCACGATACTGCGCCAGCCTGATCACCGAAGTCAAGGTAGGCCCGTCCCCTCCCTGGCTGGAGCAGCGCCTGCTCGCCTGCGGCATGCGCCCGATCAATAACATCGTCGATGTCACCAACTATGTCATGCTGGAGTATGGGCAACCCCTCCATGCGTTCGATTTCGAAAATCTTGCCAATAGAAGGATAATTGTGCGCCGTGCCGGGGATGAATCTATGACCACCCTCGACGGCGAGGCGCGAGACCTCTCAAGCGACATGCTCGTGATCGCCGATGGCATGGGCCCGGTGGCGATCGCCGGGGTCATGGGGGGTGCCTCAAGCGAGGTCAAGGATGCCACCACTACTGTATTGATCGAGTCGGCGAACTTCAATCCAGCGAGCATCCGGCGCACCTCCACCAAACTCAAGCTGAGAAGCGAGGCCTCGCTCCGCTTCGAGAAGGGGCTAAGCCCCGAGCTGCCCATGCTGGCGCTTAGGCGCGCCACCCAGCTCATGGCCGAGCTCTCCGGTGGCAAGATCGCAAAGGGCATCATCGATATTTATCCTGGCAAGCGGGGAGCGAAACCTATCTCACTCACCACGAAGCATGTGGCGCGTATCCTGGGTATAAAGATAGCGCGCCGAAAAGTAGCAAAGGTGCTTGGCTCTCTAGGGTTTCAGTGCACGCCGGTGAGCCCTGGGGAGCTTTCGGTGACCGCCCCCTACTGGCGTATCGATGTTCGCCTCGCCGAAGACCTGGTGGAAGAGATTGCGCGCATCATCGGCTACGATGAACTTCCCACCACCCTGCCCAGCGGAGCTCTGCCCAGGTATGAGCCTGACCCGATGCGCGCGCTAAAGGAAAGGGTAAGCGATATACTCGTTGGCTGCGGCATGCAGGAGGTGATCACCTATTCTCTGGTCAGCCTCGAGGTGCTGCGCAAAGTAGCTCCCCATGTTACCCAGCTTCGCGTTGCCAATCCGATAACTACAGAACAGGAGTATCTGCGCACCACCCTGCGCCCCGGGCTACTGCACGCCCTCTCCACCAATGAGAAGCACGAAGAGAACAGCATCAGGCTATTTGAGGTGGGCAAGGTCTACCTGCCGAGGGTGAGGGACCTGCCACAAGAACGAAATATGCTTGCGGGGGTCTTATGCGGCACCTGCCTCGACCGCTACTGGGGAGGGGGGAGCGAAAAAATGGATTTCTTTGATGCCAAGGGGGTTTTGGAGACCCTCTTTGAGCGACTCGGGGTTGAGGCAAGCTTCGAGCCCACGGAAGAGGAGTTCTTCAGCCCCGGCAGCAGGGCGGCGGTTGTGGTTGGGGGCAAAAGTGTGGGGGTGTTAGGGGAACTTCATCCCCGTGTGGCTGAGCGCTACGACATCTCCTCAGGCCCCGTTTACCTCTTCGAAATCGATCTGGAGAGGCTGCTTCCGGCGACAACAGCACCCCCCAAATATCGCCAGATACCAAAATTCCCCACCACCCTTCGGGACATCGCGTTGGTGGTGAATGAAGAGACACCTTCAAAGAGCGTGAAGGATATTGTCGAGGGCTTTCCTCTGGTAGCCAGGGTTACCCTCTTCGATGTTTATACTGGCAAGCAAGTGCCCCAGGGAAAGAAGTCACTTGCCTTCAGAATCGCTTATCAGTCGCCAAGCCGCACCCTCACCGACGAAGAGGTAAACCGGGCACAGCAGGAGATAGTTAACCGACTGGCACGCGAGCTAGGCGCCGCCATCAGGCAGTAAGCCCACGCTTGTTTTTCAGCTTTTCACCTGTAGAATACAGCCTGCCTTAGATGTTTTGCCCCTCCTCGACTCCCCTTATCTAGCGAGGCAAAAGTGGAAAGAAGCGTGGTGATGGTGATAAAATATGGTGATGACATCGATCGTTCTTGCCGGCGGCAAGAGCCTGAGGTTTGGGCGGGAGAAGGCCCTGGAAGAAATCGGCGGCCAGAGCCTTATAAAGATGGTCATCGAAAGGCTTTCCCCGCTGGGAAATGAGATTATCGTGGTCACCTCTTCAAGCGATCAGCTCCCCGACCTCGAGGTGAAAAGGGTGATCGATAGCTACCCGGCAAGAGGCACGCTGGTAGGTCTCTATTCTGGGCTTAAAGAGGCGGCGTCCTTCCATAGCCTGGTGGTTGGCTGTGACATGCCTTTTTTGAACATCACCCTGCTTCGCTACATTACGGAACTCTCCCCGGGCTTCGATGTCGTCATCCCCAGAGTGGGGGAGGAGGTGGAGCCGCTTCATGCCGTCTATTCCAAGAACTGCCTTGCCCCTATCCAAGCCCAGCTTAGCGAGGGCAAGCTCAGAATCACTGAACTCCTTCCTGCGGTGAGGGTGCGGTACGTTGAGGACAAAGAAATCGAAAAATTCGACCCCCAGCACCTGAGTTTTTTTAATATCAACTCCGAAGCCGACCTAGAGCGGGCAAGGACGCTCCTGGAATCATAATGATCAGCGTAGAAGAAGCCCTGGATAGGGTCCTCAGTTATGTCAAAGTACTTGGTGGTGAGGAGAAGCCCATCCTCCAGTGCCTGGGGCAGGTGCTTGATGAGGACGTCTATTCCCCCATCGATGTCCCCCCGCGGGATAACTCCGCCATGGATGGCTATGCCATAAAGGCGGAGGATACGGTTGGTGCCACCCCCTCATCACCGGTCTACCTCGATGTCATCGGCGAGGTTAAGGCAGGCGAGACAGCAAAAGAGAAGGTCGGGGCGCTCACGGCGCTGCGCATCATGACCGGGGCGCCCCTTCCCCAGGGCGCTGATAGCGTGGTGCAATTCGAGGACACCGACGAGGATCAGCGCCGATCTAATCGGAGCCCTCTGACTCAAATCGGCGTGCTCTGCGAGGTGCCGAAGGGGAAAAATGTGCGCCGCGCTGGTGAGGACATCGCTCGGGGACAGATGGTGTTGCCGCAAGGGACAGTGCTTCGTCCGGCGGATATCGGGGTGCTTGCCTCCATAGGGAAGGAAACGGCATGGGTGATCCGCCGCCCCGTGGTTGCTATCCTCGCCACTGGCGACGAGCTTGCAGAGCTCGGCCAGCCCCTTCCCGACGGGAAGATCTATAACAGCAACAGCTTCACCACCGCATCACAGGTGCTTCGCTACGGGGGCATCCCCAAGGTCTTGGGCATCGCCAGGGATCGCGCCGGGGACATCAATGGCAAGATAAAAGAGGCACTCTCCGCAGATATGCTCATCACATCGGGGGGTGTCTCCACGGGGGACTACGACCTGGTGAAGGATATTCTGGCAAAGGAGGGGAAGGTCTCCTTTTGGACGGTGAGGATGAAGCCCGGAAAACCCCTGGCCTTTGGCATGATCCAGGGGGTGCCCCATCTGGGGCTGCCGGGGAATCCGGTGAGTTCCATGATCACCTTCGAGCTCTTCGCCCGCCCCGCCATCCTCAAGATGATGGGGAAAAAGAACCTATCAAAGCCAACGATCGAGGCAATCCTAGAGAGCCACATTGAAAATACCGATGGTCGCCGCATCTTCGCCCGAGCAATGGTGAGACGGGAGGGTGAGTGCTACTTTGCCCGGCTCACCGGGCCCCAGGGCTCGGGAATCCTCACCTCAATGTCCCGCGCCAACGGGCTAGTAATCGTCCCCGAGGATGTAAAGGCGCTTGCAGAAGGAGATACGGTTAAAGTTCTCATGCTCGATTGGAGCGAAGAATAAAGCGAGTCAAAACGATATAGCGAATGCCAGGAAAGGAGCGTGCGAAAAATGCCACCGGTTGTTTCTATAGTGGGCAAAGCGCGGGCTGGCAAGACCATGCTGGTGGAGCGCCTGATCGGTGAGCTTAAGGGACGGGGCTACGGCGTGGCCACGGTGAAGCATATCCATCAGGACCTCGAGCTGGATAAGCCAGGAAAGGATAGCTGGCGCCACGCTCAGGCGGGGAGCGATGCCGTGGTCATTAGCGCGCCCCGAAAGCTGGCCCTGATCAAACATCAAGACCACGATGCCTCCATCGCGGAGATATTGCACCTTCTCGGCGAGGAATTTGACATCGTGCTCATCGAGGGATTTCGCCAGAGCCGTATTCCCAAGATCGAGGTGCACAAAAGGGAACTGAAGGAAGGGCTCTTGTGCTCCCCCGAGGAGCTCATGGCCATCGTTACCGACGAGCCGCTTGAGGCTGACCTCCCTCAGTTCTCCGCGGAGGATATCCGGGGAATCGCCGACTCCATCGAAGAGAAGCTGATCGCACCAAGAGGAGAGGACCTGGCGCTCTTTATCGATGGCTCTCCTATACCCCTCAACCGCTTCGCCAAGAAATTCATCGCCAATACCCTGATAGGCATGGTGTCAACGCTTAAGGGGGTGGGAAAGGTAAGGAGCCTAGAAGTCTCGGTGCGAAAAAGCGATTAAAATCTTACCTCAAAGCGGCTGTAGGCTCCGCTGTATTCCGACCAGTTCACCTCAACCCGTTTCACCCGTGCCGCGCGCGGTCCCACTTCTAACTGCCTTAGGAGTTGCTCCAGTTTTTCCCGCTCTCCCTCAGCCACCACCTCCACACTCTCGTTCTCCCAGTCAGCCATCATCCCCCGCTCAGGAAAGAGGTTACGCACATAGCCGGTGAGACCCAGCGCTTGGGTATGGCGCAGCACAAAATAGCGAAAGTTCACCCCCTGAACGAGACCATAGATTACGGCGTGAAGAGCTGCCTGCATCCGCTAACCTCATTATATTGCCAGGGAGCGGGGCCTCACCCCATCTAATCTCTCCAGCCCCTGCTCCCGGGCGAGGTTCACCGCCTCCAAAAACTCCTCCCTTCGCAGGGGGCGGGAAAGGGCGTGGATCTTAAAGGCGCGATGAGCGGGGTAATACTGAGCCATTACATTCAGATAGGTGTCCCGGGAGAGCTCCTGGGCGATGAAGCGAACTACCCCCTTGGTTCCCGCGATCCCGTTGGGCAAAACGAGGTGCCGAATAAGGAGTCCCCCCATCGCCACTCCCCGCTCGTCTATCCGAAGTTCACCAACCTGGCGATACATCTCCTTTACCGCTGCACGGTTCACTGCGGGGTAGTCCTTGACCCCGGAAAAGCGGCGGGCGTTTCTCTCATCGGAATACTTCATATCGGGCATGTAAATATCGACAATGCCATCGAGTAGCTCCAGGGTCTCCACTGACTCGTAGCCGCCGCAGTTATAGACCAGGGGGATGGAGAGCCCCAATCCTGCGGCGATCTTAAGCGCCTCCAATATCTGCGGGACGACATGGGTTGGGGTGACAAGGTTTATGTTGTGGCAGCCCTGCTCCTGGAGGGCGAGCATCATCTTTGCGATCTCCCCTTTGGTAGCTACCCTCCCCTGGCCCAACTGGCTGATGGAGTAGTTCTGGCAGAACATGCATCTCAGGTTGCAGTTGGTGAAGAAGATCGTCCCTGAGCCATGGCTGCCTACCAGTGGAGCTTCCTCACCAAAGTGAGGCCCATAGCTTGAGACCACCGCCTCCGAGGCGGTGCGACACACGCCCGTCTCCCCGCTAAGGCGATCGACCCGGCAGCGGCGGGGGCAAAGCTGGCAATCCTTCAGGATCGCCCGGCCCCGCGTCACCCGTTCCTCAAGCTCCCCTTTGCGATAAAGCCCCTGGTAGGCGGCCATTAGCTCTCTTTCTCGCTCTCCCCCTTCTCCTTCTTCCCCCGCTTAATCACCTCAACGGTGGCTGGGGGTTGAATTACCGCGGTGGAGGGCGCTTTTTTTGCATCCTTCTTGGGCTTTTTGCTTTCCCGTCTCCGGTAATCTCGCCGACCCATCTCGTTGCCTCCGTATAAAAAGCTTACCAGAAGAGGGTTATCTTGACAAGGTAAGCTCGTATTGATACAATCCCCGATTGAACCTCATGTTTTGGCCCCGTAGTGTAGTGGTCTAACACGCCGCCCTGTCAAGGCGGAGATCGTGGGTTCGAATCCCATCGGGGCCGCCATCAAAAGGAGGACCGCTTAATGGTCATGGATGAGATAATCAGCGCAGCGAGAAAAGAGGGGAGGACATTCCTCACGGAGCTGGAATCGAAGCAAATCCTTAAAGAGGCAGGGATAAGTACCACCGAGATAAGGCTTGCCCGCACCAAGAAGAAGGCGGTCTCCCAATCCAAGGAGCTTGGCTTCCCGGTGGTCCTAAAAATAGTTTCCCCTGATATCCTGCACAAAACCGATGTCGGGGGGGTCAAACTGAGCCTGAATAACGAGGAGGATGTGTGTAACGCCTATGATGAGATCATCTCCGCGGCGAAAGAACACGAGCCTTCCGCGAAGATCGACGGCGTCTCGGTGCAGCACATGGCAAGACCGGCAACCGAGGTGATCATTGGCATGAGCAAGGACCCTCAGTTTGGGCCGGTGCTCATGTTCGGGCTGGGCGGCATCCTAGTGGAGGTGCTCAAGGATGTTTCCTTCAGGATCGTCCCGCTAACCAGGAGGGATGCCAGAGAGATGATCAGGGAGCTAAAGGGATACCCCATCCTTGAGGGCTATCGGGGGCAGGAGCCCGCCAATATTGCAGTCCTGGAGGAAATGCTGCTCAAGGTCTCCGAGTTTGTGGAGGGCCGGCCTGAGATAAAGGAGCTAGACATCAACCCCGTCTTTGCTTACCGCGATGGTGCCCTGGCGATCGATGCCCGGGTGATCCTCGAACCCTGAGGGGGCCTGTTGAAAGCCCTTGCTCACCGTCCTGATCTCCGCATATGCGGAGAATGAGGCCATTAAGGCAAGAAAGAATTGGTAGAAAAGGGTATCACCAGCTTTCCCAGTTTCGAAAAGGGAGCAGAGGCCTTGAAGAAAGCCGTGGCATATTATAAAAGCGCCACCTCGCAATAATGCTTTTTTTCACAAAATATGCTAATATGGGAAGCCGAAGGAGGGATTTGATGGCCGGAATAACGTCTTACGGCGCATATATTCCCGTTTATCGATTGAGCCGGGAGACCCTTAATCAAGTGTGGGGAGGAAAAGGAAAGGGTGAGAAAGCGGTAGCCAATGCCGATGAGGATAGTTTGACGATGGGTGTGGAGGCAGCAAGGGATTGTCTTAACGGGGTGGCGAAGGACTCTATAGATGCCTTATATTTCGCTACCACCACCCCTCCCTACAAGGAGAAGCAATCAGCCAGTATCATGGCCGCGGCGCTCGACCTGCGTGAGGACATCATCACCGTTGACCTAACCGATTCCCTAAGGTCTGGGACTATCGCTCTCGGTATGGCTTTAGATGCTGTAAAAGCTGGCTCAGCGAAGCTGGTTTTAGTGGTCGCTGCTGACTGCCGTATCCCGCCGCCAAATTCAGCTTTTGAGCCCCTTTTCGGAGATGGCGCCGCCGCTTTTCTCATCGGAGAAGATGGGGTCGCAGTGGAAATCGAGGGAAGTTATTACCTTACTAGCGAGTTTGTGGACATATGGAGACTGGAATACGATAAGATCATTCGAAGCTGGGAAGACCGCTTTATTCGTGAGGAAAGTTATCTGCCCTATCTTCAAAAAGCGGTCTCCAGTTTGCTAGAGAAGCATAAGCTAACCGCCAAGGACTTCGCCAAGGCAGTCATTTATGCCCCTGACACAGGAATGCAACGGGCTATCGTAAGTAAATTGGGCCTTGACCCCAAATCCCAGGTCCAGGACTTGCTCTTTGACAAAGTGGGTAACACCGGGGCTGCCCTTGTCCCGATGACTTTAGTGGGCGCTCTGGAGGAGGCCAAGCCGGGAGACAAAATCTTACTGGCGAGTTACGGTGATGGGGCTGATGCTCACGCCCTTCGAGTCACCGAGGATATCGAGAAGATAAAAGAGCGCCGGGGCATAAAAAAGCACCTCGAATCCAAGATGATGCTTGAGAACTATGGGAAATATATTAAGTTCCGAGAGCTTATGGAGATGGAGCATTCGCTTTTTATGACACGGAGAACGGCGCTCCCCGAATTGTGGCGGTACCGCAACTTTTACTTTAGATTTCATGGGGCCAAATGCACGAAATGTGGCCGAATTATGATCCCGATACCCAAGTTCTGTATATATTGCCAGGCTGATTCGAAGTTCTTTGAAGAGGTGCCCCTCTCAGAGAAGAAGGGGACCTTAGTAACTTTTAGCATGGATGAGCGGTCTGCAGCTATAGATCCGCCGAATGTGCTGGCTGCTGTTGCTTTGGAGGGAGGGGGGAGGTTCTTCAGCCAGATGACAGATCGGGATACAAATAATCTGCAGGTCGGGATGCCAATGGAGCTGACTTTCCGGCGAATCCACGATGCCTTAGGAGTGCATAACTACTTCTGGAAATGCCGGCCAGTAAGGGGGTAAAGAAAAAATGAGAGAAAGCATCAAGGATAAAGTCGCCATTGTGGGGATGGGATGCACCCAGTTCGGCGAGCGGTGGGATGCCGACGTGGAGCAGCTGATAAAGGAGGCCTCCATCGAGGCCCTTGAGGATGCCGGGGTCGAGATTAAAGACATTCAAGCAATGTGGGTAGGGACCGGGCGAGGCTCTCAGCAAGTACCGATGGGGCCCTGTAGTGGAATTATTGCCTCTTCAGCACTGCAAACACAATATATCCCAGTAACCGTGGTGGAGAATCTCTGCTGCTCGGGCCAGGAGGCCTTGAGAGCCGCCGCTTTGGGCATCGCCTCTAAGTGCTACGATCTGGTACTGGCAATCGGGGTGGAGAAACTCAAGGACACCGGCTTTGGCAGTCTTGGCGAGATGTATCCCGGAAAATGGGAAGTTGTGTATGGAGCTCTTGGCACCCCTCCGGGAAGATATGCTATGGCAGCCACCGCTTATTTTTCCAAATTTGGCCTCTCCCCGGAAGAGGGGAAAAGGGTGCTGGCAGAAATTTCGGTAAAAAGCCATTATTATGGCGCCCGAAACCCCAAGGCTCATTTGAAGCGGGAGATCACCGTGGAGGAAGCTGTAAATGCCCCGATAATCTGCTGGCCCCTGGGGCTTTACGATTGCTGTGGCGTGACCGACGGCGCTTCTGCAGCGGTCCTTGTCCCAACAGAGGAGGCCAAAAAGTATCGTGATGACTATGTTACCATCAAGGGATTTGCGGTCTCCACCGGTCCTGGCTGGGGAAAAGAGAATGAAGATTACGACTTTACTTACTGGGCGGAGACGAGGGAGGCAGCGAAGGTGGCATATGCCGAAGCCGGGATAAAAGACCCGCGTAAAGAGCTTGGTCTGGTGGAACTCCACGACTGCTTCTCCATCGCTGAGCTTATCGCCACCGAATCCTTGTTCCTCTGCGGCCACGGAAAGTTCCGCGAGGAGTTCACCGAGAAGCGGGCATACTACCACGATGGGGAGATGCCGGTTGATGTCAGTGGAGGATTAAAGTCCTTCGGGCATCCTATCGGGGCAAGCGGGTGTCGTGAGGTTTATGAGATATATAAGCAGATTCAGGGGAAGGCCGAGGAGCCCTCACGCCAGATAAAAGACATAACTATAGGATTGGCGCACAATCAAGGGGGGCATCCGGGAAGGTTTGTCCCTGGAATTGCCATCATCAGTGCCCCTTGATCAGGTAAAAAATGGCAAAGGTCCTGCTCAGGAGAGAGGATGGGGTGGCCTGGATCACCATGAACCGCCCTGAGGTGCTCAATGCCTGGGACATCGAGATGATGGATGATTTGGTAAGGATACTGTCGGAGGTTGGCGAGGATGAAGAGGTAAGGGCGGTGGTGATCATCGGTGCCGGCAGGGCATTCTCCGCCGGTGGTGATATAAAGATGCAAAAACAGGCTCTTGAGCAGCCACTGGCTACGAAGCTGGAGAGAATGATACTCGCTCAGCGGATAACTAGGCACATCGCTAACATGGAGAAACCGGTCATCGCTGCAGTAAACGGCGTAGCTGTGGGCGCTGCCTGTGATATGGCTCTGGCCAGCGATATAAGGATAGCCTCGGAGAATGCCTCCTTCGGCGAGGTATTCGTGAGGAGAGGGCTCATCCCCGATATGGGCGGCATGTTCTTTCTCCCCCGCTTTGTAGGTATCGCAAAGGCTAAGGAGCTTATCTTTAGCGGCGACATCATTGATGCCCAGGAGGCGGAGAGGATAGGGCTGGTGAATAAAGTGGTGCCCGCCGATAAATTGGAGACTGAAACCCTGGAGCTTGCCAGGCGCCTCGCCAGTGGTCCCACAAAAGCCATAGGCCTAGCCAAAAAGGTCATCAACAAGAGCCTGGTAGCCGACCTTGAGACCAGCCTCGATTATGCCATCCAGGCCCAGACCATCTGCTATCACACTGAAGACCATGCAGAGGCAACCAGAGCGTTTCTGGAGAAAAGGGAGCCCCAGTTCAAGGGTAGATAGCACAAGAAAGCACTAACGAAGAGTTGACGCAAATGAAAAATTTTGCTTCAATAAAACTCGATAGGAGGTGAACGATGAAGAAGGTTCGAGTAGGGGCTGGTTCGTCAGGGTGGCCAGACTATATAGACGGCGCCCTAGACGTGGCGGAGAACGGGGATGTCGATTATATGTCCTTCGACCACCTGGCAGAGCTCACTATGGCCATCTTGCAGAGGCAGCGGGCACGGGACCCCAACAGGGGGTATATCCCTGACGTCATACCACTGATGAAGGAGCTTCTGCCTATCTGGAAGGAGAAGGACAAGCACTTCAAGATGTGCAACAATGGCGGCGGGGCCAATCCAGTAGAGTGCGCCAACCAGGTACTCAAGCTGGCGCAGGAGCTGGACCTGGGTGGCATCAAGATTGGGGTTATCACCGGCGACACCATACCCCTGAGCAAAGTAGATGAACTCCGCGCCCAGGGATGGAAGTTCAAGAACATGGATACCGGTGAGGAGGACATCGATGCTGTGCGGGACAGACTTGTCGCTGCCTATGCATACATCGGCGCCGATAAGATCATCGAGGCCTACGAAGAGGGTGCCGACCTGGTAATCGGCGGACGGCTATCCGACAATTCCCTCTATATCGGCAATTTCATGCATCCCCTCGGCTGGAAGTTCACAGATGAATATTGGGACTGCATCGGTGCCGGGGTATGCGTCGGGCATCTGCTCGAATGCAGCAGCTGGAGCGCTGGCACCTGTTCCAACCTGTGGGAGGAGATCGATTATCCCAAAGGTAATCCCGGCTTCCCCATCGCCGAAATGGATGAGAACGGCGATTGCATCGTAACCAAGACCGAAACATCAGGCGGCGCCATCAGGGTGCTGACCCTGAAGGAGCACCTGGTATATGAGGTGCATGATCCCGAGAACTACATCATGCCCGACGGTATTGCCGACATCACTCAGATAAAGCTGGAGCAGGTGGGCAAAGACACAGTGAAGATAAGCAGGCTGGGCGATAAGCCACGGGGAAAACCACGACCGGAAAACCTTAAGTTCTGCCTCGCCTATCACGACGGCTTCATCGCTGAGGAAACCACGATAGTCTGCGGCCCCAAGGTGTTCCAACAAGCGGAAAAGGCACATGAATTCGTCAAGAGAAGGCTGGACTACCTCGGACTTAAACCCAGGGAGATGCTGTGGTCGCTCATCGGCTGGAACTCCCTCTGCGGCCCAACAGTGCCTCCGCCCCCGCCGGATTATGACCCACCGGAACTGGGAATCAGAATAGCCTTCAAGTGTGACACCGAGGAGGAAGCGCGGGAGTGCCGAACAGCGTGCGGACACCTTTGCTGGGCATCGCTTGGCGTGGGCGCCGGTTTCACTAACCCTCCTGCTATCAGACCCGTATTTGCCTTATGGCCCACATTGATACCCAGAGAGGCTGTGCCCGAGGAGCTGGAGATAAAGGAGATTAAGTGATGGCGAAGAAAAAAGTTAAACTGAGCGAGCTTTGCTGGTATCGCTCCGGGGACAAGGGCGATATCTCCAATATCGGCCTGATGGCTAAGACTGAAAAAGCCTACAAGATCATAAAGAGGGAGGTCACCCCCAAGCGGATTAAGGCGCACTTTAAGGATTGGGTCAAGGGAGACGTGATCATCTATCCGATGGACAATCTTCAATCGCTGGAAATCGTGATGTATAAGGCGCTGGGTGGCGGAGCCACCAAGACCGTGCGACTCGACCAGACAGGCAAGGCCATGGGCAATGCCTTGGGTAAGATGGAAATAGAGATAGACAAGAGCGAACTTTAGCGCTGCCCCATGCTGAGGAAAGGAGGAGATTTATGCCTCTTGAAGGACCGGAGGTCCTTCTTTATGAGAAGAAGGATCACATTGTAACGATCACCATCAATCGCCCGGAGCGGATGAACGCCCTCACCCTTGAGTTATATGACCGATTGGACGAGGCGTGGGAGCAGTTCAAGCAGGATGATGACGCCTTCGTCGCCATCTGGACCGCGGCTGGCGAGCGGGCCTTCTGCGTGGGGATGGACCTCAAAGAGCAGGCAGAGCGGGTGGCCAAGGACCCCTCTTTTGATATCGTAAAGCTGAAGCCAGGGGTTTTGGATGGCACCGTGGGCACTCCCTACGGGCACAATGTAACCAAGCCGGTTATTGCCGCTATCAATGGGGTGGCCACCGCTGCCGGCTTTCAGTTCACCATGATGTGTGACCTGAGGGTTGCCGCCGAGCACGCCAGGTTTGGGGTAGGCGAGGTCAAGGTGGGACGGGGGACACCCTGGGCAGTACCAGTGCTCTGGCAGATGCCGCTGCCAGTGGCCTTTGAGGTTCTCCTTACGGGCGAGCTGATACCAACGCAGCGTCTCTACGACGTCGGCTGGATCAATAGGGTCGTCCCTCTAGAGCAGCTTATGCCCACGGCAATGAAGCTGGCCACCGTCCTTGCTGAAAATGCCCCGCTTTCCGTGCGGGCGGCAAAAGAGGCCCTTTATAAAGCCATGGACGTTGGCCGGCGGGCAGGGCTGGATGAGGCGAAGCTTATCTATGAGAAGGTCTATGCCAGCGAAGATGCAGTAGAAGGGCCGAGAGCTTTTGCCGAGAAGAGAAAACCGGTCTGGAAGGGCCGATAAAATACCCCGATAGCTTCTTGCCTACTGGTATAAGGAGGAGGCATGGATTTTAAGTTCACCGAAGAGCAAGAAATGTGGCGCCGCACGATGCAGGACTTCACTGAGAAGGAGGCGGGCCGGGAATATACGCGGGAATGTGACCTGGAGAAGCGGTTTCCGCAGGAACTCTGGGACGCAGGGGTAAAACAGGGGTTTTTAGGCCTGATGATCCCGCCAGAGTATGGCGGCATGGGAGCTGATGCCATAATGTTTGCCATATTTATGGAGTGCCTCGCCAAGTATAGCTACGAGATGGCGTCCGTATTCAGCGTGCCCATGTTCTGTGCGATGAATATCGTCGAGCACGGCACCCAGCAGCAAAAAGACCACTATCTGCCCCCGTTTATCAGAGGTGAGCAGCGGTTCTCCATTGCCATAACCGAGCCTGAGGCTGGCTCGGATGCTTCCGCCGTCGCCTGCATGGCTGAGGATAAAGGTGACCATTTCCTGCTCAACGGACAGAAACAGTTCTCCACCGCCGCTCACCTGCCAAACAATATGATCGTGATGGCGGTGCGAACCGATAGGGAAGCAGTCCCCGCCCGCAAAGGGATCAGCGTGCTGTTAGTCCCCAACGACCACCCCGGGGTCGAGTGCAGGCGGTTGCCCCTCATCGTGAGGCGGGCAGTTGGTACCTGCTCTGTCTTTCTTAGCGATGCCAAGATTCCCAAAGAGAACCTGCTGGGGAAATTAAACGGCGGTTGGGACATTCTAATCGGTCACTTAGAACTGGAGCGCCTGGCCGGGGCAGCGCCCAATGTTGGTGAGGCTCAATCGTGCCTGGATGATGCCATAGAATATGCCAAGACGCGGGTTCAATTCGGCAAGCCCATCGGCAAGTTCCAGGAAATCGGTCACTGGTTAGCCGAGCTGCAGGCGGAACTGGATGCCGTGCGCCTGCTCACCTACCGGGCAGCCTGGATGATCACCCAGAAGATTCCCTGCCGCAAAGAGGTATCCATGGCAAAACTGCTATCCGGCGAGGTCTTCTATCGGATTGCTACCGCTGGCATGCAGATTATGGGGGGTTATTCCTTCCTCCCCGAGTCCGATGTGGAGCGTCACTGGCGGATGGCGAAACTGTTTACCATCGGCGGCGGCAGCTCCCAGATACAGCGGCTGATTATCTCCCGCGAGTTAGGGCTATAGAAGCCTGGTAAGTATTCCGAAAAAATCCCGGCAGTTTGAATCTAATCCATTCTGGAGGAAATCCAGGGCAGTTCCCGTTCAAGGTTTTTATCCCGGCTCCAGGTTATACACGCCACACGGCAAATTCCACATCCGTTGCACCTGTCTAATTTATACCATCGCCTGATTTCCCTTTGCCACCAGGGCACCGACAGGACACCTGACCACACACTCCCCACATGACTCACATCTGGACTTATCCCCAAAAAAGGCAATTTTGGTGCCATAGCCTCGACCTATAAGGTCAAACGCGCTGACGCCTTGAACATCCTCACAGGTTCGTGCGCAAATCCCACAAAGGACGCACCTATTGGGGTCATAGTCAAAGTAAGGATTTGAGGTGTCCAGCGGGAGCTCTTCCTTGGGCATTTTTAATCGCCGCACCCGTCTTCTATCGATAGGAAGATAAGCCATTATCCTTTGTAGTTCACATTTCCGGTTTGCGGGACAACCTTGGCAACTCATGTGGTGGTCAGCAACGAGCAGTTCAACAATGGGGCGGCGCGCCTTATCAACCTCCAAGCTCCTCGTCCTAACTGCCATTCCCGGTTCGATCGGTGCTCGGCAGGAGGTCACAAGCTGCCCCTCACCGACCTCGACAATACACAGCCTGCAAACCCCGGAAGGCTTTAAGTCAGGATGATAACAGAGATGGGGAATATAAATCCCGTTCTGGAGCGCTGCCTCCAGAATAGTCGTTCCC
>CAZOVW010000007.1:0-14129 GCA_964583545.1 uncultured Dehalococcoidales bacterium | reverse complement strand
TCGAGGAAGTAGCGGGCTACATCAACCATACAGGTATCCTCATCCATCACCACCATGCCCCCGGACCCCATCATCGAGCCGGCGGTGGTGAGCGAGTCGAAATCGACTGGCATATCCAAGAGTTCTGCCGAGAGGCAACCACCCGAGGGTCCGCCGGTTTGAACCGCCTTAAAAGCTTTACCACCAGGAATCCCTCCACCAATGTCATAGATAATCTTGCGAAGCGTGATTCCCATGGGCACTTCTATAAGACCATTGTTTGCCACCTTGCCTGTCAGTGAAAAGATGGCGGTGCCTTTGCTTCTGCTGGTGCCCCTTGCGGCAAACCACTCTGAACCACGGGTAATGATCAGGGGGATATTGGCGAAAGTCTTTACATTATTGAGTAAGGTTGGTTTGCCCCATAACCCCACCTCCGCAGTGCGGGGGCGGGGGAGGGGCTTAGGCATCCCCCTTTTGCCCTCTATGGAGAGGACTAAGGCCGTGGACTCGCCACAAACGAAAGCCCCGGCCCCTTGAAAAATCTCTACATCAAAGTCAAAACCGCTCCCCAAAATATCCTTACCGAGAAATCCCTTTTCCCTTGCCTGGGCGATGGCAATTCTCAAGCGCTTCACTGCCAAGGGATACTCCGCTCGCACGTAGATAAAGCCATGTTCAGCGCCGACAGCGTAGCCGGCAATGAGCATTCCCTCCAGGACCGAATGAGGATCCGCCTCCATAACCGACCGATCCTGAAATGCCCCTGGATCGCCTTCATC
Source organism: uncultured Dehalococcoidales bacterium (assembly GCA_964583545.1). Taxonomy (GTDB): domain Bacteria; phylum Chloroflexota; class Dehalococcoidia; order E44-bin15; family E44-bin15; genus CAZOVW01. The sequence continues at coordinate 13,368 of CAZOVW010000007.1, read as the reverse complement.
ACCGTTGCAGATCACGTACTTCCCGTCGCTAGTCGCCCTGCGGCAGACCTCCCATTTCTGCCCCGCCAGGAAGCCAGCGCCGCCAAGTCCGCGAAGCCCGGAGCGCTTCACCTCGTCGATAATCTGCTCCGGAGCAAGCTCAAAAAGGGCCTTACGCAATGCCTGGTAGCCGCCAACGGCAAGATAGTCATTGATGTTCTCCGGGTCGATATTGCCACAATTTCTGAGCACCAAGCGCTGTTGCTTATTGTAGAAGGGGATGTCACGGTAGTGGGCTATAGGTTTGTCGGTAATAGGATCGCGGTAGAAGAGACGTTCTGCGAGCTTCCCCCCCGACAGAAGTGACCCAGCGAGTTCAGGCAAATCATCGGGGGCGACTTTGGAGTAGAAAATGCCCTCTGGCTCGATAACAACGAGGGGGCCTCGCTGACAGAAGCCATGACAACCCGTGCGTTTGATCTGAATGCTTTCCCCTAAATTGAATCTGGCTATTTCTTCTTCCAGAGAAGAGAAAATCTGTTCGGCTCCTCCGGATATACAGCCTGTCCCCTGGCAGACAAGAACTCGCTTACTGGACATCCTGTTTCCCTTCACATTCTTTGCTATCCATCATTCTGAGCCTCCGCTTCGCTCAGGGTGACAAAAGAAGGGGGAACTGTTACTAATCTTCATTGGAGGTGGGGAAAAGTTCTCTCACCTTTTCCAGCGTCATCTCGCCATGGACATCCCTATTAACCCTTATACAAGGCGCCAGTGCACAACAACCGATACAGGCAACGGTTTCCAGCGTGTATTCCAGATCGGACGAGGTTTCCCCCTCCTTCAAGCCGAGCACTTTCTCCGCCTCTTGGAGAATCTGGGTCCCGCCGCGAATGTGACAGGCAGTTCCTCGGCATACCGTAACCCGCCTTCTGCCCAAGGGGACAAGCCTAAACAGAGAGTAAAAAGAGGCTAATGAATAAATTTGACCTTCAGTTATATTGAGAAAGCTTGCAATCAGCAGTATTGCTTCTTCAGGCAGATAGCCGAAATTCGCTTGAACCTCTAGCAAAATCGGGATCAGTTCACCTCTCTTACCCTTATAGAATGACAAGATCTCTCTGAGGAGCTCTTCTTCTAATTCTTCTTCCATAAAGTCTCCTCCTCAACGCGCCCGAGGCCTAATCCAATCTGAGGAAACCCAAGGCCTTCTCCTTTCAAGGACTTTGTCCCAGCTAAAGGTCATACACACCTGACGGCAAATCCCGCAGCGGTTGCACTTATCAGAGTCGGCATAGATATTCTTTTCCTTGGCCACGAGCTCCATAGCCCGTGAAGGGCAGACAGTAACGCAAAAGGGTGATGGGCAATGTTGGGCACATATCAGATTGATCATCTCTCCTCCTTTTCGCCCTGAAAAATCAGGCGATTTTTCAGGGAACCCAATTTATCCTAAAATCCTCTCCGCCTCTTCCATATCCGCCTCCATAACATAAGGGATACCCGAGACCTCGGCTGCCTCCCGTGTCAGAGCCGTCAGGTCGTCTCTGCACACGAAATTAAGGGCAAACTTGCGGGCCCCTGCCATGAGCTGCCTCAAGCCAGTGGCCAGCCGGTCATAATAGGTATACAGGGCGATCGCCGCCGGCGGTATCCCCTCGAAGTCACCCCCATATTTTTCTTTGAGTTGGGCCGCCCCGGTGAAGGTGCGAAGCAGGGCTTCCTGGTATTCCTTACCTTTGCCATACGTCTCTTCCAGAAGTCGCCCCTGTGTCTTTCCCACCATAGCCGCAGTAAGGGTCGCCCGCCCCATACATACCGCCTTTATGTAAGGCGCTCCCAGGGCTATGGCCTTGAAGATCTGGTCTTCAAGTGCAATGCCCCCTGCTATGGCACAGCTGGGAACGAATTCCCCCTTTTCATCAAGCCTCTTAAGGAATTTATAGAGGAGGCTCTCAAGATAAACGGTGGGGATCCCCCATTCATTCATCATTCGCCACGGGCTCATTCCCGTTCCCCCACCAGCGCCGTCCACGGTGAGGAGGTCCATTTTGGCCTCTGAGGCGAACTTTACGGCACGAGCTAAATCTGCCGGTCTATAGGCACCTGTTTTCAGGGTCACATACTTGGCGCCTATCCTCCTCAGCCTTTCTACTTCCTTTAAGAAAGACTCTTCATCCACCATCCCCAGGCGTGAGTGCCTCTCGAATTCCGTTATCCCTCCCACCTTATAAGCCTCTTTAACCACAGGACTTTCGGGGTCGGGATTAACCAGGTATCCCCTCCGCTTAAGCTCCAGGGCCCTCTCCAGGGTTGGCAGCTTGACTTCCCCGCCAATGGACTTGGCGCCCTGACCCCACTTTATCTCGATACCCTCAACTCCGAGTTTCTCGATGGCATATTCGGGGACACCAAGGTGGGTATCCTCCACATTCGCCTGAACCAGCATAGTCCCATAACCTTCATACCAGTCCTTGTATACCTTCACCCTCCTCTCAAGCTCGGGGGATTTTACCACTTTGCCATTTTTAATCTCGGCATCGTGATCCATGCCACAGACATTCTCGCCACAGACGAGCACGGCTCCACATATGGCGATAGCGATAGCGGTGCCCTCCCAATTCACCCTAGCTATTTCAGTGGAGCCCAGAGCGCCGGTGAAGAAAGGAACCTTCATCTGGATTTTTCTTCCTTCTGCGCCAATCTCGGTGGCGACATCGACCGCGGGGAAGATGGCCTTATCGGGGTCTGGCTCAATGCCCACCGCCCCAACACAGCTCCCCTGGATATTGAAGTGAGAGAAATCGATGGGATAGTCCTTCTCCGCCCCGGCAATGACCTTCCCAAAAGGCTGAGGGTAGATCACCTCCCTTCCTCGAAGGGCGGACTTCCCCACCTCGCAGGAGCCCGGGCAACCATCGAAACAGGTGACGCATAGCCCGGAAACAGGTGAGGGGGCTACCCTGGTTTTAGTTACCGTGGCCGCACTGGCATTCGGCTTGCTTAAAGACATCGATTACCTCCTTTTCTTCGAAAAAAGTTTTTCTTCCGTTCGCCCTGAGCCTGTCGAAGGGCGATTTGGCTTACCCTTTGAATACTTGACCAAGCTGGGCCAATCTCCAGCAATTAATGCTTGCTTCTTTTTGCGTGACCATCCCTTTATTTGCCTCTCCCTCACCAAGGCATCCTCTCGAGTTTCAAATTCACAAGAATAAACAAGCCTCACGGGGAGTCTTTTGGAGGTATAGCTCTTGAATAGGTTTTGTTCATGCTCGTACAAACGCTTTTCCAGGTTATCGGTATGACCAATGTAATAACTCTTATCAGCACATTCCAGTATGTAGAGCCAAAAACCCATTATTGGTTCCTTTATTCGTTCCTGAGTCTGTCCAAGCGCCGTTCATGGTTCGACAAGCTCACCACGAACGGCATCTGGCTCTTCAATTTTCATATCCTTATATCCCACGGGTCAGTACCACATGGCGGACGGAAGGAGCGACGCAGCCTCTCTTCAATCCTCAGCCTGGTCTCACCATCCTTCTCGTAGAGCACAGCGAAAGCAATAGTGCCATCCCCCCGGTGCTTCTCCCAGCATGACCTCCGATTGTGGCTTTTCAGTCGGCTTTTAATGCCCTGTCCTCCCTGAGAGAAGGACCAACCGCTTTCACCCACATCGAGCACGACTGGGGGCTTTCCCTCATGTATGCTAAGAATCACATACACTCCGGGCTTATCTGTCACATCGTCTATGTTGATGTAAGGACCCTCTAGTTCAAAGCCACTTAAGTTCATAGTGTTACTCCTCACTTATTTTTAACCGGTATTCCCCTTTCCTAAAGAGATGCTCCCTCCTATAGCTGCCAGAAGTCTACCAGTTCTTGGTAGTCAATGACACCGCTCATCGCCGTGTTTTCAACTGCAATGCCGGCTTCCACAGCGGCGGCCACCGGGTTGAGGCCGCCCAAAAGGATAATGCCAATCTTGTTCAGTTCCACCGGGATTTCACACACTGACTGGCTTGCATCTCCCATCACAAACAGTCCACCAAGCCCGGCTTCCTTTAAACCGGATATAACTTTTTCGGCAACAGGCCGGCATAAAGCTGGTATCTCCCGAAAGTTGGCCAGCACCTTCCCTTCACCTGTTCTAGCTACTTCCCCGACACTGGTCATTCTACTTGTGATGAATATCTCCGAGGGGTCTAGCGAAGAGCCGGAATACTCAATGAGTTCGACAAATCGGAGAGGTTGGTGATTCCTTATCTGGAGCAGCCCACCGAATTTCGAATCCATCGGGATGCCCGCTTTAAGCAAAGCCCCATTGATGACGATGCTACATACGGTGGCAAAGCCAATCTTGCCTTCAGGCACGGTTACTCCGGCCAGCCTTTCCCCTTCATGAGCTACAGCTACCAAGTCGCTGACACAAATTCCTGCTTTGAAGGCATCCCTCATTGCCTCCATGGCTTTCTTAAATTGTTCTTTGGGGATAAAGGAAACATTTGCAGGGACTTGACCGCTGCGCTTTTCCCAATCGAAGGCGGTCTGGAAGGCTAGCAGCTCGATCTTGCTGATAGCAAAGCCAACCTTGTCACCCACCAAAGCATTCTTCAGCTCCTTTATCCCTGGCTCGGTGATTAACCTCCCGTCTCTTCCTATCAGCCGTGTAAGACCCCTTTCATCCATGATCTTGAGGTGGTACCTCACTGCTCTCTCCCCAAGATCAACGCCGTAATCCCTCAGTCGCTGGGCAATCACCCTCGCCCCCAGGGGCTCCGCGGACTCGCTTAGTATCTTGAGGATGGATATTACCTTCCTTTCTACCTCGTGCCGCTCATACCCAATCATTTCTTATTCTCCGTGGAAACTGCTGCTAGGTTCTCACCGGTATCCCTTTCTCCTGCAAGTATCTTTTTGCTTGAGGAATAGAAATCTCCCCGAAGTGGAAAACAGAGGCACAAAGAACGGCAGAGGCTTTGCCCAAGACTACCGCTTCATAGAGGTGCTCTAATTTGCCAGCGCCACCTGAAGCAATAACCGGAATATTTACTGCTTCGGCAACAGCCCTTGTCATCTCCAGGTCATAGCCCTCCTTTGTCCCATCAGCATCCTTGCTAGTGAGCAGGATCTCGCCGGCCCCCAATCCCACCACCTTTCTCGCCCACGAGACGATGTCAAGCCCCGTGGCCTCTTGACCACTCCTGACCACAACCTCAAGCTTGGGAAGACCGCTGCCGACCGTGTTCTTCCTCCCATCAATCGCAACCACAATACGTTCCCTGCCGAACTCATGGACCGCCTCTTTAATCAGGTCGGGATTTCTTACCGCGGCAGTGTTAATCGATACCTTATCGCAACCTATCTCAAACAATTCCTTCATATCGTCAATATCTCTGATTCCCCCACCCACAGCAAAGGGAATGGTAGCCACCTCACGAACCCTTTTGACCCAATCAATCCTGGTTCCTCTTCCCTCCACGGTGGCAGCAATGTCTAGGAAAACCAGCTCATCAGCGCCCTCCCGGCAGTAAGCCTCCGCTGCCTCCACGGGGTCACGGGCATCCCTGAGGTCGACAAACCTTATGCCTTTGACTACCCTCCCATCCTTTACATCAAGACAAGGTATGATCCTCACTTCTTCCATATTGCATGCTCCCTGAAAGTACTCGTTCCCTCTGCCGCCGCAGGTGGGCACCGTCAATTGAATGGCAATAGGTTACCGTTTGCTATTATAATCGACGGTATGCGCATTTGTCAAGTGGTTTTTAGATTGTTTATTAACCTCACCCCCTTTAAGCACCCAGAAAAATCTTAGATTTTTCTGGGAACCCGCTATATCCCCCTCTCCTTAAAAGGAGAGGGGGAATAAAATAAATCTAGGGGACACCCCTAGAACCCTGCCAGAGGGGAGACCCCCTCTGGACTCCCCGAAGGAGAGGGGGGAAGAGATTTTAGAGAGGGGCGTATTAAGTCGGGGCCCCCGCAAAATCCCCTCTCTTACCTGCACTCCCCCTTCCCTTAATAATGGAAGGGGGTAAGGGGGATAGGTTGCTAAACAATCTCTTTTTAGATTGTTGCCCGGTGCCACTGGTTGATGTATCATAGGCTCGGATACAATCCGAGCCTATAGGAAGGATAGTCCCTTGTTTTGGATCGAGGTCTCCGTAAAGGCCGACCTTCCAGACCCCCAGGGAGAGGCACTGCAAAAGGATATCCATGACCTTGGAATCACCACGGTAACACAGGCTAGGGTCAGCGATATATATCTACTGGAGGGGAAGTTAGATGAAGCTGCGGTGGGTAGAATCTGTCAGGAGCTACTGGCCGATCCCGTAGTTGAAGAGTATTCCTTTGGAGAATCGTCCCCTTCCCCGGACAAAAAGGCCCATGTCATCGAGGTCGCCTACAATCCCGGTGTGATGGACCCTGTAGAGGAAAGCGTTAGGAAGGGAATCCGCGACCTTGGCATAGCCACGGTTGACTCGGTAAAAACGGCCAAAAGATACTTCCTATGGGGTGAGCTCTCGGCAGAGGCCCTTCAAACTATCTGTGACAAGCTGTTGGTTAATCCTGTGATCCAGCATGTGGTCACGAAGCGGGAAGCGGTCTCCCTGCCAGCCGATACGTATGATTTTTCTCTGGAAACCATCGACCTGTTGCGCATGGACGATGCCGAGCTAACGGAGCTGAGCAAAAACAGGCTCTGGTTGAATTTGAGGGAGATGAAACAGCTCCAGGGTTATTTCTCCCGGTTAGACCGCAATCCCACGGATGTTGAACTGGAAACCCTGGCGCAAACCTGGTCCGAGCACTGTGTCCACAAGACCTTCAAGGGTAAGATCAAGCTGGGCCGGCTCATTATCGATAATCTGCTTAAAAGCACTATCATGAGGGTCACCGAGGAACTGGAAAAGCCGTGGTGTCTTTCGGTTTTTCGGGACAACGCCGGGGTAATAGATTTTGATGGCTGCTATGCGATTTGTTTCAAGGTGGAGACGCACAACCACCCCTCAGCGGTGGAGCCATATGGCGGGGCGGCGACGGGGATCGGCGGGGTCATCCGCGACCCCCTGGGCACAGGGCTAGGAGCGAAGCCCATCCTGAACACCGATGTGTTCTGCTTTGGCCCCCCTGATTTCCCTTACGAGAGGCTCCCTCAGGGTGTGTTACATCCCCGCCGCATTTTCAAAGGGGTCCGCGCCGGGGTAGCCGACTATGCCAACCGCCTCGGCATCCCCACACTCAATGGTGCCATACTCTTTGACGAGCGATACGTGGGGAATCCTCTGGTTTTCTGCGGCACGGTAGGGCTATTGCCGAAGAGCATGAGCCAGAGAGGCCAGCAACAACCGGGGGATCTGATTGTCCTCGTGGGCGGTAGCACCGGACGTGACGGCATCCACGGGGTTACCTTCGCCTCGGGGGAACTTACCAAAGAGTCCGAGGTAGTTTCTGCCACCTCCGTTCAGATCGGCAATCCCATCATGGAGAAAAAGCTCATCGATGTCCTGCTTAAGGCGCGGGACCGGGGGCTATATCGGCGAATTACCGATTGTGGCGGAGGAGGGCTTTCCTCCGCCGTAGGAGAAATGGGCGAAGAGACCGGAGTGCGTGTGTACTTGGAACGAGTCCCCTTGAAGTATTCAGGGCTCTCCTATACCGAGATATGGCTGTCTGAATCCCAGGAGCGGATGGTGTTAGCCGCCCCGCCAAGCACTGTTGACCAGTTGATTGACCTTTTTGCGAGCGAAGATGTAGTAGCGACTGTCATCGGCGAGTTCACAGACAACCGCCGGCTTCAGCTTTTTTATAAGGGCAATCTCGTTGGCGACCTTGATATGGAATTCCTGCATCACGGGTTGCCGCAACTGGAGAGAGAGGCGGTCTGGGAGCCGCCGCAGTATGCTGAGCCGGACTTTCCAGAACCGTCTGACTTGCAGGAGGAGCTACTACGAATCCTGGGCTCGTGGAACGTTTGTAGCAAGGAATGGGTGATCCGCCAATACGACCATGAGGTGCAAGGTGGCAATGTGCTCAAGCCATTAGTAGGAGTAAACAATGACGGTCCCGGCGATGCCGCCATTATTAAACCGATACCCGATTCAGACATGGGGATCATCGTCTCCAATGGCATCAATCCTAAATACGGGGACATCGATCCTTACTGGATGGCTGCCTCTGCCGTAGACGAGGCATTGCGGCAGGTTGTCGCCGTGGGAGGTAGTCTTCGAAAGGTGGCTCTCTTAGATAACTTCTGCTGGGGCAATCCAGAAAAGCCTGATAGACTGGGCGGCTTGGTGCGAGCGGCGCAAGCCTGCTACGATATGGCGCTTGCCTATGAGACCCCCTTCATCTCCGGTAAGGACAGCCTCTACAACGAGTATGAGACTGAGAAAGAGAGCATATGTATTCCACCTACGCTCCTCATCTCCGCAGTGGCAGTGATGGAGCATGTAGAGCGAGCGGTTTCTATGGACTGCAAGCAGGAAGGCGACCTGATCTACATTGTCGGCACGACATATGATGAATTGGGTGGCTCGCACTATTACGGCATTCATGGCTATGTAGGCAACAATGTACCTAGAGTGGACGCCGAGAAGGGCAAGAGGTTGATGGATGCCCTTAGCATCGCCATCGAGAAGGGCCTGGTCAGGGCGTGTCATGACTTGAGCGAGGGCGGCCTCGGGGTAGCAGCCGCCGAGATGGCCTTCGCCGGGGGGCTTGGCATGGTAATTCATCTGGCGAAAGTCCCGCTGGGAGAACCAATAAACCGCAATGACTTCGCTCTCTTCTCAGAATCGAATACCCGATTTCTGGTGGAAATAGCTGCGGATGATAAGCCCCTGTTTGAAAAGATGATGGGAGGGGTCGATTTCGCCGCCATCGGTGAGGTTAGAAGCGATAAAAGGCTCGAGGTTTATGGCCTGAGAGGCGAGAAGGTGCTTTCCGCGCCACTTACGGAGCTAAAAGAGGCCTGGCAGAAGCCTCTTCGCTGGTAGGATGCAATGGGTAAGGTGAAGACACTGATATTGCGCGCCCCGGGGACAAACTGCGATATGGAGACCGCCTTTGCCTTCGAACAGGCCGGATCACAGGTGGATGCGGCACATGTAAACGAACTCCTCCGTCGCCAGAAGCTCCTTTCCGATTACCAAATAATGGCCATTCCTGGTGGTTTTACCTATGGCGATGATATCTCAGCCGGGAAAATCCTGGCAAATGAACTAAGGCTGAAGCTAGGAGAGGAGATTCGAAGGTTTGTTGCGGACGGAAGGCTCATTTTGGGGATTTGCAATGGTTTTCAGGTTCTGGTGAAAGCGGGGATTTTGCCCGGGTTATCACCGCCATTAACCCTGGCAGGCAATGATTCAGGCAGGTTTGAGTGCCGCTGGGTCTATCTCCGCGTCAATGAAACCAGCCCCTGCATATTCACTCGGGGGATAAGCATGATGTATCTCCCGGTGGCCCATGGGGAGGGCAAGGTGGTGGCTGAGCCTAGAATATTAAATGTCGCCCTATATTACGCTGACGAGACGGGAAACATTCAAGCCGGCTATCCTTATAATCCAAATGGCTCGATAGATAATATAGCCGGCATCTGTGATGATTCTGGTCGTATTTTTGCCTTAATGCCCCATCCGGAACGTTTTGTCCGCTGGACCCAGAATCCCAGGTGGACGAGAGAGCCCCGGAAGGAATATGGGGATGGCCTCCGCATTTTTTTAAACGCAGTTGAGTGGGCCAAGAATATTTGATGGTATCCGTTTATATAGGGAATGGGGGCATAGAGAGAACTCCAAGCTCACGTATCCTTTTGGCTAGCTCCTTAACAGTCCACCTTCTACCTATATCGACGAAGTTTCCCGGCGTCCAGGGTTGGAACACCTGAAGTTTACCCCCCTGAACGGTAAAGACACGCCCAGTTATGTCTTGAGATGCGTCGCTGGCGAGGTAAACGACGAGGGGAGAGATATTCTCCGGTGCCCACATATCGAACGATCCATCAGCCGGCGGTGCCTCACCCATTATTTGGGCTGTCATCGGGGACCCTAACGTCATTCTGCTCCTGGCCATCGGGGCAATGGCATTGGCGGTAACATTATACTTAGCCATCTCTCTGCCCCATACCATGGTCATGGCTGCAATGCCCCCCTTGGCCGCCGCGTAGTTAAGCTGACCTGCATTTCCTCCGAGCCCAGCATGGGATACGGTGTTTATTATACGCCCATTTATCAACTTCCCTGCTTTGCTCTGCTCATAGAAGTAAGCACAGGCCCACCTGCCGCAGTTGAAAGTTCCCTTAAGGTGTACGGCGATAACAGCATCCCACTCCTCTTCGGACATCTTGAAGCTCATCCTGTCTCTGAGGAAGCCAGCATTGTTGACCAGGACGTCCAGCTTGCCGAAATTGTTTATGGCGCAGTCTATAATCCCTTTAGCCACCTGAAAATCGGCTACGCTGTTGTAGTTAGCTATGGCGTCCCCCCCTGCATCCTTAATCTCCTTGACCACCTCGTCAGCAGGACTGGTGGATTTCCCTGTGCCATCCGCCTCCCCCCCGAGGTCATTAACAACTACCTTAGCTCCTTCCTCAGCTAGTAACAGCGCATGGCTTCTCCCGAGACCTCGACCTGCACCTGTCACTATCGCAACCTTACCTTCTAGCATGCCCATCTTCTTTTTACCTCCTTCTTTTTTATTAATATCGTTCTGTTTTCACTATTTCTGCTTAGCTTAAAGCCCAACGATGCAGACGCTAACTACTGGTGCATAGGGCTCGTTCCCCATAGTAGCCTGTAACGTCTGGAATGTCAAGAGCAGCTCATCGTTTTGTCCATCGGGAACAGTAGGCGGGTTAATTTTCTTTAGCGTAACGACCAGGGCAAAAAGGGGAATTTTGTTCCAAACCTATTGACAGATCGGCTTATTCGTGCTAGTCTCTTTTCAAATCTTATAAGGAGGTTGGAATGCAGGCCTACTGTATGAAGTGCCGGAGAAAGGTGGACATCAGGAACCCGCAGTCGATAATAATGAAGAACAAGCGCCCTGCAACTCGAGGTGTCTGCCCAAGCTGTGGCACCAAGGTATATCGGATCGGTAAATCGTAAGATCGCTTTGCGGCGTTCTTAATTCAAAAAGACACCATCTAACCGGTGCCTAAGGTAGATTTTTTACCTGAATGTGCCGGCCGGTTACGTGACAGGACTTATCGCTTCTGTGTTGTGTTGCTATGGTGCAGGAGTGATGTCCATGTTTACGGCAGTCCTACAATGGAAACCGCCACGGTGCACCCAGGGGGCATTGCACCCATGTTGTGGGTGAGGCCCAGTTTGATGTTTTTTATCTGCCGCGGGCCTGCCTTTCCCTGAAGCTGCTTATACATCTCATACATCATTCTCAGCCCGCTGGCACCGACAGGGTGGCCAAAACACTTGAGACCGCCATCAGGTTGCACCGGCAACCCACCATCGAGATCGAAGAAGCCGCTCTCGATATCCTCTCTCACGCGCCCCCTGGGGCTGAACTGCAGATCTTCCATGATCGTGGCCTCAGTGATGGAGAAGCAGTCATGGACCTCTGCCATGCTGATCTCCTTACGCGGGTTCTTTACCCCAGCCTCAGCATAGGCCGCTATTCCGGCACGATAGGTCTCCTCCACATGGGTGAAGTCATAATCTGTCCTCATCTGACCTTCGGCAGGGCCGACGCACATCTGTATTGCCTTAATGTAGACCGGGTCGGGCCTGAATTTCTTAGCGTCCGCAGCGCGCACCACGATAGCGGCTGCTCCGCCATCGCTCACGCCGCAGCAATCAAGGAGACCCAGAGGCCAGGCAATTATCGGGGCGTTCATCACCTGCTCAATGGTGATCTCTCTCCGGTAATGGGCTTTGGGGTGAAGGGCACCATTATGATGGCTCTTCACCGAAACATGTGCCAGCATCCTTTTACCCTCTTCTGGGCTGAGGCCATAGCGATCGAAATACCTCGTGGCCAGCATGGCAAAGATGCCCGGCGCAGTGGTACCCACACCCCCAGTGCCAGTGGTCCCTCCGGGAGCAGTGGAAATAAGGCCGGCAAAGCCCATGTCCTTTAACTTCTCAGCGCCCACTGCCAGGGCTATATCATATACGCCAGCGGCCACAGCATAGGAAGCGTTGCGCAGCGCATCGGTGCCGGTAGCGCACATATTCTCCACCCGGGTAACCGGCTTGTACTGAAGCCTCAGGGGTCCACTCAGGCCCAGCCCGGCCATTCCGGAAACCTCCTGCCAGTTTCCCACCCACGCTGCCCCAATATCCTTAGGATCGACCCCCGCATCTTCGTAGGCCTCATAGGCAGCATCAACCATCAGGTCGCTGGCGCTCTTATCCCAGAGTTCACCAAACTTGGTGCAGCCCATGCCGATTATGGCTACCCTGTCCTTTATGCTCTCTGCCATTCTAGCCTCCTTTTTAGCATCTTACTGGCCGCGCTTTCCAGTAGTAGTTATGGATCCCGCGGTCGAAGTACATCTTCCTGAAGGTCATCTCCACAGGCATGCCCACCTTCACCTGATCGGGGTCGCGATCGGTGAGATCAAACCACCCTCGGCCACCACCCTCAAAGTCAATGAAGGCGGAGGTGCCTGGTGGGTCAATAACGTCCGCGAGCAGGTCAAGGGAGAAAGTAAAGAGCGTTCCCTTCTTATCGGCAAATCGGTAGTCCTCAAATTCATCCTTGGCCTGACATATGACGCATACCCTGGTTGGCGTCATGCCGCCCACGCCAAAGGGTGGCTGGTATTGTGGCGTGCCACAACGCTTACACTTTTTGCCGTAGAGGCCGAGGACTTCCTTGCGGCTGCGCTTCAGCGCTGCCAATGAGGTATATGGTATCTCCGGCCGACGGGCGCGCTCCACGGTGACCAGATTGCGCCAGCGAAGGTAGGTGGCATAATTGGTGAGCACCCGCTTCGAGTTTATGTGACCCTTGATGCCCCGCCGCTGCCGAACCTTTTTCTTTTTAATCTCATCAGTAACCTCAATTAGGAAGGCGTCAGCACCATTTCCATAGTTAGCAAAGAGGATCTTGTCCCTAGGCTTGGCCTCTTCCAAGGCGGCGACCAGCATCATCATTGCCATAGCAGCGCCCGTGTTGCCCACCGTCATAAAGAAGGGCTCCTGAACCTGTGCCGCATCAAAGCCAAGGCTCGTTGCCACCCTGCCATGCCTTCTTATATCGATAGGGGAACTAAACACGGCCTTAGTGAAATCCTTCGCCGTAAGCTTATGCTTGTTCATTAACCCCGATATCGCCTCTGGAAGAATGGTGGAGTAGCCTTCGTCGAGGGCCATCCTGTCCTCCCATGCGCGAACGAAGGTATCACCATCGGCTCGCCACTCCCCAG
>CAZOVW010000006.1:0-34730 GCA_964583545.1 uncultured Dehalococcoidales bacterium | reverse complement strand
GGGAGGGTGGGGGGGATATGTGCCCCGGGCTGCGCCCATTACTCCCGCCGCCAGCTCGATGAGCTGGCTGAGTTTGTCCAGGCCTGTAGGGCAAAGGGGCTGGTCACCCTGGCCATCGGTGAGGAGGGGACGAGGTCCGTTGCCTCCAGGTTCCTGACGAGGGAGCAGAGCGATGAGATGGCACGGCGTTTCGGGGCAAAGGAGGGAGACCTCCTCCTCATCGTTGCCGGGGAAACCAGGATAGTTGAGGAGGCGCTGGGGGCCTTGCGTCAGGAGATGGCTCGTCGCCTGGAGCTTTTAGACCCCAACCTCCTCGTCTTCTGCTTCATCGTCGATTATCCCCTTCTGGAGAGGGGGGAAGGGGGAAGGTGGGAGCCGATGCATCACCCGTTTACGGCACCCAAGGATGAGGATATTCCCCTCTTGGACAGCGCTCCAGAGAGGGTGCACGCCAAGCACTACGATCTGGTATGCAATGGGTGCGAGCTTTCCAGCGGCAGCATCAGGATCCATACGCGCGAGCTTCAGGAGAAGATTTTCAAGCTGTTAGGGTATGGTGAAGAGGAGGTTAAGCAGCGTTTCGGGCACCTTCTGGAGGCCTTTGAATACGGCGCCCCGCCCCATGGCGGCATCGCCCCGGGGATCGATCGGGTGGTGATGCTCCTTGCCGGTGAGGAGAGCATCAGGGATGTGATCCCCTTCCCCAAGAATAAGAGCGCTGTGGATATGATGTTCGATGCCCCTACTGAGGTATCGGAGGAGCAGCTCAAGGAGCTTCATCTTAGATTGAGGCTTGACTAGAGGACTTCTTACTTCAGCCGGAATTTGGAAGCCATGACCAACGGTCAGTCAGGGCGTCCGACAGGTTCCCATACCTCCAGCCGGATCACCGGCAGGAACTTGACATCTCCAGCCCCGGTCACCACTATTGATTGGGCAGCATCGAAGTCAAGGACGAGGGTAGTCGTATTGCCGCTCACCACCTCAAAGGGCCTGACGATCTTAAGCCATTCGCTGGGGACAGTGGCGTCTGTGGTGTTGCCATCTATAGTCACATTGGCGCTGAGGATGTGCATCCGCAACTGGGTGTAATTGCCCGCCGGCACCGACGGTGCATACCCCAAGACCGTCTCATTGCCCACAATTCGGTACAGGTCGAAGGTGACATTGGCGGTGACATTGCCGTTGACCACTATCGGTATTGTCTCCCAGCCGCTTTCGTTGCCAGCCCCTGCCCTGTGGATCGCGATCTCGTCAACTGTAACATTTACGCTGGTTATGTTGCCCGGTAGCGGATCGGTAACGCGGACTTCAACGGCACCCGTAGCAGCAGCGCCGCAGGCGAAGAGAATAGCACACGCCGGCACTATAAGAGCCGCAGCCGCTATTAAGCCAAGCACTTTCTTCATACAATCGCTCTTTCTGCAAGAATTAACCCCCATCTCAGCAGTTCTACTATCATATTATGCACCTATCAAAATGTCAAGCTAGCTAGAGTGGCTTGCTAAACCCTGGCATCTAGGCTAAAATTGACTAGTGCCAGAGGGATGGCTATTCTTGGCGGTAGTTTTCCACCGCAAAGGAGAGGATTATTACCAGGAAAATTGCCCTGGTGGCGACGGTTATCATTCTGGTCCTGGCTGCCCTGACCCCAGCCTGCAATGTGGCACTTGGCAGCGGGGGGCTAACCCTCTCTGGCGCTTCTCCCCTTACCCTGGATCCCGCTCTATGCACGGATGCGACCTCGGCAAGCTACATCGTGGAGATCTTCAGCGGGCTGGTGACGCTGAATGGTGACCTTGAGGTCATCCCGGACATTGCTGAGGACTGGGAGGTTAGCCCCGATGGCGTGACCTATACCTTTCATCTCCGCGAAGGAGTGAGGTTCCATAACGGCAAAGCAGTAACAGCGAGCGACTTTAAGTATTCTATAGAGCGTGCCGCTGACCCCCAGACACGCTCTCCGGTGGCGGAGGCCTACCTTGGCGACATCGTGGGCGTTAAGGAGAAGCTGAGGGGCGAGGCAGATGAGGTTAGCGGGGTCCGTGTGGTGGACGAAAGAACCCTTGAAATCACCATCGACGCCCCCAAGGCATATTTCCTCGCTAAGCTGACCTACCCCACCGCCTTCGTGGTGGACAGCGAAAATGTAGAGTCGGGGGCCGAATGGTGGCAGCACCCTAATGGGACGGGTCCCTTTAAGCTTGAAGAATGGCAGGAAGAGGAACACATTGTCCTTGAACGGAACGAGCTTTTTTACAGAGATGTGGCCAAGCTGGAGAGGGTGACCTTTCTCCTTCGTGGCAGCTCGATGACGATGTACGAGAATGATGAGATCGAGATAACTCAAGTGGGCACTGCCAACATCGAAAGGGTGCTCGACCCCACGAACCCCTTGAACGAGGAGCTGGTGATTGCCCCTGAGCTTTCCGTTTATTATATCGGCTTCAACACTGCCATGCCCCCCTTCGATGATGCCAAGGTGCGTCAGGCCTTCTGCCATGCCGTAGATAAGGACGAGATCATCGAGGTATTGCTGAAAGATACCGTCTCGTCTGCTGCCGGTATCCTCCCCCCTGGCATGCCGGGCTATAATGAGGAACTGGAGGGCCTTCATATGGATGTGGCGAGAGCCCAGCAGCTTATCGCTGAGTCAAGTTACCAAGATGGCCTGCCGCCCATCGTCCTCTCCGTGCCGGGCAGTTGTGCCGCGGTGTCTGCCGTGGATCTTGCCATCGCCTGGATGTGGCAGGAGAATCTGGGGGTGGAGGTGACGATCCAATCGGTGGAGTGGGAGACCTTTCTCGATGACGTGAGGGAGGGGAGGTTTCAGATGTTTCAGATTGGCTGGATCGCAGACTACCCCGATGCCGAAAATTTCCTTGACCTGCTGTTTCACAGCGAGAGCATGGAGAATCATACCAACTACCGCAATCCCGAGGTGGACGAGTTGCTGGAGATGGCGCGGGTGGAAAGCGATGTTGATGCTAGGTTGGCAATGTATCAGGGGATAGAGCAGATTATTGTCGCTGATGCCCCCTGGCTCCCTCTCTGGTTTGGCCAAAGCTACTACCTAGTCAAGCCCGAGGTGAGAGGTTTCTCCCCGGCACCGATGGTCATCCCCATGCTTAAGGATGTATGGCTCGAGGAGTGAGCTCCTTGGAAACAGGTCTTTTTCATGCTATAATAGGGCGCAGTGAAGGTATCGACGGAGCGAATTGAAAATAGCCAGATGGTGCTTAAGGTTGAGGCGGAGCCTGATGAGGTAGCGCGCTCCCAGGAAGAGGCCTATCACCGTCTGGTGAAGCGGGCTGAGGTACCTGGCTTTCGCCGGGGGAAAGCGCCCCGGGAGATACTGGAGCGTTACATCGGCAGGGAGGCGCTCCTTGAGGAGGCACTGGAGCGCCTGATTCCCCAGCTCCTGAGCCGGGCTATCGAGGAACAGGGGATCGAGGCCATCGCCCAGCCTGAGGTCGAGATCACACAAACCGACCCCGTGACCTTTAAGGCTACTGTGCCGGTGCGTCCCACCGTGGAGCTGGGAAACTATCGGGAGCTTAGCATCGCTCCAGAGCCTGTCGCGGTCGGTGAGGAGAAGGTAGGCGAGGTTATGGAGCAGGTTCGTTATCAGCATGCCCCCTGGGAGCCAGTGGCGCGCCCCGTTAAATTTGGCGACCTGGTGACCATCGATGTTGCGGGTAGTGTGGAGGGGAAGCCTTTGTTGGATAGAAAGGACCTTCAATTCCAGGTGCTCCAGGGTTTGCCCTTCCCCGTGCCCGGGTTTGCGGAAAAACTGGAGGGGCTGGAGAAGGGGCAGGATGAGGAGTTTAGCGTTTCCCTTCCCGCTGACTACGGGGCCAGCGAGCTTGCTGGAAAGGAATGTCATTTCAAGGTGCGGGTCAGCGAGATCAAGGAGAAGAAGCTCCCTGAGCTCAATAATGAATTTGCCAAAAGCATTGGCGAGGGTTTTGGGACCCTCGATGCGCTCACGGAGCGCATCGCCTCAAACATTCGGGTTATGTCTGAGGAGGGAGCCAGGAGACGCCATGAGGATAAGGTGATCGATGCAGTGGTGGAGCTTTCCCGTGTGGAGTTCCCGTCCATTCTGGTGGAGCAGGAGATTGACCGACTCATCGCGGCAGAGGAAAGGGAGCTACAGGCGAGCAGGATAAGCCTGGAAGACTACCTCAGGGGCAGGAGGAAGAGCCGGGAGGAGCTTAGGGAGGAGCTTCGGCCCCTGGCCAACAGGCAGGTCGCTCGATCTCTCGTGCTCTCCAAGGTGGCTGAGGCGGAGAAGATCGCGGTAACCAGTGAGGAGATTGATGAAGAGATAGAAACGGTGGCCCAGGGGGCCGGGCAGCAGTCAGAGAAACTGAGGAAGCTGTTCCAGTCCCCGGCGGCCCGTCAGTCCCTGGAAAAGGTGCTCGTTACCAGAAAGACGGTCAAGCGGCTGGTGGCGATCGCCTCAGGTGAGGCTGAAACGGAAGCTATATCAAAGGAATCGGAAGCTGCATAAAAAGAGAAAGGGGGGAGGAAAATGGAACCAAAAGGGGTAATACCTTTCGTTACGGAGACAAGCGCTCGAGGGGAGCGTACTTTGGATATATACTCGCTGCTCCTCAAGGAGCGGATAGTCTTTCTGGGCACGCCCATCAGTGACCAGATAGCGAACCTTATCGTCGCCCAGCTTCTCTATCTGGAGCGGGAGGATCCAGACAAGGATATCAGCCTCTATATCCACTGCCCTGGCGGGCTGATCAGCTCTGGTCTTGCCATCTACGATACGATGCAGCTCCTCCGCTGCGATGTCTCCACCATTTGCGTTGGCCTGGCGGCGAGCATGGGGACCCTTCTCTTGTGTGCGGGGACTAAGGGGAAGCGCTATGCTCTCCCCAACGCAACGATCCACTTGCACCAGCCGGTTGGTGGTGCCCAGGGGCAGGCCGCGGACATCGCCATCGCTGCTAAGGAGATCATCAGGATGCAGGAGAAGCTGCGCACGATTATCGCCAAGCATACCGGTCAGCCTTATGATAAGGTTGCCAAAGACACTGACCGCGATTTCTATCTGAGCGCAGAGCAGGCGGTGGAATATGGGCTGGTGGACGAGATCCTGGCCAAAGAAGAGGCTAAGGAAAAGGCGAAGGAAGAGGCTAAAGAGGTTAAGGCTTAATCAATAAAGACGGAGGAATTACGTGGCGGACACGGTAATCTATGAGAAGAAAGGCCATATTGCCTACTTCACTATAAATCGCCCTGATGCGATGAATGCCTTTGATTTTGTGACCATGCGGGCATTCAGCGAGGCCACGATAAGATTCCGGGATGATCCTGAAGCCTGGGTGGCTATTATCACCGGGGCCGGTGATAAGGCGTTCTCAGCCGGTTTCGATCTTAAAGAACTCATTCCCGGGCAGGACAAATTACCATCTCCAAGCAGTGCGCCACCGCTCATTCAGAGGGGGCTCGATATCTGGAAACCCTTTATCGCAGCCATCAATGGTGTTGCCATGGGGGGAGGGCTCGAGCTGGCGCTTGCCTGTGACCTGAGGATCGCCGCCGAGAATGCCACCTTTAGCGTTCCTGAGGTCAGGTGGAATCTAATTCCAGGCTGGGGAGGTACCCAGAGGCTGCCCCGGATGATAGCATGGGCTAAGGCTGCTGAGATGCTGCTCACTGGCGATCGCATCGATGCCAACGAGGCCTACCGCCTGGGGCTGGTCAATAAAGTGGTTCCCCTGCCTGAACTCATGCCTGTGGCCGAGGCCCTGGCCAACAAGATCGCGCAGAATGGTCCCCTTGCGGTCAGGGCAGCCAAGGAGGCTATGATAAGGGGCACCAGCATGACACTTGATGAAGGTATGCGACTGGAACTGAGCCTGGTGGATTCACTCCTGGACACTGAGGATGCTAAAGAAGGTCCGAGGGCCTTTGCCGAAAAGAGGAAGCCAGAGTTCAAGGGAAGATAGCTTACTTTACCATTTCGACATCATATCTTCCCAGAAAGCATAGATGCCCTTTTTACCCCGCCCGCCGGTATACCCCGCTCTTACCATCATCCGAATAAGGGGATGTAATTGTCCTTTCTCTGGCCCCATCTCCCGTATGGCGTCTTCCTCTGAGATGGCGTAGGTGCCCCAGGCGCCGCTGAAATCTCCCAGTTCCAGGGGGCCCATGGGCAGGTTGTATCCGAGCTTCAGAGCCTTGTCGATATCCTCGGGAGAGGCGACCCGCTCCCAGAGCATTTGCACCGCCTCCATCCTAAGCGCCCGATAGGCCCTGTTGGCTACGAAGCCAAAGCTGAAGTCCTTGCACACTATGGGCTCCTTGCCCAGCTTCTTGGCGAGTTCACAGGCCAGCTCCACCGTTTCATCAGAGGTTAGCATGCCCCTGACCACCTCCACCAGCTTCATCACCCCCACCGGGTTGGAGAAATGCATACCCAATACCTTGTCTGGCCTGTTGGTGGCGCTGGCCATCTCCGTTATGTTAAGTTGAGAGGAGTTCGAGGCAAGAACCGTGTTCGCTGAAGTACTTTCATCAAGCTTCTTGAAAACCTCCTTCTTAATATCCAGATTCTCGGCCACGGACTCTATCACGTAATCCACATCCTTTACCGCCTCGGAAATGTCGGTCGTTCCCTTGATCCTACTCCGTATCTCGTCCATCTGCTCCTGGGTCATTTTGCCCTTGTCAACGAAGAATTTCTTGAGCCTCTCCTCGATTCCATCAAGCCCTCTCTTCACCGTTTCATCTCTGCGCGACCACAGCATAACATGGTACTCTCCGACATTTGAGAGGAGCTCCGCTATCTGTGAGCCCATCGTCCCTCCACCTATAACTGCTACATTTTTGATCTGCTGTAGCTTCAACAGTGTACCTCCTTACGATTTTTCAATAATCTGACCGTGATGCATTATATTTCCTTTCACCCAAGCCCGCAACACCCGGCTGGAAAGGGCGCTCACTTTTGTGCAGAAGCGAAAGGCCGAATACAAGAACAAGAATATATAATTTAGCAGGGCTTGCCGTAGAGCTGTGCGTATCTTTCCCTTAGCTGGCGAAGGGTGGGTAGCCCGGCCCTGGCCCCGCAGCGGGTGATGGAGAATTGCGCGACAAGCTCTCCTAAATAGCCACATTCCTCCAGATTTTTCTCTCGCAGCAGCCCGAAAAGGAAGCCGGCGGCGAAGGCATCGCCGGCACCTACAGTATCTCCAAGCGTTTGTTTCGTTACTTTGGTTTCGA
The DNA here is from genome assembly GCA_964583545.1 of uncultured Dehalococcoidales bacterium. Classification (GTDB taxonomy): domain Bacteria; phylum Chloroflexota; class Dehalococcoidia; order E44-bin15; family E44-bin15; genus CAZOVW01. Next base: position 27,485 of record CAZOVW010000006.1, on the reverse strand, counting down.
TCATATATTCTCGGTTGCCAGTCGCCAGGTAACAGGCAGCGGTGTTCGCTTTTCCTTTTATTCTTCCACCGATGGTGACGGCCACAATGTCGCACCCATGCCTCAAGCAGCTTTGGGCTCCCCGTTGGAATTCCTCGCCGGTTAGCTCCGCTATTTCCTTGTGATTGAGGAAAAGGACATGGGTTCTCTTTATTATCGGGGATAAATCGTCGAGCCCCCGCGCAGCATATATTGACCCCGGTGCGAAGCTGACCTTGACAGATGGGGGTATCCGCTCCATTAGTTGTTTTTGGATTTTCAGCAGCCTTTCCCCGGCGAGGGAGGAGAGGTGGAGTACGTGGGCTTGTTTAATATAGTCCAGGTCTATGTCATCGCTCTCCAGCAGGCTGTTGGCGCCAGGTAGTACATAGATGGCTCGCCGGCCTCGCTTATCGGTGAGACACAAGGTGGAGCCAGTTTTCTCCTGTTTTACCCTGATCTGCCCCGTATCAACTCCTACATTCCTGAAATCCTTCAGGAGCATCCTCCCAGCTTCATCGTCGCCCACGGCGCCGAGAAAGCCAGCGCTAACCCCAAGCTTGGCTAGCCCGTAAAGGGTATTCGCTGCCGAGCCCCCGGGCGACAGGGTATAATCCGCTACCGCATCCTCGCCATCGCTCAGGATGCGCGCCACCCCATAGATGTGGTCCATGTTCATTGCCCCAAAGCCGATTACCTCGATGCCCACCTTCTCCTCCTAGCCTAGTTTGCCCGCTTCCTCCCGAACCAGCCGTCGAATCCTCTTATGAATCTTAAGCGGCTCATCAAGATCGCTTCTCCCTTCAAGCCAGTGGAAGTTTTTTCGCTCTCCCCTCCCCCCGCCCCGAGCCTCAATAGCCTGCTTGACTGCCTCTTTTCCCCCTTCCTCCCAGGCATCGAGGGCGACCTTCAAATCGCCGAGGTTTGTGGAGGCCAGGCCAATTGTGGCGTAGGGGAGGGCATACTCGTTGGCATTGAAGGCGATGGCAAGCCCCCCAGCGCGATCTACAGTCTCAAGCATCCTGGCATCGGTGATGCTGTCGCCGACAGCGACTACCTGCTCCGGGAATTGACCATAAGCCCGGGCAAATCGGCGAAGCGCCGCCGCCTTCCTCCTCCCCCCCATAGGCTTCACCTCTTGAAGGGCGAGGCCGAGGCTGGTTTTTGGCAATTCCTCCCAGAAGAAACGGTCAAGGCGCTTTTTCATTCCTTCTTCATCCTCGGCCTTCATCGCCAGGATTTCTTGCTCTATCCCCTCCACCACGGCAAGATCCTCTTCTCTCGCTAGGTTTCGGTATTGATCGAGGGGAAATCTGGTGCAAGTGAGATTGTCTTGGGTAATGCCCACCCGCTGGATGATGCGGTGGGCGTATTGCTCGTAGCTGGTGCTGATGCAGAAGACCTGCCAATGCTTCAGGCTCATGATAAGCTCCTGGGCTCCCGCAACGATGGCGGCCCGCTCGGCAAGCCCGCTGATATCCTCATTCGCGATGCCATGATGAATTAGAAAGGGGACAATGAGGGCCAGGGTATCTCCAGGCTCATAGCCCTCCCTGCCTTCGAGGGCCAGGAGGTCATCGTAGCGGCTGATGACCTCGAAGACCTGACCACCATTGGGGAAGAGCTTCATCAGCTCATAGGCGTTATCTTGGACCGATAACGGCCCTTCCATGTCAAAGAAGATCAGGTTCATTTTTTCGTTTCATTTCCGCCGTGAGATTGTATCCATCGATCGCTTTACCACTATTATCGACGACCCTTCTCCCCTCTATCCTCACCTTGCCTTCGCTGAAGGATTTTAAAGTGGCAATGATCAGCGGGAACTCTCGCGCCAGGCCGTGCTTTCGGATCTCCCGGAAGAGGGGATTTCTCTCGCCCTCCTGGCATTTCACCTCTGCTATAGAGCGCCCCTTTATCTCATCCCAGTATCTATCGAAGGGCTTGCCCCGGAGCGAAAAAGTGCAATAGGTCACCGGCGGGCCCTCGTCAAGTTGGGGGGTGACTAGGTGCATCATCGCGCCGCTTTCTTTTGCCTTGCTTTCCATGAGCTGCCAGATCACCTCCTGCCAGGTCCCCTTGGGGCCGCCGGGGGCAGCGGGGTGGAGGTTGATCATGGGGTAGCGCTGGCACATCTCCTCGCCCACGATGAGCATGTATCCGGCGAGCACACAAAGGTCAGGGCGAAAACCCTCAAGCGTTCTCATCGCCTCTTTTTCGAACTTTGCTCTCCACCCTTCACCGTAGCTTTCCTTAAACCCTTGCGACGATAAGCAGATGAGCGGTATCCGGTAGCGTCCCACCAGTTCAAAAAAGGAGTCGCTTTCGGCGGCCTCGCCAGGCGCACGATTGCTAAAGACAAAGGTAATCTCTGCCTTTATCTCGCCTTCCTCTATGCTGTGCCATACTGCCCGAAGAAGGTCACAGGCTGCCTCATCCCGCCCTGTGGAGAACCATCCGATCTTATGCATTACCATGCCTAGAAGTCAGCCTCAAGGCTTTTGGTCTATCACTTTTTTAGCGCCTTCTCCAGCCGTGCCCAGTTGCTCTGTAAGTGAACCCAAAGGGCAGACCTTCGCCCGTAGACCCTTCCCTGCGCCAGAGCGGTGAGGAACTGATCCTTGTCGTTGAAATCGGGCATCTCAACATAGGTGCTGCCGATTTCGCCAGGCGTGTGAGCGTCGCTGCCGGCGCTGGCGAGAAGCCCGTGAGCTTGGGCGAAGCGCTCCGCCATAGTAGCATGGCGGCGTAGCAGAAGACGTGAGTTGAATACCTCGATTATGTCAATGTAGGGCAAGAGTGTCTCTAGGGTTTGGCAACGAAGGGTGGATAGCCGCAGATGATCGAAAGGGTGGGGGATGCACACCAGCCCACCTTGCTTCTTGATCAGGCGTGCCGTTTCCTCAGCGGGAAGCCTCTTGGGGATCTCCTTTTCTAAGAAGTATCCGATGATCTCCCCGCTAAGCGTCTCAATCTCATCGCCCACGATCACCTGGAATGGGGCGATCCTTTTCATCTCCAGGGCGCCGGCTATGGTATTGTGGTCGGTTATGGCGATGCAGTTGATCCCAACCTCAAGACAGCGAGCGATGATCCGCTCCAGCGTCGCGTTGGAGTCATCGGAGCAAGCGGTGTGGATGTGAAGGTCGGCTCTTATCAAGGGGATTCTCCTTTGCTCAAAGGGAGTTTGGAACTGGCTGGTCTTAAGCTCAGCAGCATTCAGCGTCTTCATCTAGCTTGCCCTTTCGAGGTATTCGCCGGTGCGCGTATCGACCCGAACGATATCCCCCTTATTTACGAAAAGGGGGACCTGAATGGTAATGCCTGTTTCTAGCTTTGCGGGCTTGTTTCCTGCGGTTGCCGTATCTCCCTTAAATCCGGGGCCCGTTTCCACAACCTCAAGCGCCACCGAGTTGGGAAGCTCCACGCTGATTTGCTCATCCCTGTAGCTGAGTATGTCTAGAGATATCCCTTCCTTGAGATAGTTAATGGCGTCGCCGAGCTGCTCCCGACTGAGCATGGTCTGCTCGTAGCTTTGCGTATCCATGAAGTAATAAAGGTCGCCATCGCTGTAGAGGAATTGCACCGCGTGGTGGTCTAACCTCGCTCGGGGGAACTTCTCGCCTGCCTGGAAGGTGCGCTCGATGTTGTGTCCTCCTCGGATATCGCGAAGCTTCAGCCTGACTTGGGCGCTGCCGCGCCCCATCTTGATATGCTGCCAGTCAAGGATTTGGTAAAGTGTCCCCTCCAGCTCGATAGTGATCCCCTTCTTGAGCTCGCCAGTACTAATCATCTTTTCGCTCCTTTTTTGAACTAGTCCTGAATTATTGTAATACTAAAAAGGCTATCGTCTCACGTTAGTTTATCTTTTTGGCTTTGGAGAGCACCCTTACTCTCCCCTTCTCTAAAACCACTACATCCTCGATCCGCACTCCGCCCCAGCCACTTATATAGATGCCTGGCTCGATGGTGAAAACCATGCCATCCGTCAGGATGTCTTCGGAGCCTTTCCCCAGCCGCGGCTCTTCGTGGGCGGCCAGCCCGACGCCATGTCCCAGGCCATGCCCAAAATTCTCCCCATAGCCTCCCTGTTCGATAACCGTCCTGGCAAGGCTGTCCACTTGCTCCCCACTCATCCCCGCCTCGATGGTGGCGATGGCAGTGAGCTGGGCGCCGAGGACAAGGTCATATATCTTTTCGAACTTTTCATCCGTATTTCCCAGGCAGATGGTTCTTGAAATGTCGCTTGAATAGCCGGCAACGCGCGCCCCCATATCGATGACCACGGGCTCACTGGAAAGCATGAGACGGTCGGTGGGCTGGTGGTGGGGAAGGGTGGAGTTGGGCCCTGAGGCGACGATGATGTCGAAGGGAACGTTTTCGCTACCCTTTTCCCGCAACGTTCTCTCGATCTCCCACGCGGCCTCTTTCTCAGCCATCCCAGGATGGAGCAAGGACGAAGACTCCTCAAAGGCAGCATCGGAGATCTCTACTGCCTTCATGATAAGCTCCAGCTCCCCTTTATCCTTCACGACACGCAGCGACTCCACAATTCCCTCGGTAGGCACCAGCTCTTTTTCGCCCGCTTCGGCCGCGGTTGCCACCAGCTTTCGATAGGTAGCAACAGAGAGGTCATTTGCCTCAAAGCCGATCCTTTTTATGTCAAGTGGGGAGACGAGTTCCAGGAACCACTTTGATAGCTCTCCCTCTGTGCGGAAAATCTCAAAGCCCGGCGCCTGGCTTTTCGCCTGCTCGGTATAGCGAGAGTCGGTGGCCAGGATGGCGCTCGTCTCTGATATGAGGAGGAAGCCCTCTGAGCCGGTAAATCCGCTGATGTAGCGGCGATTCTCACCCTGAGAGATTAGGATGGCGTCCAGCCCTTCCTCCCCAAGCCTTTGACGCAGCCTCTCAAGGCGATGGATCATTTTTTCTCTTTCAATTCGGTGACTAGTATCTCCAGGGCGGCGATATACCCCTGCCAGCCTTGACCGCTGATCTGATCCTTGGCGATGGGCGCAATCACCGACTTATGCCGCCACTCCTCGCGGGCGTGGATATCGGAGAGGTGAACCTCGATCACGGGTAGGGAGCTGTCTTCAAGGGCATCCCGCAACGAGAGGCCGTAATGGGTGAGCGCCCCTGGGTTGATGATGATGCCTGCTGCTTTTGGCGTCTCGGCTTGGATAAAGTCGATGAGCGCCCCCTCGCTGTTCGACTGGAAGGCCGAAACCTCAGCACCCAGTTCTCGGGCCCTTTTTACCACCAGGGACTCGAGTTCCGCAAGGGTCTTATCCCCATAGATAGCGCGATTCCTCTTGCCCAGCATGTTCAGGTTCGGTCCGTGGATAAGAAGTATTTTCATATTTTCGTACTACTCCCCTTCTTTTTTGCTCTGGGATGGGCTGCCAGATATACCTTTCGCGCCTGGCTCTGGGTGACATGGGTATAGATCTGGGTGGATGAGAGGTTGGCGTGGCCGAGGAGCTCCTGAACCACCCGCAGGTCGGCACCACCGTCAAGGAGGTGGGTCGCAAAGCTATGGCGCACCATGTGGGGGAATACCCTTTTATCAAGGCCTGCCTTGAGGGCATATCTTGAGATTGCCTTCTGGAGGGAGCGCTCCGAGAGCCTTTTGCCGTATCGATTGATAAACAGGGCTTCAGTCCTTGAATTGCCCAGGAGCTGCCTACGACCTTCACGAAGATAGCGGTCGAGGGCTGAGGCTGCCGGCTTGCCGATGAGTACCATCCGTTCCTTGGCGCCTTTGCCCCAGACGCGAATCTCTCGCGCTTCGAGATTGACACTTCCCAGGTCGAGCCTCACTATCTCGCTCACCCTGAGCCCGGAGGCGTAAAGGAGCTCGAACATCGCTCTATCTCGCTGCCCCTGAGGGTTGGTAGTATCGGGCGCCTCAAGGAGTCGGGTGACCTCGTCGCTTGAGAGGAATGAGGGGAGCCTCTTTTCAAGTTTCGGCGAAGAGACAGTGAGCAATGGGTTTGAGGATATGAAATTCTGTTGCATCAAATAGCGATAAAAGGAGCGGAGTGCGCTAAGGCTGCAGGCAACCCATGCCTTTCCCCACTCCTCCAACTCCCCATTAACAAGCCCAGCGACATAGCGCCGCAGCAAGTGGGAGTCGACATCGTCCAGAGTAGCTACCTTTTGTGCGTCAAGGAACTCCAGGAAGTGGCGCAGGCTGTAGATGTAGTTGCGCACGGTGTAAGGCGAGGCGTGACGCTCCACCTCAAGGTAGCGAATGTAATTATAAACCAGTTTCTCTATGCTTTCCCTGCTTTGGATAAGGGGGATCATACCTTGATAGCCTCCCTCTCCATCTCATCTAAGCTGCTGCTAAACTCACATTTTGTACATCTTGCCATCTTCTTGCCACGCATCACAAGGAGCCCGCCGCACTCGGGACAGGGCTGCGAAATCGGCCTATCGCTTATGGTGAAATCGCAATCGGGATAGCCTGAGCAGCCGTAGAAGGTGCGTTTTTTTCTGCTCTGCCGCACCACCAATTCGCTGCCGCACCTGGGGCATGTGACGCCGATTTTTACGAGAAGAGGTTTTGTGTTCTTGCATTTGGGGTAGCCTGAGCAGGCTACAAACCTCCCGTAGCGCCCCAATTTAATCACCATAGGTCTGCCGCACAGTGTGCAGACCTCATCCGTGGGCTCGTCCGCTATTTTGACCCTTGCCATTCGTTCTTTTGCTGTTTGCAGCGTCTTTTCAAAGGGGTTATAAAATTCCTCGAGGAATGGAACCCACTCCCTCTCCCCCTGAGCGATCCGGTCCAGCCCCTCCTCCATCTGGGCGGTGAACCCAAAATCGACGATATCGGGGAAATGCTGGTTAAGCATATCGTTCACCAGGTAGCCAAGCTCCGTGGGGTGAAACCGCCCACCCTCCTGCGCCACATAGCCTCTCCCCCCAATTGTGGCAAGGATGGGGGCATAAGTTGAGGGACGTCCGATCCCCCATTCCTCCAGCGCCTTGACCAGAGTTGCCTGGGTGTAGCGATGTGGGGGTTGGGTGAAGTGCTGCTCTGGGAAGAGCGCCAAAAGTTTTAGGGGCTCGCCCTTCGCTAACTCGGGAAGGGGGGCCTTCTCTTGTTCGTCCTCAGCATCATCCCTCCCCTCACTATAAAGAATGGTGAAGCCGAGGAATTTCGTAGTGGAACTGGTAGCCCTGAGGAGATATAATTTTTCGCCTTTTTTGGGCTTTGACTCAATGTCTATCGTGGTATTGTCCAATATCGCGGGGGACATCTGGCTGGAGACCATCCGCTTCCAGATGAGCTCGTAGAGCCTGAACTGGTCCTTGCTGAGATAGCCCTTAATCGCTTCAGGTTCCCGCCTTATCGATGTAGGCCGGATCGCCTCATGGGCCTCTTGGGCCCCCTTCGCCTTTTTAGTAAAGATACGAGGGCGAGGTGGCAGGAAGTTCGCGCCATATTTTCCCTCGATATAAGCCCTTGTTTCCTCCAGGGCTGAGGGGGCCACCCTTACTGAATCGGTGCGCATATAAGTGATTAGCCCTACCGATCCCTCCTTACCTATTGGTAAGCCCTCGTAGAGCTGCTGGGCGAGGGCCATGGTGCGCTCAGCGCTGAGGCGAAGCTTGCGCCACCCCTCCTGTTGGAGGGTGCTGGTGATGAAGGGGGGCGCTGGCTGGCGAGCCACCTCCCTTTTTTTCACCTGGGCCACGGTGTAGCTTGCATCCTTAAGCTGGTAGACAATTCTTTCAGCCTCCTCCCGGCTCCCAATATCAATCTTTTTGCCATCCATAAAACCGAGAAGAGTGGCCGTAAAGCTCTCTTTTGGAGCGACCTTTTCAAGCTGGGCGTCGATGGACCAATATTCTCTGGGGATGAAGCCCTCGATCTCCCGCTCTCGGTCAACGATCATCCTCAAGGCTACCGATTGCACCCTTCCTGCAGAAAGCCCGCGCCTCACCTTCTGACAGAGGAGAGGGCTTATCTTGTAGCCGACCAGCCTATCGAGGATGCGGCGAGCCTGCTGGGCGTGAACCAGTTCCAGGTCGATCTCCCGGGGATGGCGAAAGGCCTCCGCCACTGCTTTCTTGGTGATCTCGTGGAAAACCACCCGCTTCAGCGGCATGCTATCCAGCTTGGCTGCTTGAACCAGATGCCAGGAGATGGCCTCGCCCTCGCGGTCAGGGTCGGTGGCAAGATATACCGTGGAAGCCTTCTGCGCGGTCTCCTTTATTTCCTTAACCACCGCCCTCTTCTCCCTGGGAACCTCATACTCAGGGGTGAAGCCCCCCTTTACATCCACTCCAAACCGTTTCCGCGGCAGGTCTCGGACATGTCCCACGGAGGCTTTCACGCTGTAGCCACTGCCCAGTATCCTGCTTATCGTCTTCGCCTTAGCGGGAGATTCGACGATAACCAACTTTTTGCTTGCCATTATTCCACCTTAAGCCGGTAGTCCTCCCTGGCCTCCCGGGCAATGATATAGTTCATGCCGCCAACCTGCTTTACCATCCCCTTAAGCTCCATCATCGATAGGGTGCTTGAGACCATAGCGATGGGGAGACGCGACTGGTGTCCCACCTCATCGATGTGGGTTGGCTCTGAGGAGAGGCATTGCAAAATTAGGGATTCGGTCTCCGTGGTGGGAAGGAGCTCCTTCACCTCCACTTGTTGCATCGCCATAGTTAAATTGAGCTCCTCAAGGATGTCATCGGCCCACCGCACCAGCTTCGCCCCCTCCTGGATTAATCGATTGGTTCCACGACTTGCTTGGGAGAGCACGCTGCCGGGAACGGCAAAGACCTCGCGGTTTTGCTCCAGGGCGAGCCCTGCGGTGATCAGGGCACCGCTCCCTTCCCCGGCTTCCACCACCAAAACCCCGAGGCTCAGCCCGCTCATGATCCTGTTTCTTCTGGGGAAGTTTTCCGCTTTGGGTCGGGTGCCCAGGGGAAACTCGCTCACCAGCGCCCCGCGCTCCATAATCTCGCGCGCCAGCTTTACATGATCGCTGGGGTAAACAATATCCAACCCGCAGCCGAAGACGGCGATAGTCCGCCCCCCTGAATCTAGGGCAGTGCGGTGAGCAGTAGCGTCGATCCCTTTAGCCAATCCGCTAGCGATGGTGATCTTGTTTCGCGCCAGATCGCTTACAATCTGCTCGGTGACCTCCCTCCCGTAGTATGTAGGGCGACGGGTGCCCACCACGGCCAGGGACCAATCATCCTCAGGGACAAGGGAGCCCCTCACATAAAGCACCGGAGGAGGATCATATATCTCCTTCAGTCTGGAGGGGTAGCTCTCATCCTTCCAAGTGAGCACCGTTACCTTGTAGCGCTCCAGCTTCTCCATCTCAGCATCGAGGGAGAGCTTGGGTCGATGTACCATGATCGCCTTGATAGTTCTGGCATCGAGCCCGGCTACCTCGAGTTCAGTGGCACTGGCCTGCCAGGCCTGCTCCAGCTTACCAAAATACTGCTCCAGCCGGGAAAACCTGGCCCGCCCGATCCCCGGGATCAGGGTGAATCCTACCCAGTACTTGGTGTCGCTCATAGGTCAGCTTATTGTAGCACAGCAGTTAAGGTAAGACAAATACTCCCTGTGGAAAGAAAAAGAAGCAGAGAGATTGTTAGGAGACGGTGTTAAGAGTGGGGAAAGGCCTAACGGGTGGCAATGGCTAAAGAGGGCGGGATTTGTTTGAGCTTGGCGAGATAGTCCTTGTTTTGGGCCTCCCACTTCTTGAGGATGCCATGCCCCATCTGCCTGAAGCGAAAATTCACCCACTGCCCCTTAAGGAACAGTTTAGTCATATTGACCCGCGAATAGTAGCTTTTCAGGGCCTGAACGGTTTGGCGCTGCATCTCTAAGGGCGACAGATTATCAGGCCAGTGGACTACATGTCCGCCATCAAAGAGTTTCCAGTCGGTGGGAAACCTGTCGGTGATGAATTTGCCGCTGCTCTTTATTGCGGTATAAAGCTTGCTACCTAGAATAGGGACTAGAATGCATAGCTGAAGGCTGTCTATTTCCAGTCTTTGGTAGGTATCGGTGTAGCCATCCGATATGAACATCCCGTGTATTTTGATGCCATACTTGTGTAGCACCTTGATGCAGGTATTGATGTCCTCCGGGGTTTGCTTTTTATTATAGCTCTTCAGCACCTCCGGGTTCAGCGACTCGAAGCCGATACACAGTTGAAAGCAATTTGCCCGGGCCATCAGTGCCACCAACTCCTCGTCCTTGGCGACATCGGCCCTGACTTGGGCGATCCAGGGAGGGGTTATTTTGTGTTTGATCATTTGCTTTAACAGTTCCTTGGTTCTGGACTTGTTGGCGTCGAAGTTATCGTCGTAGAAGAAGATGCGTTTATGCTTGATCCGCGATAGCTCCTCGATGACACTCTCTGTGGAGCGGAACCGGTATTTCCTGCCGAACATTGCGGTAACGGAGCAGAAGGTGCAATCAAAGGGACAGCCCCTGGAGGTGGATATCGGGGTGAGGAGCGGGTTTTCTCTGAATCCGTCTACTAGTGAGAAATCGGGGAAGGGCAGGTTGTCGAGATTTTCCACCGGCCTACCCGCGATAATCTTCTCTCCACCGTCCCTAACCAGATCACAGATTACTGACTCGGCTTCGCCGGTTACCACATGATCGGCATACTGAGCAGCCTCCTCAGGGAGGAAGGTGGCATGGCTGCCACCGATGATTACCCTTCCCTTGGAATTGAGCTGGCGGAATTTTTCGGCTATCTCATAGCCGCGGGGGGCAGTGGACGTTATCATCGAGATACCTAGAACATCCGAGTCTTTAATCCGGGAATAGTCGATCTCTTTAATATTCTCGTTATAGACGGTGACATCATAACCCTTGTTTTTAAGTATAGTGCCGAGGTAGATTGGGCCCAGTAGAGGCAAATGCTTTATCAACGCGCTGTAGAAATTATAAAAGGGGGTCTTTGGCTCTATGATGGAGATCTTCATATCTTTCGCTTCCTCCAGATTCAGTTTTGTAAATTGGAGCATTATAACACAGTGTCAAATCGAAAGCAAGTAAGGTCGTTTAACAACCTATCCCCCTGACCCCCTTCCCTTATTAAGGGAAGGGGAATATAGGTAAGAGAGGGGCTTTTTGCCCCTCTCTAAAATCTCTTCCCCCTCTCCTTGAGAAGGAGAGGGGGATAAAGGAGGTGAGGATAAACGATCTTGAATAAGATCGGTTGCCTCAGGAAAGCCTAACGTGCGTAAAGGTCGAAAAAAAGCGGAGAGGGTGGGATTCGAACCCACGGTCGCCAAAGGCGACACGCGCTCTCCAGGCGCGCCTGATCGGCCACTCCAGCACCTCTCCCCGGAGAGGGTGGGATTCGAACCCACGCTCGCTAAAAGCGAGACCGCTTTTCGAGAGCGGCACCATAAACCACTCGGACACCTCTCCCAGCTTCAAACTTCACCTAAAATAATGCTCAAAGGAGGATTGCTTATTTCTCGCCCTTAGTCAAGCCCCGCTTCAGCAATTTGTTAAATGCTTCGAACCACTTTAGCTTGACTTCATCAGACCAAGCCGGGTCGAAGGTGGGGATTTTGGTAAGCAGCATTTTGTCCCAAGACATTCCGGGAGGAATTTCTTCCAAATTTCGTGGAACTATCAAATTCCGACTTGTCCTTTTAAAGGTCGTTCTCATTCCAGTGCTGGTGTGTGTTGATCTCGACCGTTGAGTTATGAACGGGGACAAAGGTATTCCGGCATCGCTAGCTAGTGCGACAAAGAACTTGATGCACTTGCGGCTGACATCACCTGTTACCTGAAATGTATCATGAAAGACCTCCTGCAACTGGGCGTAGGTGGCACTCTGGAGATCAAATGAACCCTGTAGCAGAAAGCCAAACGCTTCGGAGGTTATCTCTCTGAGAAGCGCTGCTCTTTGTTCACCTATCTTGGCTGAAACTAGCAGCTTCAATCGGCTGCTTGGTATGCCGCTGGCATCTACAAGTCCCAAAAAGCGTAGGGCTGCCATAAGCTGGATGCCAGTGCTGCCCGATAACCTGTCGCCCCAGTAGCTCCGGTCAATCCGGGATGGCATTCGCTGTTGCAATCCGTCAATAAAGTTGCGGAAGGTGCGGTAAGAGACGTAGGGGGATAAATGCTTTCGACCCTCACTGACCATCTCAATCCCTCCCATTTCAGTATACTATAGCGGAATTGGTATTTCAAGAAGTATTTCGCTCCAATAGTAAGAAGTCGAAGGATTTAAATAGGATTAAATGGAATGAGAGAAGACAAAAAGGGACAAAATTTGACGCATGCCTCTGCCACATGGAAAATTATAATTAAAACTAGGAAAGGAGTTGATTTTTGTGGGACAAGCAATAGAGTATCAAAAACTGATGACGGAGATGGTCTACGTCAACTTGCCCGGGCCAGAAGAGCCCACTCCGGGGATGACTGGCGGTGAGCTGCTTCATGGTTTTCTGGCGGAGCTTCATCGGGCGCCAAACTCGGAGCTAAAGAACTACATTAATCTTCTGTGCAGCAAGTGGAACGTCCACTACCGTGAATACAAAAGGTGATTGCGACCTTTCGTATAAGGAGGCAGAAATATGAAAAGGACTAAGATTGCTGCCATAGACGTGGGCACAACCAAGGTGTGCACCATCATGGCTGATATCGATAGCGGTGGGCCTCGCATCCTTGGTGTTGGCGTAGCCCTGTCTCGGGGGCTACAGAAGGGCCTGGTGGTCAATTCTAACGAAGCCAAGGAGTCGATCCGCGAGTCGGTAAGGAAGGCTGAGCAGAGCGCCGGCTACAGGTTAGAATCAGCCTATGTCGGTGTTACCGGCAGGCATATCAGCTCGGCAAATAATCGGGGGGTTGTTGCTATTACCCGTAACGACCGGCTGGTGCGTGCTGAAGACTTAAAACGCGTTCTCGAGGTTGCCCACGCCCTTAAAGTTCCCAGCGAGCGACAGCTGCTTCACGTCATCCCCCGCACCTACATCGTCGATGGTCAGGAGGGGGTCAAGAACCCGGTCGGCATGTATGGCTTCCGCCTGGATGTTGAGGCACACATCATTACTGCGGCGGTAAACTCCGTCCAGAACCTGACCAAGTGCATCCGTAGCATCGGCATTGAGATTGACGACCTCATTCTGGAACCCCTTGCCAGCGCTGAGGCTATCCTCACTGAAGAGGAGAGACAAAGTGGTGTCCTGCTCGCCGATATCGGTGGTGGCACTACCGATATCGCCATCTTCAAGGACGACAGCATCTATTATACCTCCGTCCTGCCCGTAGCTGGATATCAAATCAGCCACGATATTGCCATTGGATTGGACCTTCCCTTTGAACTGGCTGAAGAGATGAAGAAAAAGTATGGCAATGTGATGCCCATCCCTGAGGGCAGGGGCGAGACCGATAGAACCCTGACCGTAAATGGGCATAGTATCTCCTACGCTGGGCTGACGGAGATCATCCACAGCCGGGTTGAGGAGCTTCTCCGACTTATAGTACTGGAGCTACCGAGCAGCGAGCATACTGAGCTCATCCCCTCAGGGCTGGTGCTCACCGGGGGCACGGCGAATCTCCCCGGGATTGTCGAACTGGGGAGCAAGGTAACCCGGTTGCCAGCAAGGATCGGAATTCCCCTTAACCTTTATGGCATTGCCGATGTCCTGCTTGACCCGGCCTATGCCACCAGCGTCGGTCTTCTCTTGTGGAGGAGGAGGAACGAGGGCGCACAAGGCTGGCAGCCCAGACGCGGCCTCCGCCGGCTTGCTTTCCAAATGTTCCGGCTCTTCCGCTAGAAGCCTATAATCTATAATAATTTAGGAGGAGATAAAATAAAATGGCAAAAACAAGTTATGTCCCTAGCCCGGCGAACATTAAAGTTGTTGGCCTGGGCGGAGCAGGCTGTAATGCGATCACCCGAATGGTTCGGGAGCAGATCCGTGGCGTAGAATTCATTGCAATGAATACCGACGCCCAACACCTGGCGGTTACGGAAGCGGGGGTACGCATCCAGCTGGGGGAGCGGATTACCCGCGGTTTGGGTGCCGGCGGTGACCATATATTGGGTCAGAAGGCCGCTGAGGAGAGCCGCGATGAGATAAAGCAGGCTATCGTTGGAGCGGATATGGTATTTGTCACTGCTGGTATGGGAGGCGGTACCGGTACCGGGGGGGCGCCGATGGTGGCTCAAATTGCTAAGCAGAGCGGTGCTCTCACCATCGCCGTGGTCACCAGGCCTTTCAACTTTGAGGGTTTCCACCGTAGCAAAGTTGCTGAGGAGGGGATTATGGCCCTGATGGATAAAGTGGATACCCTGATCATCATCCCCAATGACCGCTTGCTCGATCTCTGCGACCGAAAGACGGGGGTCGATGGTGCCTTCAGGCTGGCCGATGAAGTCCTTTTTCATGGGGTGCAGGCAATCTCCGAGGTAGTCACTGTTCCCGGCCTCATTAACCTTGACTTCGCCGATATTCGAACGGTGATGAAGGATGTCGGCCCAGCATGGATGTCGATCGGCAGGGGTTCGGGACAGAACCGGGCAGTGGATGCTGCCAAAGATGCCCTAGCCAGCCCGTTGCTGGATGTCTCCATGGAAGGGGCGAAAGGGGTATTGTTCAACATTGCCGGCGGCAGCAACCTCACCCTATTTGAGGTTAATGATGCCGCTGAGCTCATCCGGCAAGCGGTTGACCCGGAGGCGAACGTCATCTTCGGCGTTGTCCTTGACCCCAATATGGGCGATGATGTTAGGCTGACCCTCATCGCCACTGGTTTTACCACCAAGGAAGCGTTCGCCGGCGCTGCCTGGGAAAAGGAGATCACCAGACTTCTTAAGGGGGTGAAGAGCGAGGAGGAGCTTGAGGTTCCCTCCTATTTACGACATCGGCGTATCCTCCCTGGACAACGGTCTCGTCCGGCGAGCCCGCACCGCACCTAGATTCGCTAGCGTTTAGCGAAAGGAGTCGCGGGGACTTGCCTTCCGTGTACTCCTTTTGCGCGAGGCCAATGGCGGGAGGTGGAACTGGATGCATGGATTGGAAGTTGCCATCAACGTGGTCGAGATAATAGTCGCTGCGGTAGTGGTGATGCTGCTGGGTGATTATTTGGGCTATAAGATAGGCCGGTTGCGGCTGGCGACGATCGTCGGTGTCATTGCTCTGGTGAGCATTGTGGGCTTTGCAATCTACGCTGCTGTTGTGCTTGCCTAGTCGCCTCTCTCACCGCGCCTTGTCACAGTTTAACAGCGCTGGTTGGTAAGGAGATAACGTGGCTATTTCCGAAATTGCTATCGAGGAGAAGCTGCGTCAATTCATTAAGGATTATGCGGATGACCAATGCTGTCTGGAGCTCATCCGGTTTTTCGGGAGACATCCCAATACCCGATTTAGCCATCTAGCAACCGTTCACGCTTTGACCGGCCAGAGACTGTACACAGACCAAGCCCTCAGACGCCTTGTAAACAGCGGGGTGGTAAAAACCTATATTGAGAATAATGTCCCACGCTATTCACTAAGCGATGATGAATTGCTACGCAGCCTAGTGTTGGCCCTAGCAGAGCTTAACCGGTGTCAATGGCAACTGGTGGTTAGATAGGTCTATCAAATTGTCGCGACGCTGGATGAACCTCTGCGCCGCCTTCTCCACCATATGGCCGATACCACAGAGACCAGCACCAATGAGCCTAAACCACTCGGACACCTCTCCACTCACCATTATACCTAAATTGTCGCCGAGGCGAAAGACTTCGTTTGTGAATTTACCCGAAGCTATGCTATAATCGCTCGCTAGGCATAGGTTTAACTGGAGATAAGGGGCGCTTTTGGTCTAGTTCTTTTCTTCGGAGCGAAACTCTCGCGCTATGAGACATCATTGCCGAGAAGACGGGGCTCAGCGGGCTCTGGATCGGGGTCTTGCTCCTGGCCGCGGTTACCTCCCTGCGGTCGTCTGTTACGACATCTTCTCCTCAGGCGGCCCAATATTTTCAGAAGCCTCACAGGACCATGTTTTCACTGCTTCCATTGCCATCCTGATGCCCCTTATCGTTATTGCCGGCCTTATCTTCCGCCCAAGACGAAAAACGCCGCTGCGGATGAGCTGGTATTCTGTGGCCTTGATAGTTGTTTACCTGGGAGGGGCCTGTGCCCTCTTCACCGCACCCTAGGCGTGAATGGCATATTGTCTTCGCATCTCTTTTGTAGTATGGTAGATAACCGGGTTTCAGGGTTTATCCTTGGCATAATTATCAGCTCGATTGAGGAGCTTAAAAGAGGGTAGGTGATGGGGCTTGAAGTATACTTTAAGTTCATATTGAGCTTCGGTTTGATTTTAATCGCCGCTAGGCTTGGCGGAGAGGTAGCGGAACGCTACCTAAAGCAGCCACCAATTCTCGGGGAACTGGTGGCTGGTATTATTATCTCCCCCTTCGCCTTAGGGGGGCTTATCTTTGGGAACGACCCCATAATCTTGAACTTCGCCACCGTTCAGGGAGGTTTTGGGCTCCATGAATTTCATGCCATGGAGATTATATCGCAGATAGCCGTTGTCGTGCTGCTCTTTGTCGCTGGTGTTGAAACCGATGTCAGGTCATTTTTGAGGCAGGGGAAAACAGGAGCGTTGGTAGCTGTAGGCGGGGTTATCCTGCCCTTCGTCTTCGGCTATTTCATTACCAGGCTCTTTTATCCCGACGGCCCTTCAACAGCGTGGCTATTCATGGGAGCGGTGCTGGTGGCGACTAGCATCGGGATAACGGTGCGGATATTGATGGATATGGGGCGGCTCAATACCAGGGCGGGGACCACAATCCTCGTCGCCGCCGTTATCGATGACATCATCGGCATAGTCGTTCTCTCCGTCATCGCCTCTATAGCGGAAACTGGCACAGTTGAAGCCTCGCATGTTGTTCGCATTACCCTTGTTGGCTTTGCTGTCTGGTTTGCCTTGCTTATAATTGGAGTCAAGTTCCACAAATACATCTCGAAGATATTCCTGAATCCGTTCAAAAGGTCGGGCACCATGCCCATCGTGGCCATTCTCATTGGTTTTCTCATCGCTTATCTGGTTACGCTGGTTGACTTACACCCCGTGGTGGGGGCATATGTGGCCGGGATGATGTTCGCCGCCTGCGGGGAGAAAGAGGAGATAATCGAGAAAACGAGGCCCATCATGCTGTTCCTGGCCCCCTTCTTCTTCTGCTACTTGGGGATGCAGGTCGATATGCCGCTTCTGGTATCGGCGGCCTTGATCGCCTTTATCCTCGTCGTATTGGCTACTGTGGGCAAGATGATCGGTTGCTATCTACCGGCCAAGTTTGTGGGAAAGCTCTCCAATAACGAGGCAATGATCGTGGGTGTGGGGATGGTGCCCCGAGGAGAAGTGGGATTGATCGTCGCTGGTGTGGCCCTGTTGATCCCAGGGGCATTAGGGACTGGGGATATGGCAAGCGAACTGTTTGGCGCTGCAGTTGCGGTGAGCATAGTTACCACGCTGATCACCCCAGCGATGCTGAAGCCCTTCTTCAGGAGAGCGCAAGCGAGAACCTGAATCTACCTTGCCAGAAGAGCGGTAAAGCGATATGATATAAATAGCCCCTGTAGCTCAGAGGATAGAGCACCAGCCTCCGGAGCTGGGGGCGAGCGTTCGAGTCGCTCCAGGGGCGCTATTTTGTGGTTTAAGTTGGCTATGATGAGCGATCTTATTGAGATTCGGTGGCATGGTCGTGGGGGGCAAGGAGCGGTTACCGCCAGCGAAATCCTTGCGGAAGCTGCTCTTAAGGAAGGGAAATATCTTCAGGCCTTCCCGGAGTATGGCCCTGAGCGCATGGGGGCACCAGTTAGAGCATACACCAGGATTAGCTCCTCCTCAATTAGGCAGCACTGTGCGATTACGGAGCCAGATGCTGTTGTGGTGCTTGACCCCACATTAGTGGGGGTTGTCGATTTCACCGAGGGGCTCAAGGGTGGAGGGGTGCTCGTGGTTAATACCTCCCTCTCCCCGGCGGAGCTGAGAGGCAAGCTAGGATTTGACAGTGGAAAGGTGTTTACTGTTGATGCTACTCGCATTGCATTAGATACTATGAAACGAAATATCCCGAATACTACCATGATGGGCGCCCTGCTCAAGGCTTTGGAGGTGGTGAGCAAGGAAGGCGTCCGCGAGGAGATTAAGAAGCGCTTGGAAGCAAGGGGTAGCAAAAAGATAGCCCAGGCCAATATTGAGGCCTTCGAGCGAGCATATAATGAGGTAAGGGAGGGGTAGCGGTTTGGTAGTGAAAGGCTGGAGGGAGATCCCTATAGGGGGGCTGATCATCGACGCTGGCAACTCTGAGGAATATGAGACAGGGGGCTGGCGTTCGCTTCGTCCTATAAGAGATGAAGAAAAGTGTAATAACTGCATGACTTGCTGGGCCTATTGCCCTGATGGCGTGATCCAGGTAGAGGACGGGGCGGTTGTGGGCATTGACCTGGCACATTGTAAGGGGTGTGGCATTTGTGCTCGTGAGTGCCCGCAGGGGGCGATTATGATGGTTGAGGAAGCTTTGGCTAAGGAGAGGGTCTAGAAGATGGTATTGAAAAGGGTGAAGGGGAAGCCCATTGCTCTTGATGGCGATCGGGCGGTGGCTGAGGCAATGCGACAGATGAATCCAGATGTGGTTGCTGCCTATCCGATCACGCCACAAACAGAGATCGTGATGCGCTTCAGCGAGTTTGTAGCAAATGGGGAGGTAGACACAGAGTTTGTTGCTGTTGAATCGGAGCACGCAGCGATGAGCACCTGTATTGGTGCCTGTGCTGCTGGCGGTCGTGTCCAAACGGCAACCGCTGGTTGTGGTCTAGCCTTGATGTGGGAGGTGCTCTGGGTGGCCTCTGGAACACGCCTTCCCATCGTGATGCACCTGGTCAACCGCTCCTTTTCCGCTCCCTTAAACATCCATTGTGACCATTCCGATTCCATGGGCGCCCGCGATGCTGGGTGGGTGCAGCTTTACGATGAAAACGTTCAGCAAGCCTATGATAACGCAATTCAAGTGGTGCGCATCGCTGAGCACCCTGATGTCATGCTCCCCACCCTCCATGCCTTGGATGGCTTCATCCTGGGTCATGGTGTGGAGAGATTGGAGCTACTGCCCGATGAGGCGGTAAGAGAGTTTATCGGCACTTATAAACCGAATTACCCCCTTCTCGATGTGGAGCACCCTGTTACCTATGGTCCTATGGATCTCCCGGATTATTTCTTTGAGCATAAGCGCCAGCAGGCTGCAGCGATGGAGAGGGCGCTGGAGGTTGTCCCCCTGATCGGTGAGGAGTATGGCAAACTTACCGGGCGCTATTATGGGCTGATCGATGGATATCGCCTGGAGGATGCTGAGTTTGCCACTGTAGTGCTTGGCTCTACCGTAGGCACTACTAGGTTTGTCGTTGATGAGCTACGAGACCAAGGTGTTAAGGCAGGGCTGCTCACCATCCGTTGCTTCAGGCCTTTTCCCGCGGCAGCGGTGGCCCAGGCATTAGGTGATAAGAAGGCGATCGCCGTGCTCGACCGCTCTCTTTCCTTCGGCGCTCAGGGTAACCCCCTTTTCCTTGAGGTTGTAACCGCCCTTTTCACCCATGGCTTCAGCCCAAAGGTGGTCAATTACGTCTATGGGCTGGGAGGACGGGATACAGTGCCGACACAGATTTACCAAGTCTATCAGGAGCTCATCAGGATCGATAGGGAAGGGCTCACCGGCCCAACCCTTAGATACCTTGGGGTCAGGGATTAGAAGGATATTATGGCCTTAAACCTGAAAGAGGTATCCACCCAAGAAGATTTGCTTGCCCCAGGTCACAGGCTTTGTGCTGGCTGTGCGGAGACCATTGTGGTGCGCCAGGTGCTCCATGCTGTAGGGCAGCCAGTAGTAGTCGCCTCACCTACTGGGTGTCTTGAGGTGTCCAGTAGCCCTTACCCATATACCTCTTGGCGTGTTCCTTGGATTCACAATGCCTTCGAAAACGTTAGCTCCACCCTTGCCGGCGTAGAGACCGCGTATCGCGCTCTGGTGAAGCGGGGCAAGATAGAGGATAAGGGGATCAAATTTGTCGCCTTTGCCGGCGACGGCGCTACCTATGACATTGGGCTCCAGTTCATGAGCGGAGTGTTTGAGCGGGGTCATAAGCTCCTTTATGTCTGCCTCAATAACGAGGCCTATATGAACACCGGCATCCAGCGCTCAAGCGCTACCCCTATGGGGGCATGGACCACCACCACACCGGTGGGGGCTGTGGTCCTTGGCAAGAGAGAGAATCGAAAAGATATTGCCGCGATATTCGCGGCCCATAACATCCCCTATGTGGCCCAGGCAGCGCCCCACGCCTGGCGCGACCTGATGGCTAAGGCACAGAAGGCGATCGCTGCCGATGGCCCCTCTTTTATCGATGTGCTCATCCCCTGCCAGAGGGGGTGGCGCTTCCCACCTGATGAGACCATCGCCATCTCCAGGCTTGCCGTTGATACCTGCGTCTGGCCTCTTTACGAGGTGGTCAATGGCGAGTGGCGGCTGAACTATCGGCCTGACCCAAAGAGGCCGATTACCGATTGGCTCCAATCCCAGGGAAGGTTCCAGCACCTGCTCACCCCGCAGAACAGGCACCTGGTCGACGCCTTGCAGGAGGAGGTTGATCGGCAGTGGGCCAGGTTGCTGGAGCGATGTAAGGTGCTAGCTTAAGTGTAGCAAAAATTCCTTCGGAGGTTCTATTATGGCAACTATAGCATGCCCCCAGTGCCGTCAGGAGATAAAAATATTCCTGATCGAGTCCACATATCAAGGCCCCCTCAAGTGTGCCAGCTGCAAGGGGTTATTCAAGGTTATCGTAGAGGGTGGAGAACTCAAGACATGGCAGCCGATGACGGAGGAGGAGCTAAGAGCTGCTCAGGAGATAGAGGCCCTCAAAGCCAAATTCAGGCGCACTAAAGGCCCTTGACTTCCCCGCGCTTATTTGCTATGTTGCGCTTGGGCGGGGTGTGGCGCAGTGGATAGCGCGCATGGTTTGGGACCATGAGGTCGGCGGTTCAAGTCCGCCCACCCCGACCAATTTAGCCATGAACTCTTCTCTGTGGATTATCTGCCATACTTCAGCTTTGCGTATAGAATCGCGCACATAATGGCGAGCGATATGACGTTCCATAAGATTACTGAGGCCAACCTCATTGAAATCCCATAGGATAGCCAAAAAGCGGCACCCAAGATAAAGAGTAAGGTGAAAGGGAGGCTTATCTCGTGTGCACTCTTAAGTTTGAAGAGGCGCCATACTTGCGGAATGAACCCTATGGTTATCAAAGCCCCGCCGATAAAGCCCAAGAGTTCTTTCCAGTCCAGGATAAGCCTCCTACCGTTAGCTTTTCGGAGCAACGCGATCCGAAGATAAGACATTATAACAGATTGAAACGAAATGGGGGCTTAAATCTGCTCATTAGATAGGGAATTTGTTACCAGGGTCTGGAGTGCTGCAGAATCTGAGCACTTCGGCGAAATTGTTAATCCGTTCTAGGTTAGTAGTCTCCATGGTGCCATCATAAGTGAGGTTAATCCAAGGCTTCCTGTATGTGGCGCTGAACTTCTCCGACATGGCAGCCACAATCCCCCCGGGCATGCAGCCATGTGGCATTACCGAGATCACGCCGGCAAACTCAGGATTTTCCACCCACTCGATCCCGCTGCCGATGCTCAGCACCGCCTCGCTGCCACACTTCGGCGATAGGTACTGACGTGAGAACGCCAGTACCTCCTTTGCTGATGGCTCGTGCGGATCAAGAAGACCCTTGAAGTTGATGGCTACTGAGTTCTCATCGTGCTTTTGCAACAGCTTTCTTATGTAACCGGTAACCACCTTTTTCAGTTTCCTCTCCCTGACACCATCCTCGATATTACGGTGCGTGATATACTTGATCCATTCCCCTATCGGGGAGACGATAACTTCAAGCCCGACCTTCTCGCACTCCTTGACCAGATTGCAATTGCTGAATCTGTTGGAGCGCAGGAAGATCTCGCCGTTGATGCCGACAAGCGGTCTTCTGGGCTTATCCGGGTCGATCAGCGCGCGAAATTCCGCGGTGGCCGCCTTCAGCAGATCGTCGAAGTCCTCCCTCTTGCGGATGCGGTGGGCAATCCTGGCGGTGTATTCGCTGAAGAGCTCCTCTGTGACCCCGGCTCGCTTTTCGTAAGGACGGGTGCGCCAGAGGAGCCTCTGCAGGTAATCCATGGCCACAATGCCCTGCCACGCCAGGCGCTCGAAGGCTATGCCCAGTCCCAGGTCGCGGTAGGCGTGGTTTGACACTGTGGTGCGTAAAGGAAGATCGAAACCGAGTTGCCTGAGGATCCGTACCTGCTCTACAGCGTATTTCCCGAAGCGGCATGGTCCGAAGGCGCTAGGCATGAACCCTTCGACAGTCTTGAGGTCAAACTCGCCGTGACCATTCTCGAGTAAGAACATCATGAAGTCGCCTAGGGTTACGCGGTAGGGCAGGCATTCTGTGCCCAATGTTACCTTATTGCTGTAGAGAAGGGATTGTTCCGTTGATTCGGGAAGCACGGCTGCCTTGACTCCAAAGGCCTGCATCGCAGCGGCCAATAGCTCGGCGTGGGGGGCCATCCTCGGCATGACGATGGCTCTTTCCGGATTGACTGATGTTGGCGCTGAGCGGTAGGCATGCTCATCCCAGCCACGGGCCTTCTTTCCACTGCGGGCGAACCCGCTGATGGTATCGACGAAGGCCTCGAGGCGGGTAACAATACCCGCCTCGGCAGCATGCTCGTCGATCTCAAGCTGACCCAGGGGCTTGCCACCCATGATATCCTCAACAATCTTGATTATGAATGAGTTGGGGCCGCATCCAAAGTTTGTCAGTACCAGCCCATATAGCTGCGGGTCTGAGGCAGTGAGCGCCGCGCCGGCGATGTGCTTAGCTTCGTAGAACCAGTAGGGGCGGTCTGAGTATTCCTTGGGGTTAACTGAATCGAGTGGCAGGAGGTCAAGGGGGATGGGCACGACGCCGAGCTGGGTAAGCTTTTCCGCGATCCCCAGGTTTGCCCCTGAATCTTGCGACATATAGGACCTGGCGAACATTACTACGCCCAGCTGGCCGTTCTCGCGGAGGCGCTCGGTTATCTCCTTCCCCAGCTCCACCCGCGCCGCCTCGAATTCCCGCTGCGCCTTAATCCCGGCGAGGGCCGCTGTCTTTCCTTGTTTCTGGCTGAACCCCATCTTCACAGCGACCTCGGCAAAGTTATCGATCACATCATCATCGCCCATGCTGAAGTCGATCGTAGGCA
The DNA here is from genome assembly GCA_964583545.1 of uncultured Dehalococcoidales bacterium. Lineage (GTDB taxonomy): Bacteria > Chloroflexota > Dehalococcoidia > E44-bin15 > E44-bin15 > CAZOVW01. The sequence continues at coordinate 4,167 of CAZOVW010000006.1, read as the reverse complement.
CAAGCAGCCGTTCCCCGAGGTTCAGGACATTGCGGATTATATACGGGGATGCCTGGACCAGGGGACAGGAATACTTTTGGTTCTCATCCCCGTCTTTTAGGCCCAACCGGATGGCACATGGATAAAGGATGTAGTCCACATCGTTGAGGCTGGCCACATGACCGTGTAGCAGCTTGATGGGAAAACAACTGTCCGTATAGCTCAACTCACAGGCATGCTCCATGATCTGCTTGTTGGTCCTGCTCGAAAGAACAACCTTGGCACCAAGGGTATTGAGGAAGCCGATAAGGAGCGGAGCGTAGTCATATACGATGAGCGCTCTGGGAATCCCCACTGAAGGCCCTGTGCCCGCCCCTTCCTTGTATTCCTTAAACAGTAGCCGCTCGCGTTCATCGAACGGGGTTCCCTTTTTCTCCTGTTTAATGGTGCTGTCGAAGAGATCGCATCTGCTGCCATAGAAAGTGGGTGTTTCACCGGGTATCTCCAATCGACTTATCGTGCAGTTATTTTCGCATATCTTGCAAATGAAGGTTGAAAGGGTATAATCGCTCTCAATGACTTTTTGAAATCCCTTAAAATTCGATCCCTTACTGCCTATTTCCTCCTTTGCCAGAAGTGCGGCCCCGATTGCACCGCTGACCTCCTTATGTTCCGCCACGATGGTCGTCTTTCCCTGGAGAGCCTGCTTGAAGGCGGAGACAATGGCATCGTTGTAGAATACTGCTCCGGTCAGGATTACCTTGTCTCCCAGTTTCCTCGCACCCACGACCTTGGAAAGGTAATTCGCAGCGATGGAGTTGGAAAGGCTGGCAGTGATCACCTCTATGGGCACGCCTTCCTGTTGTGCTGAGGCGACAGCCTGCCCCATAAAGGCAGCGCATCTTGATCCCAGATCGATGGTATGGGGCGCCTGGAATGCCAGAGCGGCGAAATCACCGTTGTTCACCGAGACGCCAAGTTGTTCCGCTAACTCATCGATGAAGCTTCCTGTTCCTGCAGCGCATGCCTTGTTCATCTGGTAATCAACGACAACACCGTTTCGCTTGATCACAAGCTTCGAGTCCTGGCCACCAACCTCGATGATATCTGCTTCAGGGTCTATATCTACGGCAGCCCTAGTCTGTGCCGTGATCTCATTCCTTATCAGGTCAGCGCCGATAAAGCTGCCCACCAGATATCTCCCCGAGCCGGTGACACCCACCCCGGCGATCCTCACTTTATCCCCAACGTCGCGGTGCAGGTTTCTGAACACCTCCTTGACGGCCTCAATAGGCCTTCCTGCGGTCATGAGGTAATTCTTTGCCATGATCACGGTTCCGGACTCATCGAGGATAACTGCCTTCGTACTGGTGGAACCAACATCGACTCCGAGGTAGCCGGTAAAGGGTTTGTCTATTTTCGGGGCGACCCAGTTATCCTGCTGGGTGACTTTCTCTAAGCTTGGCGTTTCAAAATAGCGTTGCTTTACATCTGCTTCTGGCAGCATAATCACTCGGGAACTCTTCCCAGATTCCCTTGCAAGTAAGGCTGAACCTAGAGCCTCGATATGGAGGTAGTTTTCGGGGACGATTACGTTTAGTTGATGCCCATTCTTTGAAGAGAGCACTTCGTTGAGGGAGTCTGCTATGGCGCTATTGGCAGCAACGCCGCCAACAAAATAGATTGGCTCCTCAAGAACCCCTTTGGTGAGCGAGGTGACCCCCCGGGCGATGCTGTCACAGAGCCCGCAGAGCATTGTCCCTAGCGGAACACCCTTCTGCTGAAGATGGATAAGGTCGGTCTTGGCGAAAACGCTGCATCTGGCGGCGATCCTTGGCGGGCTGTTGTCAGACCGCTGCGCCAGGCTGGCAAAATCCTCCACGCTGATGCCAAGCCTGTATGCCTGTTGGTCAAGGAATCTTCCAGTACCCGCGGCGCAAAGGGGGTTTGATGCTACCTTCCATGGCTTTCTCAGCCCATCCTCTAGTCCGATGACTAGCGAGGTCTGGCCGCCAATTTGGATGATGGTTTTTGCATCCGGATGGGAATGAAGGAGCCCTGAAGCGATCGACAAGGAGCTGCTGTATTCCGACCAGTTCAACTCTTTGGGTATCACCCCCCTTCCTGAGCCAGATACACCAGCCGTCGCGATCTCTTCAAGATTGCACTTTTTACTCAGCCGTGAAATAAGCGAAGCGACTGCAGCCTGCGGGCTGGCGGTTATCTTTTCAGTATCAAGCTCAGCTACCTCACAATTCTCATCGATGAGCGCTAGCTTGGCGTTAACCGAGCCGATATCTACACCCAGGAAGTATTTCATGTTGTGTAATGTTACCACACTGAGGGGTACTTTGGCAAGCTGTGAAATATCGCCTGGGCCCTTGTTTCCTCACCGCTGCAGGTCTTGACGAGAGAGGCCGTTTATCACTAGAATGTAGCGACTGACCGAGAGGGGATGTATAGTGGATTTTCGATTCACTGATGAGGAGGAGGCTTTCCGAGCGGAGGTCCAAAACTTCCTTAAGGAGGAGCTTCCTGACTGGCGGGAGCGGGCCGTGCTTCATGGCGGGGAGACGGATGAGGAGTGGGCGTTTGCCCGGGAGTTCACTAGAAAGTTGGGGGAGAAGGGCTGGATCGCTATCTGGTGGCCCCGGGAATATGGTGGCCTGGAGGAATCGGATACGAAGTATCTCATCTTCAATGAAGAGACGGCCTACCGCAGGGCGCCCCGCATGGATGGTGGGGGAACAGGCATTGTGGGACCTACTATCCTGGCCCACGGTACTGAGGAGCAGAAGAAGCGTTTCCTCCCGCCCATAGCGCGGGGGGAGGTGATGTGGATCCAGTGTTTTACCGAGCCCAATTTTGGCTCAGACTCCGCCGGAATCCAGACCACTGCTGTGGAGGATGGGGACTCTTATGTAATCAATGGGCAAAAGACCTACATCAGCTTCGGTCACCGCGGTGACCTGTGCTATATGACAACGAGAACCGATCCCGAGGCCCCCAAACATCGCGGGCTCAGTTACTTCCTGGTCGATATGAAGACCCCGGGGATTACCGTTAGCCCCTTAACAAACATGGTTGGCGCTGATGGCTTTAGCGACGTTTACTTCGATAACGTGCGCGTCCCTAAAGAGAACATGTTGGGGGAGAAGAACCAGGGTTGGATGATCATGATGACCACCCTGAGCTTTGAGCGGGGCACGCTGGCCTCCCTGGCGGGGTCGATGCGGCGTATCCTTGATGACCTGGTAGCCTTTGCTAAGGAAACGCGCTACAATAGTCAGCCCCTGGCCAGGGACCCCATGGTGCGGCAGAAGCTGGCCGATCTTGCTATCGGTGTCAATGTTGCGCGTCTCCTCACCTACCGGACGGTCTGGATGCAAGGACAGGGGCTCATCCCCACCTACCAGGCTTCTATGGCAAAGCTTTTTGGCGATGAGATGAACTTCCGTATCGCCCGTGTGGGCACCGAGATCATGGGCCTTTATGGCCAACTGGCGTGGAAATCTAAACGGGCTCCCTTCAACGGAGAGATGGCGGGTAATTATTTAAACAACCTTGGTTGCCTCTTCGCTGGGGGCACCCCGGAGATTCAGCGTACTATTATCGCCACCATAGGGCTGGGGCTGCCGCGGCGCTAGACCTTGACAGGGGATAACCTCGACATTAATATCTGAGCGGTTGAAATTATTAAAGGAGGGCTGAGAATGGATCTCGGACTAAAGGGGAAAACTGTAATCATCACTGGCGGGGGTTCTAATATCGGGCGCGCGATCACCCTGGCATTCGCTAAAGAAGGTTCAAATATCGTGATCGCCGATATAGATGAAAAGCAGGCAAACAAGGTGGCGGATAAAGCCAAGAAGTTGGGAGTCAAGGCTATCGTGGTGAAGACAGATGTCACCGACTACGATGCGGTGGAAGCGATGGTGAAAAAGGCAATAGATGAATTTGGCGCGGTGGATGTTCTGGTCAATAACGTGGGCTGGGATCTCCAGCAACTCTTTATAGATACCACGCCCGATTTCTGGGAAAAGATAATAAATATAAACTATCGGAGCGCGCTAAACTGCACCAAAGTAGTGCTGGGCCACATGATCGAGCGCAAGAGCGGTGCCATTGTGAGTATTGGCTCCGATGCGGGGCGCATTGGCGAGTTTCGAGAGGCGGTCTATGGGGGTA
>CAZOVW010000005.1:0-35675 GCA_964583545.1 uncultured Dehalococcoidales bacterium | reverse complement strand
GTAACATCCTCAACAAAAAGCGGAAAAGCCACTCCCTCTTCGGGAGCAACTTCCCCGCTTTTACCCTAGCGACTGGGGGACAGGGCCCCCGTTAATTTATAGTTATCCGCCTAACTTCTTATTTGCACCCCTCGCTGCGGATCTTATCCTCTTCAACGTGGTGCAAACCTGTTCGATCTCCTCGTCTTTTAATCCAGACCCGGAGGGCAAATACATCCCTCTTCTTGAGATCTCCTCGCTCACCGGATAGCTTTCGCCCTCAAACAACCCCAAGTTTCTAAATGCTGGCTGCCAATGCATGGGGATGAAGAATAGCCTGGTATCGACTCCATTCTCTTTGAGTTTCCCTTGTAGTTTATCCCGGCTCATCCCAAATTCGTCCTCGATCAAGATGCAGTACATCCAGTAAACATTCTTTGCCCATTCTTGCTGCGGTGGAAGCCTGATCCCTTCTACTTCTTTCAGTAGTTCGTTATAAAGGTGGGCGTTTTCTCTCCTTCTTTCTACAAGCTCGCCTATCCTTTCCAGTTGCGCCAGCCCTATTGCCGCCTGAATGTTGGTCATCCTATAATTGAATCCGATGTCAGTGTGAAGGAACCTCTTTTCCGGAGAATATGCCTGGTCCTTGAGTCGCCTTGCCTTTTCTGCCACCTCCTCTCTATTTGTTACAATCATTCCTCCCTCGCCGGTGGTTATTATCTTGTTGGCGTAGAAGGAAAAGCTGCCCACATCCCCGATTCCCCCAACCCTTTTTCCCTTATATTCAGCACCATGAGCTTCAGCAGCATCTTCAACCACATAGAGATTGTATCTTCTGGCTATCTCAAGTATTGGATCCATGTCGCATGGATGCCCGTAAATATGAACCGGCAATATCGCCTTGGTATTTGGGGTTATCTTCCCCTCGATTTGAGTTACATCCATATTCCAGGTCTCGGGCTCAGAGTCAACAAGTACTGGCTTTGCTCCGGTATAGAGGATGGCAAATACCGGGGCGATCATGGTGAAAGCGGGGACAACGACCTCATCACCCTTGCCGATGCCTAGGGAAGCTAGAGCCAAATGTAAGGCCGTAGTCCCGCTGGTGGTGCACACCCCGTATGTTGAGCCGCAATACCGGGCAAACCGCTGTTCAAATTCGCCGATATATTTGCCTAAGGAAGAAATCCAGTTACTCTTAATGCAATCAGCAGCGTATTCTAGTTCGTTCCCGGCAAGATACGGTTCACACACCGGTATCATTTGGCTATTCTCCTTTTGCCCTTGCTACACAGGTCATATTCCATACGTTTTCATCCACTTTGCCACCCAGGCTTAAGAAAGGGCAAAGCTCAACCACTTCGAAGCCGCTTTCCCTGAGGTAGTGGCTTATTTCCTGGGGGAAGAAGTATCGGACAGTATGTGTCTCCGTCACCTCGTCCACAAGCTTCTCCCCTTCGGTTACAATCAGGTGATAGCGGTCCCTACAAAGGTGATTGAAGGAATCGAGTTCGGGATGGACCCACCGAATCACTCTTTTCCCCCCGCCTTCCATAACCTTCACCCTGACCTCGGGCAAGATCCGCAGAACAGCAAGCCCGTTCCACACATCGAAGATGAATAAGGCGCCCTCTTTCAGCACCCTCCTTATGTTCCTCATGACCTTCCCAAGCTCATCGTTAGCAACGAAGTAATCCATTACCGCAAACATGCATATAGCGGCGTCGAACTTCCTATCCAAACTGAGTGTGCAAAGATCAGCTACATGGAAGTCTATTTCCAGCCTTGCCTTTTTGGCCTTCTCTCGGGCCTTCCCTATCATTACCTCTGAGGCATCTACGCCAATAATCTCATAGCCTCTTCTTGCCAAGGGAATGGCATGTCCGCCTGTGCCGCAGCCGCCATCGAAAATGCTCTTTATCGGGATAGAGGAATACTTCTTTAAGATGCTCTCCAAGAAGTCGCATTCCCTCTCATAATCCTTGTCAAGATAGAGCAGGTCGTAGTATTCGCCATACTTACCGAAGGCTGAGACACTTTGGGTTACCCCCATCTCTCCGCCTCTATTTTCATCTCCTTTCTCCCTGCGAGGCAAGTTTTCTGCTTCGCTGTCCAGCACTTTGACCTCCTTGCCCAGCTGCGCTGACCGATATACCGCATGTGCCATCTGAACGGCTCTCAGCCCATCAAGCCCGCTGGGAAGCGGTTGTCGGTCGCTGGCGATAGCGTCAACGTAGTCATTGAATTCCAAAACATAGGACATTGGGGGGTCTTCGGAATAATCGAACATCGTGTTTTGACCATCCCTCTTACCAAGGGTTGTAATGCAGCTTTGTCCTCGATTGTCGATGCGTAGGAAGCCCTGGGTGCCGTATATTTCCAGGTACATGTAGCCTACCCACTCCGTCCAGGAAGATTGTAGAAAGGCCATTTTGCCGTTGGTGAACCTAAAGGTCGCCATGGCATTATCCTCTAGAGGGCTTATCGGCCAAAGGGAAGTGGACACGAAGCCGATACACGATTCCACCTCACCCAGAAACCACCGATAGAGGTCGAGCAGGTGGCAGCCATTGTCGAGAAGCGTTCCTCCACCTATGATTTCGGCATCAGAGTACCAGCTGCCAATTTGCCAACCAGAATGACCTATCCAGCCCCGAGCGAAAAGAACCTCACCGATTTCGCCGCTATCCAGAAGCTCCTTGGCTTTGAGAACACTGGGGAAATACCGCAGGTTTGACCCGACCTTGAGGAAACGCCGTGATCGTTCAGCAGCCTTTACTATCTCTTGAGCCTCAATGGGATTTCTTGCTAGAGGCTTCTCACAGAATACGTGCTTACCTGCTTCTAGGGCAGCAATAACAATATCGCGGTGGAATTTGTTGGGCACAGATACTACTACACAGTCAACATCGGGGCGACTCACCACACCCTCCCAACCGGAGCAATACTCGCAACCCACTTCCTCGCCAACCTTTCTGGCTATCACATCGTTATAATCTTCTATACAGCGGAGCTCAGCCTGAGGGTGGCCTTTTATCAAGCCTATACGCCTCAAGCCCATCCTGCCACCCCCGATAACTGCAAAGCCAAGTTTCTTACCCATTTTCGTTGCGCTTTAACCCTCAGGAAAGGGACTCAAAAAGGTGTAGAAACCTTCTTGCTATCTCCCGTCCTGAGTTTGCTTCAGCATATGCCTCAGCAGCCCGAAGAGTGCGCTTCACCTCCTGTTTTCCTTGGAAAATGCTTTCCAGCTTATCACATAGGTCTTCAAAACCACTGTATTTGAGTACTTCATCCCCAAGTGTCTCGAAGAAATTGACATCGTGTACCACAATGGGGCACCCTGAGCCGAGGCACTGGTAAACACCTGAGGCCACTGCTACCCCTGTTGCCGGGTCCTTGTGTATCAGCAAGGCGTCTGAGGCGTGAAGATAGGAATAGAGGAGGTCTATCGGTAGAGATTCATACCGCAGCTCTATGAAGGGGTATCTACTCCGCAGGGCGTCAAATAGCTCAAACCAGTCCTTAACCCAGGTCACCGTAAGCAGAATGAAAGGATGCTTCTCAAAAAGGCGCTCCAGTGGAGGTAGAAGATGAATATGCCTGAAGACGTTATTACCGAAGTTAAAAATGATCTTCTTAGCTAATGGCAGGCTGAGCTTTCGCCTTGCCTGTGCCTTATCTCCACGCGTCAACGGCTGGCAAGGATAAAGGATAATATGTATCCTCTCCTCTGGTATCGCCTCCGCTAGAAACCTTCTGTATCTCTCGTCAAAGCAGACAACGGCATCGGGTTCAAGTTCGAGGAGGTTTCTATCCAGCCATTCGTCATGAATCACAAATATCGTCTTTGTCTTTTCTTTTATTCTAGGATAGACCCTCATAAGTTGCTCATGTGGTAGCACCATCGTCTGAACCACAAAGACATCGAAATCTTCTCGAAGGAAAGGCCTGTTGTCGAAAAACTCTTTTCCTTGCTTATCCTCACCAAAGCACCGTACCACATATGGTTCGTCTTGTGCTGTAAGGGGATCCTTCCACTCCTTGGGGGCAAATATTTTAACTTTATGCCCCATCTCAACCCAGGCTCTTCCCACCAGTTCGGCGTGAACACCAACACCGCAGGGAACATTCCACCGAGTCACCATTCCTATGTTCATTTGGTTCCTCTCACAACCGACTCGAAAAGCTCGATGTAATTCTTAGCTATGTTCTCAGGGCTGTGCCTTTTCGTGTATTTGAGGGCTGCCTGGCGAGCCTCTTTGGACTTTGGACCACCTTGAAGAACATCAACCAGGCATGCCCGCAGCTCTTCACGGTCGGCATACCTCACAACCTCCGAAGTTAAAGGGCGGAAGAAGTCCGATACTCGCGGCACCAAGATGGGGCATCCAGTGCCTAGGGCCTGAAAGGCCGTGCTGGAAACAACCGCATGACCTCGGCTTTGGAACTTGTGCAGGATTACCGCATCTGAGGCAAAGAGATAATCATCGAACCTTTCTTTCGAGAGCACCTCTTCTTCTCTGATTACCCTGTCTGAGTCGGGGGAGAACTTTTCCAGAACATCTAACTCAGTGGGGCCCACGACGAGAAAAAGGACTCCCTCCAGTTCATGCTCACGCTCGGGTAGAAACAACGAGTAGCCTCTCTGGCAGAAGGACAGGACTATCTTTCGATCAAGGGGGAGGTTGAGTTTTCGTCTAGCCTCTTCTTTGTTGCCTTGGCGGGATGGGAAGCAGGGGAAGGGGATATAGTGCGTGTTGCGGTAGACATCCCGGAGGAAGGCCTGTCTTTGGTCAAAATAGACCACGGCATCCCAGTCAAACTGGTAAAAAGCGGGGTTCTCAGGCAAGGCATTCTCATGGACTATGTGAACGGTCTTTGCTCTCTCTTTGATTAGGCCGAATACCTTCGATAGAGGGTCTGTGGGAAGCACCCCCAGGTCCTCAACAACGAAGATGTCGTAGGTTGAGGTGAGAAAAGGCCTTGCATCAAGATACTTGGTCCTTTCATCCGTTCCAAAGCACCTGACGACGAAATCCTCGTCCTCACCCGTAAACCCCTCGCCGTGAAAGTCGTCTCTTATGAAGCTAAAGACGATCAGCTTGTGCCCCATCTCAATCCAAGCCTTGCCCAAAGGCTCGGCATGGACTGCTACCCCGGAGTCAGTATTCCAGGCCGACATCAAGGCTATCCTCATCTCTCCTCCCAGATAGCAAGGCAGCAGGCGCGGTCGGCTGCACCGTAATAGAGAAGCCAGCGATTTCCCTCTTTCACCAGGCCCTCAGCTACTGCGTGGTTGGAAATCCCTCCAAAGGTCTTACCCCAATTCTTAGCTGCCTTAAGAATGGGCTCATCAGACCTCTCCACGATTATAGACGGGTCTTTTCTTGAGAACAATGCTGCCCCGACCTTATAGACGCAATCTTCAGCCCAGCCGCAGTAGATAAGCCATATCCCCTCCGAGGTGAGTAACGGAGGAGGTCCTGGCTCGACTCCCTGGCTATCAAAATAACCCTTTCGTGGCAGGAGCACTGGTTCATCCAGGGGCTCATGCCAGTTAACGAGGTCTATCGAATGTGCGAGTCCGATAGCTGTCTTCCAGGGTTCCTTTTCGCCCATAAAGTACATGATGTATTTGCTGTCTATCGGCTGTTGCAAGATAGCTCCTGCTTTTACCTGTCCCCTGTCCCAGTCCTTTTGTGGGTTAAGGACCGGGCCGTGCTTCTTCCAGTGTATTAAATCCTCGGAGGTTGCCAGGCGGATGTTTCCCCTCTCATATTTGCCGCAGTTGCCGACGTAAGTCAAGTAATAGGTGTCTCCAATCTTCACCAATCTCGGATCTTCACAGCCGAATCTGTCGAAATCCTTATCCGGGACTATTACCGGCTCAGGATGCCTGACAAAGTTAACCCCGTCCTGACTTCGGGCAAGCCCTATCCTTCCGGTCAGGCCATCCTCCAGGCTTTCCGCCCGATAAAGCATAAAGTAGTCATTGCCTTCCTTAAGCACGGCTGGATTAAAGGCACCCTTTGAGTCAAAGCTCGAGCTGGGCATCAAAACCGGGTTTTGTTTGAAATCGAGAAATGGGCCGATCATTATAAGGTCCCTTCCTCGACAGGGCTATCAGAGGAGGGGAGAACGTTTATCTTCCCAGCCAAGCTTTCCTTCACTGGAGTCACTGGAGGAGACGCAACTTGAGGCTCCTGAAGCAAAACCTTGGGCTTCGCTTTGGCTCTGGGTTTCTGGATATAAGTTTTCCCCCTGACTCCAGCTCCGAGGGACTCAAAGAGAGCGATAAATTTTCCCCCTATCTCGTAGCTCGAATTCTTCATAACATACGCCTCGGCTGCCTTGAGGCTTTCCTTCACGTTCTCCCTTCCCTCGAAGACATCGACAAGCCTTTGTTCCATCTCTCCAAAGTCTTTGCACTTCAGAACCTCGTTTGATAAGGTCTCAACGAAATTTGAGTCGTATGCCAGAATCGGGCACCCTGACCCAAGGCACTCAAATACTGTAGAGGAGACCACGATCGCCTCCGCTGTTGGCTTGGTAAAGATAAGGGCATCTGAGGCATGAAGATAGGTATAGAGTCTTTCTCTGGAGGCAATCCCTCTTCTCAGTTGCACAAACTTATATTTCTCACAAAGGGCTTCAAATAAACGGATGCACTCCTCGACATGCGTTATAACCAAGAAAATGAGGGGGTATCTTTGGGCCACTCGCTCCACAGTGGGCAGATAATGGGCGTTGAGATAGACGTTCAAACCGTAGTTGAGGATAATTTTTTTATCCAAGGGGAGATCAAGCTTAAATCTAGCCTCAAATTTGTCACCACGTTCTATAGGGTGGCAGACATAGGGAATGATGTGTATCTTCTCCTTAGGATATATCTTGGAGAGGTATCCCATATATCGCTCATCCAAGCATACCACTGCATCCCATTCGAAGTTGTAAAAGTGCGGGTCTGTAGGGGCTTTCCCTTCGTGGATGACGAGGACTGTCTTTGCTTTCTCCCTTATTTTAGGAAAAATCTGGAATAGCTGGGGCAAAGGCATGAGCTCAAGGTTCTGGACTACGAAGACATCGAAATCCTCCAGGAAAGGCTGAGGATTTAAGAATAAACCTTCCCAATTCTGCTTGCTGAAGCCAAGCCTATAGCATCTAGTAACATAAGGCTCGTCCTCCTGGGTTTGAGGCATATCCCACTCTAGGGGAGCAAATACCTTGAGCTGGTGACCCATTTGCACCCATGCCCTTCCCAGAGGCTCAGCATGGGCAGCGACACCACAGGGCACATTCCACCGAGTCATCATGCCTATCCTCATCTCGTCTGTCCTTTCTGGGCCGTCTTGACCCTTTATTCGAATAGGAAGGGCTCTTCTTGTCTTCAATATTTCGGATTCAGGCAGTCCTGCTTTACCGGGCAAATCATGCACCTCTTCTTGCGGCAGTAGTTCTTGCCCAGCCTTACCAGAGCAGCTTCGAAATCTGAGAATCTTCCTTCACCTTGCTCGCTTGCTTCCCACATTGCTTTCAGTTCTTCCAGAACTGATGCGGCATCAGTTGCGTGGGTCAATCCGCTGTTCCACACTGCCAAAAGGGCGGGCTCCGAGAGTGGTGGCTCTGCCTTCTCCCAGAGATCCCTTAATTCCCTCAGAAATATGTTCACCGTAACCGGCCCGATTCCTTTCCCCAGCCCGTGGAGTTTCTCTTCGAGATCTGTTTCATCTTCAGCAAAGAAATACAGCCGATTGAGATCGCCCTGATATTTCTCATTTAGGGCTCCCATCACTTCCAAGAGCTTGGTGGCAGTCTTGAAGTCGTATCTCACGTATCCGCCTCGGTCCAGAATGTCCACCAGACCCTGCCAGCCGGTTTCCAAAACGGCATCGGGGGAAATCAACCCCGCCTTTTCAAACTCCTTGTAGGTTCTCATGGCGATGCCCTCGCCGATCCTGGCGCCGAAGAGCACCGAGGCTAGGAACCATTTGAAAACCTCATCTGACTCCATGCTGGCCAGGTTGATGCCCAAAGCTGACGAATACCTGCCACCTAGCTCCTGCACCAACTTTGCACACAGGTGTTGATCTACCATCTCACCAGACCTGGTAGCGCCCGACGAAGTTTCGTTGCAAGCCGTCATCATCATAGTCTTTTGCGCTTTTTGTAAGTACAAGTTCAACTATTAGCCACCTTGTTAGCTGATCGCCTCTAAGACAAGCAACAAACCCTTGGCATACCCAGGCAGGGCAATAGCCATATAGTCAAAGCCACACAATAGGCAAACGCTGGCAAAAACAGGAAAATACTATACACATATTATACAAGTTATACAAGCGGCTAATCTGCCTCCGCTATATCAAAAGCATGTCCAGAAGAACTCACAATGTTCCTGTGATGGGCAGGGACACTCTCCGCACGCTGCGGTAGTGTCCCTGCCCACCGAAGACTCTCTCCTCTATCTTGGCTTTGGCTTGGGTTTAGTTTTTTCCACCTGCCTCATCTCCTTTCCTTAAAGTTTTGGCTGCGCAAAGCTCTATTTGTCTCCCTGGCAGCCTCTAGCTTCTTCTATCTACTATACAGTTTAGGCGGCTTTGTGTTAAAATAACCCTAGAAATCAATTAGAGTTGCACTGGAAAACCCTTAAGTTTACCTTAGAATTCTGTTCTGGCGGCGACATGGTAGAAAGAGGCAACCACTCAAAATCTGAAAAGCCAGTAAGCCAAGAGAGGGTCGAACCATCGGCTGCTCCTGCTGACGAAATAGACTTTCAGGTCAAGCTGATGGCGATCCTCAGCAATGCAGTGGACGCTGTGGGTGGCAGTGCTGGGATAATCGCCCTGTGGAACGAGAGAGAGAGGCGCTTTGTTGAAGGGGCAAGTTATGGCCTAGATTCCAAGGCTATAGACAAGCTGCGTCCTCTACTGGGAGAGGCCATTCCCGATCTGGCTGCCAGCAGGCAAAGCTTCGACCGGCTTTCTCGGCTTGCCCCTGATCTTTATGTCCCGGCAACTACGGCGGAGCAGGTGCAGGATCCCATTATTGCCCTGCCGCTCGAGATCACCGGGAAGATGGCCGGACTGATATACGTGTTGCGCCCCTATTTGGCAGAATCCTTCAGTAGCAACGACCTGCGCATGCTGTCGGCCTTTGCCGATCAGGTAGCCATCTCGGTGCAGAACGCCCGCCTGGCATCCCAGCTTGCTGAAGAACGATACAAGATAGAGTCGATCCTGGAAAGCAGCGCCGACGGGATCATGACCATCGACCCCAGGCGACGCATACTCGCCTTCAACGCTGGCATGGAAAGGCTTACCAGCTGGAAAAGGGAGGAGGCAGTCGGGAAGTATTGCTTCGAAGTCTTGGGGCTAAGGGATGGGCTGGGGACAGTCATTTGCCAAACCAATTGTCCCATCGCTCAAGAGGTTGAGGGCTTCGTTGGCCTTGACGGCATCATCACTACCAGAGACGGCCAAAAGGTTGACGTGGGTATGAGCTATTCTGTGGCACGTTCGCCCAGCGGTGAGCTCTTGCCCACCGTAGTAAACGTCCGGGACGTCAGTCGCCTTCGCCAGATTGAGAATCTGAGGTCAACGTTATTTGCTACAGTTTCACATGAGCTCCAGACCCCCATTTCGATTATTAAGGCTTACGCCAGCACTCTGGCTCGCACCGATGCCGAGTGGAGTCAACAAACTATCAGGGATAAGCTACAGGCTATCGAGGAGGAGAGCGACCGCCTCAGCGTGCTGGTGAGCAAACTCCTTTATACCTCTCGACTCGAGAGCGGCGCTTTTTCACTGAATAGGCTTCTATTGGACTTAGCTAAAGAAGCCCATAAAGTAGCAAAGAGGTTTGCGGAACTAACAGAAATCCACAAAGTGGAGGTAGATTTCTCATCTGAATTCCCGCCTGTTCTCGCTGACCCGGAAAAGATAGGGGAAGTGCTGACAAACCTTGTCGAGAATGCCATAAAGTTCTCGCCTCAAGGGGGCACAATCACCATCAAAGGCGAGACCTCAGGGGATAAAGTCCTGGTCACTGTTGCTGATGAAGGGATCGGCATTCCATTGCGTGACCAGGAGCGGGTCTTTGATGGGTTCTATAGAGTGGAGGACAGCTCGGCCAAGCCAACTCAGGGCGCAGGGCTTGGGCTCTATATCTGCAAGACGCTTATCGAGGCACACGGAGGTCAAATATGGGTAGATAGCGAAGTGGGAAAGGGCTCCCGATTCACTTTCAGTCTGCCCATAGGTGAAGAATTATAGAAATCCGGCACGCCAATGAATAAAACGTCGCGCATGGTGGGACCTGGAAGAGAAAAACAAGGCGAGACGATCCTGGTTGTGGATGATGAACCTCGCATCGTCGAGGCAGTGAGCATGAACCTGGAGCTGGAGGGCTACCAGGTCTCCAGTGCTTCCAATGGTTACGAGGGGTTGAAGAAGCTCACCAAGGAGCTGCCTGACCTGGTCATCCTCGATGTCATGATGCCGGAGATGGATGGCTTTGAGACTCTGAAGAGGATTCGCGAGGTCTCCACGGTGCCGGTTATTATGCTCACTGTAAGGGGTGAAGAAATCGACAAGGTAAAGGGGCTTGACCTGGGGGCCGATGACTATGTAACCAAACCTTTCAGCCCAAATGAGCTTGCCTCACGAGTAAAGGCGAATCTGCGTCGTGCTGAGATGCCTACTCCTACGCCGAAGACCGAAATATGGGTAGACGACAATCTTTGTATCGACTTCAGTCGGCGCAAGGTCACGGTCAGAGGTACGGAGGTTCATCTCAGGCCCACTGAATACCGGCTGTTGTACGATCTTGTGAGCAATGCTGGCCGTGTCCTCACTCACGAGACCCTATTAAGGAGAGTCTGGGGACACGAGTATCGAGATGAAGACCACTATCTGTGGCTCTACATTAGATATCTACGCCAGAAGATCGAGGAGGACCCCAAGCACCCGAAGTACATCTTGAGTGAACGAGGAATAGGTTATCGGTTCACGGAGTTTGAAAAGCCGTAGCCTGCGTGACCAAGAGACCTTTCAAATCAAAAGTAACCTGCAGGGGGCGCTTGCGTGTGAAGCAAGCGCTCTAACCGCCCTTGGTGGCAGCGACTGGATTCGAACCAGTGACCTTGGGCTTATGAGTCCCCTGCTCTTCCGCTGAGCTACGCTGCCCAAGATAAAGATAGCACAGAGTGCTTTCCGGCGTCAATAACTCGTGATTAGGGCCAGTAAAGTTTCTGAGCCTCCTTTTTCAGCTCAGCACGGAAGTCGGGGTGGGCTATTGAGATGAGCTCCTTGGCTCTCTGGCGGACTGTCTTCCCCCTGAGATTGGCCACCCCATATTCAGTGACGACGAGATCGGCAAGGTTGCGCATTATGGTCACTGCTGACCCCTCGGGGAGCATGGGCATAATACGAGAGACTGTGCCCCCACGGGCGGTGGCGGGAAGCACAGTAATGGAGCGGCCGCCCTTAGAGAGCAGGGCACCAAAGGCAAAAGGTATCTGTCCCCCGGCTACAGATACCAGTCTTGGCCCCAGGCTCTCGGCCGTGATCTGGCCGGTGAGGTCGATGGCGAGGGCATTGTTGATCGACACCATATTGTCATTGGCCGCAATTACCCTGATGTCCTCAAGGTAGAGGAGGTCGACCAAGTAAAAGAGGGGGTTATTATTGACCCACTCCATCTCCTCCCTGCTGCCGCCCCCGATGGAGGTTACCACTACCTGCCCGGGGTAAATGGTCTTATACTTTCCGTTGATCACCCCTTCCCTCACCAGTGAGATGACCCCCGGAGGGGTGGCCTCGGAGTGAAAGCCGAGGTCACGTTTGCCGTCCATCAGGCCAAGTCTGACCATGGGTTCAGTGGTGCGGCCGACGCCAATCTGAAGGGTATCACCATCCTTGATCAGTGAGGCAACATTTTCGGTGATCTGCTTGAGGTAGGGCTCGGGTTCCTTAATTACCCGGCCGCCCAGGCTACCCGTCCCCGGCGCTCCCCTGGCAGAGACATGCTCCACGAAGTAGTCTATCTCGGAGACGTGTATAAAGTTATCGCCGTAGGTTCTGATCAGGTTTTTGTTCACCTCGGCTATCGTTAGCTTGGCTTCCCTAACCTCCTGTTTCTTGGTCCACAGCGAGGCCCCGAAGCTGCAAAAGCCGCGCTCATCCGGCGGTGATACCTCGGTGAGGAGGACATCGGGGGGTTCACCCAAGGTGGCAAAGGGGATTATCAGGGGCAGGTTAATATCGCATCTGCGCTCATCGAGCATATCTTGGCAGGTTGCGGTGGGCCAGGATATGGTGACGGCGAAGGAGTCCTCCCAGCCCCGGTCATACCAGCCGAAGTCATATCCCGGGGAGGGCGCAGAGACCTTCACATCTTTCAGTTCTTCCTTTCGGGCAGCGATTGCCAGTCCCACAGCGTGAGCTTCCCTGCCCGCAGTGAAGGCCACGTGATCCCCCGACTTGACCAGCTTAGCGGCCTCTTCTGCTGAAATAAGCTTGCGTTGGTATTCTTCCTGCCAACTTTCCATGCCTAACCCCTCACTTTGTGGAGTCTGGGGTAGCCGCTTCCGCCCGGTCTTTGAGAAAGCCCTTCAGCCCCTTCTCCCTTTTCGCCTTGTAGAGGCTGACCTCATCGGGCCGGAAATGCACATATTGAAGGGCGAGGTGGGCGAGGAAGTGGCCCCTCTGGGTGCCCCCCATTCCGGTGATATCGAGCGTCCCGTTGATCCATTCCTTGGTCACGACAACAGCTTCAAGGGGCAATTGGCTCAGCGTCTCCGCCCACTTCAACGTCTCTTCCTCGAGCTTCTCCACGGGGACGGCCTTGTTGGCAAAGCCCAGCTCGGCTGCCTCCTTCCCCGACATCTCCGGCAGCACCCGCCCGGCATATGCTTTATTGGACCAAAGGGGCCAGAGCGGCCAATCGGTAATACCATGGTGCTGGCTCCCAAAGCCACGAATGCCAAACTGCGCATCCTCTGCGGTGATTATTAGGTCGCAGCAGGATGCCACTATCTGGCTGGCACCGATGCACCTGCCATGCACCTGGGCAATCGTGATTTTGGGGAAATCGGTAATGTCCTCGAATTTGGCACAGCGACGCCGCTCAAAGCCGTAATAATCCACCAGCGTGGGGTTGATGCTGGGATGAACCGGCGGGGACTCCTCCTTTTCGGGAGAGCTGAGATCGTGGCCGGCGCCAAAGCAGATGCCCGCCCCCCTTATGATCACCACCCTTACCTCAGGGTCGTCATTGGCCTGGTGGAACCCCGCAGCCAGATCCTCAAACTGCCTGTCATTAAAGGCATTCCTCTTATCCGGCCGGTTAAAGGTGATCCTGGCTATTCGGTCGCTGACCTTGTCATAGAGAGTGTCCTGGTATTCTCTATCCCGATAGTCCGCGGACTCCCAGTAACACTTTTGATATTGAGTCTTGAATTCCCAGCCAAATCCAGTAGGCATATCATGTCTCCTCAGAAAATCGTTTGAAGGGGGCATCCCTCTCCTCGATAGCTGCCTTGAGCCCCTTCTTGTCTCTGACCTTAAAGAAGTTAAACTCACCGCGCTCCAAGGTGCGCTGCTGCATCACCAGTTGCATATTGTTGGTGAACCGCCACGCCGCACCGAGACCCCTCGCTTCCATAACCGAGTTGATAGCGTCCTTAGCTGGGGCGAGACCATCAGCGGGCATGAGGCTGATGCCGGTTGCCAGCCTGGTGACCTCCTCCTCGAGCTCATCTCGGGGGACCGCCTTATTTATCAACCCGAACTGCTCCGCTTCTTTAGCGTCCATATACCTTCCGGTGTAGAGGAGTTCCTTGGCCTTCTTTATCCCGACGAGCCAGGTCCACAGGGGCATGTGGGGCAGCAGACCCATCCGTAGCAGGGGATCCCCGAAGAGTGCGTCTTCGGCTGCTATGGTGATATCACATACCATTGCCAGGTAGCAGCCGGTGCCGAGGCAATAGCCATGCACCTGGGCGATAGTTGGCTTCGCCAGATTGAATATGTACTCCCACCTGCGGTTGCGGCGGCGCTCCACCTCCATTCGCCTTTTGATAGTGAGGTGCTCTCCCGGCTCGGACAATACCTCGAATGTGCCCACCCCGCTCAGGTCCTGCCCCACACTGAAGTCCTTCCCTGCGCCCTTTACCACCACCACCTTCACCTCCAGGTCTGGCTCGGCGGCGGCAAAGGCCGCATCCAGCTCTTCAAGCATCGCATCGTTCATCGCATTCAGCTCTTCGGGGCGGTTCAGCGTAATCCAGCCAATCCTGTCCTTCTTCTCATAAATAATATTGCTCACTGCGCTCACCTCTCTTTAGGTTGGGGTGGGGGGAAGTATTCTCTGAAGGGGGCATCCCTCTCCTCGATCGCCGCCTTGAGCCCCTTTTGCTCGCGGACATCGTAAAAGTTGAACTCGCCGCGGTCGACCATGCTTCGTCCCGGCCGCTGGATGCCGCTGAGGACATAAGCATTGCCCGCAAGTCGCCGCGCCGCAGCCAGCCCGCCAAGGTCAAGGGCCGCCATATCGTAAGCCCAGAAGTCGCCCATCTGGTCTAAGCCGCCGATCCCGGCTGACTTAGCAAGGCCTTGGGTGGCGTTATTCGTCTCTTCCTCCAGTTTATCGGCGGGCACCGCTCTCATTACCAGCCCGATCCGCTCTGCCTCCTTGCCATCGATATACTTGCCGGTGAGGAGAAGCTCCTTCGTTTTTTTCAACCCGACTCGGAAAGTCCACAAGGGGTTGGGGGAAGCAAGCCCCATTCTTACCGACGGGTCACCGAATACCGCATCCTCGGCAGCAATGGCCACGCGGCATGACATTGCCAGGTCGAGTCCGGCGCCGAGGCAATATCCGTGCACCTGGGCAATGGTAATCTTAGGGAACTCGAAGATGGACTGCCACCTCCACTGGTTTTGCATGGCGGTGGCAAACATATCAGTGAGGTAGGACTTGCTCCGGGGGTTAGGGGGCATCACCTCATCGGTCCCCACGCCGCTCAGGTCCTGACCGACACTAAACGCCCGCCCCGCTCCCTTGATAATGAGCACCACCGATTCTTTGTCTCGCCTTACTTTATCGAGCGCCTCCCCCAGTTCCCGCATCATCGCATCGTTTATTGCGTTCAGCTTCTCGGGGCGGTTCAGGGTAATGGTGGCGATTTTCCCTTCAATTTCGAGGAGTACATTACGATTTTTCATGCTCTTCCCTTCTCATTCTACGGTTCATTTTAACCAAAAATATGAATGAATGACAACTGTTAATACACGACCTTCTCCGCTACCAGCCGGGAAATTTCCTCCCGGGGCATGTCCAGCAGTTCGCCAAAGACATATTCATTGTGTTCCCCAAGTAGCGGTGCCGCGGCTGTGACCTTTGCCGGGGTGGCAGAGAATTTCCAGGGAGGGGCCAGGACATATAGCTCCCCTTCCTCAGGGTGTTGAACCGCAATAAAGCATTCCCGCTCCCGGCAATGAGGATCACTGAATAACTCCTCATTGCTGAAGGAGGGTACTGCGGCCACCCCCGCTCTCTGGAGCATTTCCATCACCTCGTAATGGGTATGGTTTATCGTCCACGCTTCGATCAACTCGTCTAGCTCCTTCTGGTGCTGCCAACGGCTAAGCTGGTCACCGAACCGTTCCTCTTTAGTCCATGCCGGATTCCCCATGGCCCGAGAGAGGGCTTCCCATTCCTCATCACTGGAGATGGCAATGCTGACCCACTTATCGTCGCCCTTGCAGCGATAGCAATTATGCGGTGCCATGATATCATCGCGATTGCCATTACGAGAGCGGACCCGGCCATTCATGGTATAGTCCATGATGACCTCTCCGATGCCACAACTGAGTGCCTCCCTGGCGGAGAAGTCGATGAACTGTCCTTCCCCCGTCTCTTGGCGGTAATTCAGGGCGGCAAGGGTAGCGAAGGCAGCAGCAGTACCCGGTCTCAGGTCAGCGCTGCTCCTCATAATTACCGGTGGGCCTCCCTCATAGCCCGTGAGGTACGATAGCCCGCTGAGCGCACCCATGGTCACGGCATAGCCGGCATACCTGCTTTCTGGGCCGATGGAGCCATGGCTCGAGGCGGAGATCATTATGATGTCGGGCTTGATCTCCTTCAAAACGGGGTAGCCAAGGCCCAGCTTGTCCATCACGCCGGCCCTGAAGTTATCCACCACCACATCGCTGAGCTGGGCCAGCCTCTTGGCCAGCTCCACCCCTTTGGAGGTGCTGAGGTTGAGGGTTATGCTCAGCTTATTAACGTTCAGGCTGTTGAAGCAATCGGCAGCCGCCCTTGCCGAGCCCCAGACCACCGCCGCCTCCGCTCTTCTAAAATGGTCCACATTCACCATGCTCTCTACCTTAATAACCTCAGCCCCCATAAATGCCAGCAGCAGCGTTATCTGTGGCCCGGCAGCATAACGCGTAAAATCGAGTACTCGTACTCCCTCAAGGCTGTCCATTTAAATCACTCCAGTCGCTCCAAGCTTGGCCAGCTCCTCATTGCGATAACCCAGGCGCCGTACAAAGATTTCCTCGTTGTGCTCACCAAGCAGCGGGGCCGGCCGTGTCACCTGCCATGGCGTCTCCGACAATTTATACGGTGCCGATGGGTATTTAACCTTCCCTGTCTTGGGGTGGTCAATCTCGACAAAGAACCCTCTTGCTTTAAGATGCTCTGAGTCGACCAAATCTTTTGAGGTGAAGACCATGGCAAAGGGGATGCCGGCGGCCTGCCCTCCGTGATAAAGCTCCTCTCTTGTATGATTCACCAGCCATTCTGTGAGCAGGGCATTCAGCAGCTCGCCATGTTTAAAGCGTCCTACGTAGTCTTTAAACTTATCATCATTGGCCCACTCTGGCTCTCCCATGAACGCTACCAGCCGATCCCACTGCGCCGGTTCCCAGGTCACGAATACGATGTAGTCGTCCTTACATGGCAGGGCCCCTCCATAGGGAACCCCTTGGTTGGCCCTGGTGATAACCTCTCCTTCATTGGCTGATCTGGCCATGTCCAGCCGGTTAAGGGCCATCAATGATTCCTGCTTTGAGATATCTATCCACTGCCCCGAGCTGGATTTCCTCCTCCAGTAGAGGGCGCCGAGGATGGCGATAGCGGCGCTCAGCCCGCTATCGTATTCCGCCATGAACCCCCCGGCCTTAAGCGGGGGGCGGCCAACGTTCTCTACCCCACCGGGGGTGAGATAGCCCTCGCCACCAGCGTTAAACACATTGAGCGGATAGGCCCTGTAATCTCGATAGGGACCTGTTTGCCCGAAGGGGGTGATCGAGGTCATTATTAGCCGGGGGTTAATTTCCTTGAGGCTTTCGTAATCCAGTCCATGCTCTTTCATCCACTGCGGTGGGTTATCCTCGACCAGGATGTCAGCTTCCTTCACCAGCTGCCGGAAAATGCTCTTGCCGGTTGTCGTCGCCGGATTTAGGGTGATCCCCAGCTTATTGGTATTGAGATAAAGGAAGAGCCCGCTCCCTTCCCGGTCTGGAATATCATGGAAGAATGGGGGGTTATTCCTGGCCTCATCGCCATACCCCGGCTTTTCAATCTTCACCACCTCAGCACCCAGGTCAGCTAATAGCTTGGTACAGTAAGGACCAGCCACCATCTGGCATAGTTCCAAGACCTTCACACCTTCCAGAGCTTTTTTCGGCATGGGTACTTATCCCGCTTGCCCAAGGATGGTGATAATCGGCAGTAAACTTCCCGGGTGGCCACCCTGGTTATGAGATAACCCAAGTCTGACATCCTTCAACTGACGTTCCGGTAGCTCTGCCTTGCCCTGGATCTGCTTGTAGACCTCGTAGCACTCCCTCAGCCCGCTGGCGCCTATGGGGTGGCCAAAGGATTTTAGGCCGCCATCGGCATTAACGGGCAGTTCTCCGGTCAGTGTAAAGGTGCCAGCATCGATATCTTCTTTTGCCTTCCCTTTTGGGCAGATCCCGATTGCTTCCAGGGTCATAAGCTCGCTTATGGTGAAGCAATCGTGCAGCTCAAGGATATCGAGCTCCTTACGGGGGTTGGTAATCCCTGCCTGCTCATATGCTTGCTGCGCCGCCGCTTCTGTTTCTGGCAGGTGGAGGTAATCATAATCGGCATCCTCCTTCCCAAGGCCAGGGCCAATGGCAAGCCCGATCCCCTTGACTAACACATAGTCATCTCGGAAGCTCTTGGCCATGTCAGCCCTGGTGAGGATGGCAGCTGCTGCGCCATCGGTGTTACCACAGCAATCTAACAGTCCCAGGGGCCAGGCGATGAGCGGGGCGTTAAGCACCTGCTCTATGGTTACCTCTCTGCGAAGGTGCGCTTTGGGGTGGCGAGCGCCATTATAATGGCTCTTCACCGAGATTCTAGCTAGGGTTTCCCTCCCTTCTTGAGGGGCGATGCCATAGGCCTGGAAATATCTTGTGGCACCCATTGCCCACCTTCCCGGCGCGGTAACATTAATCCCAAGGACAGGATGGGTATAGCCCGCTGGAAGCCCGGTGAGGCCGGTGTCCTTCAGCTTCTCGAACCCCACGCAGAGCACCACATCGTAAACACCAGCGGCGATGGCATAGGAGGCATTTCTAAGGGTCTCCATCCCGGTGGCGCAGAAGTTTTCCAGTCGAGTGATAGGGATACGGTCGAGTTTTAGCGGGCTGGCGATGCTGATCCCCCCAATACCGGAAAAAGCGGTCCCTACCCAAGCTGCCTGGATGTCCTGGCGCTCCACCCCGGCATCCTCGTAGGCTTCGTAGACCGCATCGATAATCATGTCATCGGCGCTCTTATCCCAGTTCTCGCCGAACTTAGAGCATCCCATGCCGATAATGGCAACCTTGTCCTTAATGGTCTCCATTCCGATTAACCTCTTATGCTTTTCGTAGCGGCCGGCACTTCCAGTAGTAGGTATGCATCCCCCCGGAATCGTGCATCTTCCTGAAGGTCATCTCCACCGGCATGTCAGGCTTGACCTTCTCGGGGTCACGGTCGGTCATCAAGCAGTATACCCCTACTTTTCCACCCTTTTCGTCCAGATGGACCTTGCTCACAATTGTTGGGGGGTCGCCACTGAGCGCCAGGTTATCCATGGTGTAGGTATAGAGCGTGCCCCGCCTATCTGAGAGCCTGACCCCCTCATACTCATCCTTGGCCCCGCAATAGATGCATACCCGCTGCATCGGGTGGAAGGTCCTACCACAGCGCTTACACCTGGAGCCATGAAAACTGATCAACTGTTCCCGTTCCCGCCATGCTAGGGGGGGAAAGGCATTTGCCTGCTCCCGCGCCTGGGCCTCTGTAGGGATAAGCTGGCGGAAGCGGAGATATTTTTCATAGTTTGTAAGGGTCATCTTCGATGCCAGGTGCCGCTTGATCCCGCGCCGCTCCCTGATATTCTCTATTTCCTCAGTTATCCGAAGGATAAAGGCGTCGCCGCCATCGCCATAGCTGGCAAACAGGATTCTATCCCCTGGCTTGGCCTCCTCTAAAGCGGCAACGAGCATCATTAAGGCAAAGGCAGCGCCGGTATTGCCTACTGTGGTAAACATCGGTTCCTGAACCTGGGTCTTGGGGTCAAACCCAAGGGCTCTCGCCATTTCGGAATATCTCCTGGGGTCAGGGGCATAAAAGACCGCTTTAGTGATCTCCTGCGCTGTCAGGTTATACTTCTTCATAATATTTGAGATGGCCTCTTTTGTATTGCGGACGTAGCCTTCGGTCAGGATAAACCTGTCTTCCCAGCTTTTAGTAAAGGTATCGGTCTCCGTCTTCCATATATCCAGGATCTCGTCGGCGTGAGAGTAGCTGCCTTCGATCTCGCAGGCAACACCCTCATTGCCGATCAGAAGGGCGGCGGCACCATCGCCAAAGTTCTGCTCGTACTCTGATTGGGGAGTTCCCAAGCGGCAATCAGCAGCGGCGACCATGACCCGCTTTCCCGAGCCACTCTTGACTGCATCGAGCGCTGCCCTCAGGGCAATGGTCCCCGCTCTAAGGGAGTCAGTGAAGTCTCCAGTGAAAATCTGGCGGCGCAGGTCGGCAGCAAGGGCAATTAGGCTTGCCGATTGCTTTTCTCTATAGGGTGGTGTCGTCGAGGCAAAATATAGACCATCAACGGTTTGTCGATCGCAGTCTTTCAGGCAATCGATTACGGCTTCCACTGCCATAGTAGCACTATCTTCATCATAGTTGGCTACGGCTTTTTCCCCTCCTATAGAGCTTCGGCCCCAGGCGCGGGCGATCTCATCCCGCTTCAGGCGGTAGATGGGAATATATCCACCATATGAGATTATCCCGGTTTTTTTCATTCTCTCCACCCCTCTCTAACCCCACTTCCTCGCTTGCACCGTTCACTTCCTCTCCGGTTGGGGTGGAGCGGGATTGATGTAGCCCTGAAGCAGGGTTTGGGGCACCGCATCCATCAGCTCCTCTATGGTGAAATTCCCCTCCTCCTTGTAGATGGCCCTTACCTCTATCGGGTCGGAGTAGATGCCGATCCTCCCTTTCTCAGCATGGAATACCTGACCATTGATATTTGAGGCCGCATCGGTAGCCAGGTAGACCACGATAGGGGGGATGAACTCTGGCCCGCCCATGCTCAGGAATTTCTCCGCTTGCTCCCTGGTCATAACGCCAGCTTCGACCCGCTTCCAGGTGCCCTTTATTACCTCATCGTTCATCGTCATCCTGGTAGCGGCTACCGGGGCGAAGCAATTAGCGGTTACCCCATAGCGCCCCATCTCGAGCGCAATGGATCGGGTGAGGCTAACCACGCCGCCCTTAACCGCACCGTAGTTAACATGCCCCATCGTTCCGCGCCAGGCATCCGAGGTGACATTGATGATCCGGCCGTATCTTTGCTCACGCATCAGCACGCAGGCATGGCGGCAGGTGTTGAAGGTCCCTTTAAGGTGGACAAACATCACCGAGTCCCACTCATCCTCAGTCATGTTCCAGATCATCCTGTCTCGCAGGTTGCCGTGACAGTTGACCAGTATATCGATGCGGCCATGTGTATCTACACAAGACTTTATGAGTTCTTCCGCGGCATTAAAGTCAGCCACCGAATCGTAGTTGGCTATCGCATTGCCACCCCGCTCCTTGATCTCATCCACCACTTTATCCACTGGCGCTGTCGCAGCACCGCTGCCGTCTCTGGCGGCACCTAGGTCATTGCACACCAGGTTAGCCCCTTCCGCGGCTAAGGCTAAACATATCTCTCGCCCGATCCCCCCGGCGGCGCCGGTGACCACCGCATTTTTCCCCTTTAGATTATCACCCATTTTAACCTCCTCGGCAAATTTACCGATTAAATATACCACACTGGGTCTTCCTTTTGCAAACCTCGTTTTAAGCTTACCCATGCTTCGTGGGAAGCTTGACAAACCCCTTTACCAACGGGATAATTGAACGTGTCACGCGGAAAAGGAGAGGGGTTTATAGATGAAGGATTGGCGGGAGGAATATGAAAGGAAGATGGTTCCTGCGGAGGAGGCCGCAAAACTAGTCAAGTCCGGGGATCGCATTGGCTTTACCACAGGCAGAGAGGCCCACGCAATCGGGCTGGCAATTGCCGCCCGGAAGGAAGAGTTGAGAAACGTTCAGGTTTATGTCCCCACCCCGGGGTATGATTTTGGCTGGTATGACCCGGGCTGGGAGGACTCCTTCAAAATAATAGTTTCCTTTCCCCTGGGGGTGAACCAGGAGATGGTAGAGGAGCGGAGATGTGACATCGCTTTTGGTACCCTCCTCCCCTTTGATATGGAATATTTTAAAGGGGGGATCGACGTCCTGCTTACCGAGGTCTCTTCCCCCGATGACCAGGGCTTTTGCAGTTTTGGCCAGTCGTTGTGGAATAAAAAGAGCCAGGTCAGAGAGGCAAAACTGGTGATCGCGGAGGTGAATCCGCGCCTGATCAGAACCTACGGTGATAATTATGTCCATGTTTCGGAAATAGATTATTTTGTGGAGCATGTCTCTTCAGGGGAGCGTCCTGGCGGCACTAGCCTGTTGGGTAAGAAGGCCAAGAAGGAACCTGACGCTACCCAGAGGGAAATTGCCAAGCACGTTTCAGGGTTGATCAAGGATGGTGATACCCTCCAGATAGGCGTCGGCAGGGCCACAGAGCCGCTGGTCAGTCTGGGGATTCTCGATGGTAAGCACGATATCGGGTATCACTCAGAGGCAACAGTTCCCGGGATAATCAGGCTGGTCCGGGAAGGGGTGATTAACGGGAAATATAAGACGGTGCGCCCGGGAAAGGTTGTGGTCACTTCGGTAGGGGGGGATACCAGGGAGGAGGTGCAATGGGTTCATATGAACCCGCTCTTTGAACTTGTTGATGTTGACTATCTCGAGGATGTCAGGGTGATCGCTTCCATTGATAACATGGTGACGATAAACCAGGCTTTGGCGATCGATCTTTCCGGGCAGGTTACGGCGGAAAGCTTAGGGACCCGGTTGCTGAGCGGCGCCGGCGGACAGGTACCCTTTCAAATTGGTGCGCTCCTCTCCAAGGGAGGGAGGGCGATTACGGTGCTGCCCTCCACCGCTGAGAACGGGACAGTCTCCCGCATCATGCCCACGCTGCCCGAAGGTACCACCGTGACCATTCACAAGAACTGCACCGACCGGGTAGTTACGGAATATGGGGTGGCGGAGCTGGGGGGGCGTAGCGTGCGGGAAAAGGCGGAGCAGTTGATCGGGGTGGCCCATCCGGACTTTCGTGCCGAGCTGAGAAAAGCAGCGCAAAGGCTATACTGGCCTTGATCGTGAGAAAAGGAGGAAAGAGTGAGTTACTGCCTTTACGAGGTGGACAAGGAGAAGAGGATTGCCCGGCTTACCTTTAATCGACCGGAGAAGCTTCACGCCTTGCGGCCGATGGATGATCTCGACGAGGTGATCGACAGATTAATTGAAGCCGAGAGGGACGATAATGTGGCGGTGGTCATCATCAAAGGGTCGGGGCGGGCCTTCGGAGCAGGGTATGATATAGATGCGGTCCGCTCGCGGCGAGGCTTCGACGAAGATAAGCGCCCTCCCCAGAGAAGAAGGTATTGGGGGGTGGATGAGTGGTGGGGGCGGCGGGCCATCCTGCAGAAAATCCTTACCTGTGACAAGGTGACCCTGGCCCAGGTTCACGGTTATTGCTACGGCGGTCACTTTGAAATTATGTGTGCCTGTGACCTGGCGATTGCCAGTGAGGACGCGAAATTTACCCACCCCGGCTATACCTACCTGGGTATTGAGGGCCCGATTCCGCTCTATGTCCTCATGATCGGGTGGCGGAGGGTTAAGGAGATGATGCTCCTCGGAAAGCCGCTTAACGCTGAGGAGGCTAAGGAATTTGGCCTGGTTAACCGAGTGGTGCCCCTGGATAAGCTGGAGGAGGAGGTTAATCAGGTGGCTGAGGTCATCGCCAGCCACCCTCTGGATGGTATTGTGATGGGGAAGAAAGAGTTCCAGTTGGCGATGGATATGATGGGGCTTTCCGCCAGCTACGATTTAGCCAGCCTCTCGCACACCTTGATGAGCAATCTAAAGTTTGAGCCTGGAGAGTTTAACCTTATGCGCGAGCTGAAGGACAAGGGCCGCAAGGGCATGTATTCAGCAAGAGACAAGCGTTACAGCGATCAGGCTTGGCGCGCAAAAGGCGCAAAGAAGACGACGGCGAAGAAGAAATAGGTTTCCGTTTAATCTACCCCTCGCCAGGCTTTCTCTAGCTCTTCGCGGAAGTCGGGGTGGGCGATGGAGATGAGGGCGTCGGCCCGCTGGGCGAGGGTCCTGCCCCTGAGCTCGGCGATGCCGTACTCGGTAGCGATACAGTCAACATCATAGCGAGGCACACTGGTAATCGTGCCCTCACCAAGCCGGGGGATGACGCGGGAATTGCGGGAGGCCCTGCCCTGTATCGTTGAGGTAAATGCGATTATCGACCTCCCGCCGGGAGCTGCAGCAGCCCCCCGGAGCCACTCTGCTTGCCCGCCCACGGCGCTAATCTGGATGCCTTTGATCGTTTCCGCATTAACCTGTCCGGTAAGGTCGACCTCTATCGCGGAGACGACGGTGATGAAATTCTCAATTTGACAGATGGTATTCACATTGTGGGTGTAGGTATAGGGGTGCAGCCCCACTTGCGGGTTTTTATGAATAAAACGAAACAGCTTTTCGCTGCCGACCGCCGCCCCGCTCACCGTTTTGCCCCTATCGATGCTCTTTCGCTCATTGGTCACCACACCGCTTTCCATGAGGTCCATAGTGCTATCGCTGATCATGCCGGTATGGATGCCGAGGTGGCGCCGATTTTTCAGTGTTTTAACTAGCGCTTCAGGGATCGCGCCCACGCCGACGCACAGCGTGTCTCCGTCAGCGATGCGCTCGCTCACCACTCCCGCCACCGCCTCCTCCTCCGGGCCTATCCTAGGCTCAGGCCAGGGTTGGACGGGCCTGGATACTTCTACCAAGTAGTCGAGCTGGCTTATGTGTATGAGGGTATCGCCATAGGTGAACGGCATCTGGTCGTTTACTTGGGCGATGGCGATCCGGGCAGCCAAGGCCGCATCGCGGTTAAAGCCAGGAACAGCCCCGAAGCTAAAGTAGCCAGCTTCGTTTGGCGGTGAAACATGCACCAGGGCCACATCGAGGGGCACGGTCGTACTAAACAGAGAGGGTGTTTGGGTTAGGCTGACCGGCAGGAAATCGACTATGCCGTTCTGAACCCCTTCTCTAAGGTCGGGGTTCACATGAAGGGTGATGATATGGAAGAAATCGGTGAGCTTAGCATACGGAGAGCCGGGGATAACCCTGCTGTCCAGTATATGGGTACCTTTCAGCCTTTGTTTGTCCTCGACTAGAGCATCGACCAACGTTCGCGGCTCCCCGCATGTCCCCTCGATATATACCATATCGCCCGGCTTGATCGCTGCGATCGCTTCCTGGGCGCTCACCTTGCGGTGAGCTTTATCCCCCGCTTTCCTTTTCCCTCCAGACTCCATCGATAAACACCTTTTCACGCAGGATCTCCCAATGCCCTCCAAAAATGGTGGTCTGATATTGCTTGGGTAATACTATGCCATGCTCTGTAGCGTATTTAATCATTCTGGTCACCTCTACCACCCTTACCCCCACATTTCTAGCGCGGAGCATTCCGGCTTTATCCCCCCGCACCCCACCTTTGAGATATTTCGGCCTTTCTCCAGTGGCCACCGTGCTAGTAACGGCCCAGCCCCTGGCTACGGGAATCATGAGCATCCTCGTCAAATTCACCATAGATTCCAGGGTTGCATCGAGACCGAGGCCAAAAAAGCCCACGGTTAAGTAACCGGCCACCTTATTCTTCATTAGTTGGGTGAAGATGGCATAATACCGCACCCTTGACCAAAGGATAGTGAGCGGGGGCGATAAAGTTAACCCCCATGTCGGGGCGCCGAAGATAATGCCATCGCTTTCGATTATTTTATCGAATACCTCGTGAGCGTCATCCTTTACCTTGCAGGGGGCCTTATTCTTGATACACCACTGACAATTTTTGCACATGGCAATCTGTTTATCAGCCAGCGTAATAAATTCTGTTTTCACATCACCAATGTCACTGGACAGTTCCCAGGCGGCCGCAAGGCTTTCTTGAACTAGCGTATCACAATTTCCTCCCTTGACCGGCGTTGCCGAGAGGCCCAGGATCTTTATATCAACCTCGCTCATGCTTGCCCCTTCCGTTTATGTTATCAGGCGGATTATAGCTATGTTCACCCCTCCTTGTCAATTTTTCGTTCATCACGGAAGTGTCAGCGGCACTGTTCAGTGTCCTGATAAGAGACGTTGCCGCTTGTAATAGGTGTTCTCGTTCAGATAGATGAGTGACACCCTGAACGACCTCTCACTGAGACCCTTCGCTTTTCGTCATTCTGAGAGAGCGAAGCGATTGAAGAATCTCCTAGACTAAGTGAGGGTTCGAGATTCTTCTCCTTCACTGTGCTCAGGGTCAGAATGAAAAGGCGGATGGGTCGGGTGACACCAGCGAGAGTCCGCAGGAGCAGGAACATAGGTTCCACATATTGCCATTAAGTATGGATAGTGTCACTATTCATATAAACGAGACCAATCTGTTGACAGGCTGGGTCGGATTATATATGCTGAGTAACTGCGCGCTAGGCTTGCTGTGGAGGCTGCGTGAAGAGCGAAAAGAAGGTGCAAATAATCGCCAGTGACGCCGGCGGCACCATGACCGACATGATCGTGGTCGATGGGGAGGGAAACTTCACCATCGGCAAGGCCTCCACCACCCCTGAGGACCAGTCCCTGGGCTTCCATGAGTCGCTGTGCGATGCCTTCGAGCATTGGGACATCGATTTCGATAAAGAGGTGGGGAACATCCTTCCCCGGGTTGAGGCCGTGGTCTACTGCGGTACTGCCATGATGAATGTGCTTCTCACCGCCACCGGGAGGAAGGTGGGGGTCATCACCCAGCGGGGCGATGAGGATGTCTTCATCCACGAGCGCAGCCGCCAGACGTGGGCCGGGTATGCGTATCAAGACCTGCTGCACCACGTGACGCACCACCACAACCGGCCGCTAGTGCCCCGCCGGCTGGTCAAGGGTGTAACGGGCCGCATAGACATGTTTTCCATGGAGGCCATCCCGCTATATGAGCATGAGGTCGAGCGGAGCGTGGAGGAGCTCCTGGATGGGGGGGTGGATGCCATCGCCGTCTGCCTGTGGTACTCGTGGATGAACCCAGCGCACGAGCTGAGGGTGGCCGAGATCGCCGATGGTGTGATGCAGAGGGGCGCTCGCCGGGTGCCGGTGTACCTCTCGCACCAGCTCTGTCCCATCATCAGGGAACAGCCCCGGCTCAACACGCTCGTCCTTCATGCCTACGCCGCCGAGCCCGGCCGCGAGCAGCTGTTCAACATCGAGCGCTGGCTCCAAGACAACGGCTACCGCTATCCGCTGCAGATTGTGCTGGCACACGGAGGGGTGACCAATATCCGCTATCCCCGGATCTACGAAGCGTGCTTCTCTGGGCCCATCGGCGGTCTGCTCGGGGCGCGTTATCTGGCACAGGAAATGGGGATAGGCAACTGGGTCTGCTCTGACATGGGCGGCACCAGCTTCGATGTGGGCCTCATCATGAGTGGCGAGCCCGTTATGGTGCGCGAGGTGGTCATCAACCGCAGGATATTCAATATTCCCACCCTGCTCATGGACTCTATCGGCGCCGGCACCGGAATGTATGTTACCATCGACCCCATCACCAGGCGGATTACCATTGGTCCCGAGAGCGCCGGGGCTGACCCGGGACCGGTCTCCTACGATATGGGCAACGAGGTGCCCACGGTGATGGACTGCTGCCTCATCATGGGCATCTTGAATCCCGACAACTACCTCGGAGGCAAGCTCAAATTGAACAAAGAGAAAGCCCTCAAGGCTATCAAGGAGAAATGCGCCGATGTCCTGGGCGTCGACCCCTATTACCTCGCAGAGGGGGTGTATAAGCTCATCAACAGCACTATGAAGGAGCACATCAGGGCAGTGCTGTACGCCAGGGGATTCTCCCCGGCAGATTACTGCCTTCTAAGCTATGGCGGGGCTGGCCCGATGCATGTCGCCGGCTACAGCAAGGGCCTGCCATTTAAGGGGGTAGCCACCATGCCGTGGGCGGCGGCCTTCTCCTCCTTCGGCTGCGCTGCTGTGGACATCAGCCATCGCTACCAGAAGTCCACCGCGGTGGTCATCCAGGCAGGGGCCGACGATAACTGGAAGCTGATGATGGGACAGATGATGCTCAACCCCGGCTGGGAGGAGCTGGAGAGTCTGGCACGGGCGGAGTTCGCCAAGGAGGGACTGCCCTGGGAGCAGGCCGAGGTGCGTCAGATTGCCTATGTGCGCTACGGCAGCCAGATGGATGACATCGAGGTGCCGTCGCCGGTGTCTCGCATAAATAGCGCCGCGGATATGGACAAGCTCATCGCTGCCTTTGAAGACCTGTATGAGAAGGTGTATGCCGGGGTGGCCAAGCACCCCCAGGCTGGCTATCAGATCATGGAGCTGGGGCTCACCGCCACTGTTCCTAAGGTCAAGCCCAAGCTGGTCAAGCGGCCGCTTGAGGAGAAGGCCCCACCCGCGGAGGCGGTTAAGGGGGAGAGGGAGGTCTACTTCGAAGGCAGGTGGCACAAGGCTCTCATCTACGACATGGACAGTATCAGGCCGGGCAACGAGGTCGAGGGGATAGCGGTGGTCGAGGCTCCGGCCACCACCTTATTCATCCCGCCGCGGAGGCGGGCGCGGATGGATGAGTGGTCGCTGATCTGGCTTATCTAGGGAGAATGGCATGCATAAAGGCATCGGAGAGAATGGCAAGACCCTCAGGCAGATGGCGGAGGATAATGAGCGGCTTTACCGCGAGACGGGCTACTACGCTGGGATCACCGAACCCCATCTGTTGAAGGATGACCCCATTAAGGGCGAGCTGTTTCACTCCCGGATAATGGCGTCGCTGATAGCCGGGCGGGAGACCACCAAGATGGTCTCCGGCTCACCTTTCGTTCGCGAGGTGGCCGAGCTCTGCCTCGGCCTTTACACCCCCGAGGGTGACAACATCGCCCAGTCCACCGGCATCCAGATCCACATCAAGCTCATGGGCGACAACATAAAGTGGATGATCGAAAAGAACTACGAGGAGGAGGTGGGGATCAACGACGGCGACTTCTTCATCGCCAATGACCCGGTGATATCCGGTATGCATGCTGCTGATGTCTACGATATCCTGCCCATCTTCTGGGAGGGGGAGCTGGTCGGCTGGGTGGTCACCGTGATCATGGAGATGGATATCGGCGCGGTGAGCCCCGGCATGATGCCCACGGCTAATGTAGAGCGGGGCACGGACGGCCTCAAGTTCTGCTGTGAGAAAATAGGCTCCAACGATAAGCTTAACCGTGACTTTGAGCACAAGATCGAGTTCAGCCTGGATATGTCGGATATCTTTCTGTTGGATCGCAAGGGTGCTATTGCGGCCAACATCAGGGTGCGGGAGGAGATCAAGCGCATTATCGGTGAATTCGGGCTCGACTACTATAAGAGGGCGATACGGGAGCTGATAGAGGAGGAGCGGCGCAACCAGATCGTCCGCATCCGGCAGCGGATGGTCCCCGGCCGCTACCGCAACGTGGTGCCTGCTGAATTCCCCATGGCAGACCAGCCCGTAGTTTGGACACCGGCGAAGAAGGACATTATCAGGCTTATCCCAATTCAGATGGATATCCTGCCCTCCGGGCGTCTGGTGCTGGATTTCGAAGGGGTCGGGGAGTGGGGGTGGCATCCATTCAACGGAACCCCACAGGCCATCTGGGGCGCCATCTCTGTGGTGGTTGTTCAGACCCTTTCTTATGATGGACGCGGCAATCTGGGGTCGCTGCTACCCGTAGATGTGAAAAAACCAACACCAGACTCATTGCTGAACCCTGTCCAGATCAGGAAGCTGGCCACCTCCACCCCGTGGGCACCTCTGTTGGATGTGTTCGGCATGTGGATGCACATGCTGGGCATGGCTTACTATCTGCGTGGCTTCAGGGAGGAGACGTTTAACTATCGCTCTTCGGCTGGCTGGATGGTGGCCGGCTACGATCAGATGGGTGTCAAGCGCCCGCTGATGGCTGCGGGGACGGGCAACTTCGGCCCCGGGGCCTGCGGGGTGTGCGACGGTGTCGATTGCGGCGGGTGGCTGGCAACCCCAGAGGTTGACATGGGAAACGTAGAGATATGGGAGCTGTTCGTTCCCCAGATGGAGTTGACACGCCGGCTCGAGCCCTATTCCGTGGGTTATGGAAGGTTCCGCTCTGGCCTGGCGGTGCCGCAGATAGCCATGGTTCATCGCTCCCAGCAGCTGGTTGGCTGCGGGGTTATCGGAACCGCGTCGGACTTCATCATCCCCAACCTCGGTCAGTTCGGCGGATACCCCGGCGGCAGGCGGAACACCCTGCTGCTGCGCCATGACAACCTCCAGGAATTAATCGATCAGAGGCAGCCGCTGCTCCACAATATTGGCGATCCGAGGGATCTGGTAGAGCGGTTTCCCGGTCAGGTCACCGACTGCGGCCTGCTACCGGTACCGACGGAGATATATGAGGGCGACCTTCTCATTTCCAACTCCGCTTCTGGTGGTGGACTGGGCGACCCCATTGAGAGGGAGCCGGCGTGGATAAAGGTTGACCTGGATAACGGTCTTACCACTGAGTGGCAGGCCAGCAACGTTTATTGCATCAAGGCCAGCTATGATGGGAGAGCCAAGGAATGGGTGGTGGATGAGGCCGCCACCAGGGAGCTGCGCCGGGCAAAGCGCAAGGAGCGGCTATCGCGGGGGGTCCCCACTAAGCAGTGGTGGCAGGGAGCCCGTGAAAGGATAATGGAGCGGGACCTGAACCCGTTAATTGTGGAGATGTACCATAGCAGTATGAAGGTGAGCGAGGCCTTTGCCCAGGAGTTCCGCGACTTCTGGGCGCTGCCCGACGATTTCGAGCTGTGAGGTGAAGGAATGTCGTACCGCAAGGATGACCTGAGAGACCTGTTCGATGGCAGGCTCCCCTGGGACAGAGTTAAGCAGATCATGAGCCACCCCAAGGACGACGACCGCTTCGATAAGTATATCGAGATTCTCCAGGAGCGCGTCAGCTTTACGGAGCGCATCATGCTGCCCCTGGGGGAGCACCTCTACATTGTTGAGAAGGGCACGGAGCGGGTGGTGAAGTGCGACTGTGGCCACGAGTTCGGCGACTGGCGGCGGAACTGGAAGCTGTGCGCCCTCATTTTCGTCAGGGACGACGTCGAGAAGCTGGAGGAGGTCTACCCCGGCCTGCGCTGTCCCAACCCCGACCTTTGTGAAGTACGAGAGTTTTATTGCCCGGGGTGCGGCAGTCTGCTCATAGTGGAGGCTGTGCCTGTGGGCTACCCTGTTATCTTCGATGTCCTGCCCGACATCGACGCCTTCTACCGGGAGTGGCTGGGCCGACCCCTTCCCGATGAGGTCGAGGTTAGGGATATGACCTACGAGTTCACTAGAGAATGGGGACGCCAGTTTGAATGAGGCGGGGTGTGGGGGAGCTTGAATGAGCTAATGGCCCCCTTTTTGCTCCCCTTTGTCCCTGAGAAAGCGCTCTATCTCCTTAAGTAGCTCCTCAGTCCGGTATTCTGGCTGAATCTCCTCGGCGCTGGTCTGCTCGGCTAACTGCTCAAAGTAATCGATGAGCCCCCTGGCCTCTTCCCCAAAGGACTCCTTGAGCTGGTAGATCTTTTCCTCTATTTGCTTGTCCGTTTCCTCAGCCCAGCGGTCGATATCGGTCATGTCGATTTCCAGACCCGCCATTTGGGCAAGCACCTGAAGCACCGCTTTGGAGGAGCGGGGATTTGCGATGTTGGTGGTGTAGATCGGTATCTCACCCAGGAGGCAAATGCCATCGATGTTTCTTTGTTTCGCTGCCCCCAACAAGAGCCCGTTCAGGCCACTGATGCTCCCTTCCTTAAGCAGGGTTGCATCACATCTTTCCAACCCCGGGATCAATCCGGGCTTTGTCGCCACCGCTAATACCCTCGGTCTTTTAGTGTGGTGGATATGGGTGGGAGCAGCGGCAAAGGTATATAGCCTTTTGACCTTAAATTTTTGAGCGACGTCTAAAACCAGATTTGCCAGCCGGTACCCATTCTTGAGGGGCTGGGCCTCGCCAATGAAGATTATCCAGTCCCTTCCCTCGCTATTTTTTGCGAGATAGAATTTGCTCTCCGGGAATTGGATATCTTTTACTACACTCTCCTCGATAAGCACGCCGCTCAGGTCGAAGAAGCCTTCAGGCGCGATGCTACCGAATTCCTGCGCGCCCAGTTTCTCCGTCAGATACCGCGCGGCGATGATCGCCACGCCCCCCATACCGGGCCATGCCGCCACCATGAAAGGATTCCTCAGCTTGGGCTCTCTATCAAGTACGATCTCTTCCATTTACTCCTCTCTCATTATAGCAGAGGGAAGTAATTTAATCTAACGGAGGCGAAGTTCTGCTTCACCTTATCTTGGCCTTTGATAATTGCACCGAATTGGGTGCTGTGCCCGGGAAGCAGATACTCGACATCCAGTTCCGATAGCCGCTCGATGCTCCGCTTGAGCAGCTTACCATCCCCGCCGGGCAGATCTGTCCTTCCTATCCCGCCATAAAACAGGACATCTCCCGTGATCAGCAACCGGTTATCGGCCCAGTAAAGGCTTATGGAGCCTGGAGAGTGACCTGGGGTATGGAGAACTTTGAGACTTAGCTTGCTCTCCTTGCCCAGGCTCAGGTCGCCCTCTTTGAGGTAAAAATTCGGCTCGAATGCCACTTGCCGTCCCAGCATCTTTGTCATATACTCCATCATCACCCGGCGGTACTTCTCCTCATCCTCGTGAAGGGCGATGAGGGTTTGGTTACCGGCCTTCGCTTTACTCATTTCTACCAGCGACCGATTTGCCTCACAGTGGTCGGGGTGAGCATGGGTATTGATGATCAGGCCGATCTCCTCGGGTTTTAGGCCATCTCTCCCCAGCGCGCTGAGCAGTTGGTCCAGGCAGCGCTCGTTAAGCTCGCTTACAGTCTGTCCCGGATCGATGAGGATATGGGGTCGGTTGCCGCGCAGCACATGGGCAAAAAGATAGCTATTACAGTTATTGCCTCTCCCTGGCCAGATGTAGCAGTATAAATTTTCCAGTAGTCTCATCTTCTCGATCTTCAAGGGAAAGTATCTTACGGTTTTTTGAGCACCTTATCGTGATCGCCGATATTGCGTAGGATTAAAATGTCATCTCTTAGTTCAAATGATAAACGGATCGATTTAGTAGCCCTGGCCTCCCATATGCCTCGTGTGCCTTCTATTTTTCTGACCTGAAGGCTCGGGTGTCCTAAATTGTTGACCAAAAAAGAAAGGGCCTTGTCAGCCGCTTTCTTCTCTTCGCCAGTCAATTTCTTATATGCCTTTTTGAATCGGTCAGTTCGGGCTACCTTCATCTTGAGTTTCTATGACTTAAGTTCCGCAATCAGCTCATCTACTGAATCAAAAGTCTTTATCCGCCCAGCTCGTATATCCTCGTCTGCCTCGCGCTCACCCTCCTGCCATTCCCTCGTCCAAAAGTAAGTCTGGCTTTTGTCTACGAGCTTCTTCACAATTAGGTTTATGGTTTCACCCTCAATGAAAAATTGGATGTAGTCTCCCTCCTCGATGTGCGCAGCGTTGCGCAAAGATGCCGGCAATGTCACCTGACCGCGGCGTGTCACCTTGACAGTTTCGGTTATCATTAGAAATCCTCCCTCGTTTTCAGGACTATACAGAGTTTCTGATTTTCTGATTTTCCGCCTTCCATCGTATATTACCGCGTGATCCGCATTTTGTCAATACTCTTTGCCAAACTACACTTTTGCGCATGCTTAATCAAGTTTGGGGGCTTTTTATTGGCAGGCGTAGGCTCTATAATATAGCTACTTGCGGAAAGCAAGAATACTTACCAGTTGAGGACTGTTGTGAGTGAGATGAAGAGCGCCTTGGAGAAGGCCCTGGAAAAAGCGGAAAAGCTGGGGAAGCTTTCCCCTGAGGAGGTGATGGAGCGCAAGGAGGTGGAATACGCCCCCATCGGGCGGGCAATCGCGGAGCGATACCTGGGCCACGGCCATAAGCAGCTCCTTAAAGAAGAGGTGAGTAGATACAGTGGCGATGAACAGGGCATCGTGAGCGGGGCGGCGCTTTCCAGACTGGCTGAGGCGATCGATTTAGCAAGCGATGAGTTAACTGAAAAGGCGCTGGTCGGGGTACTCACCTTAAAGAGGGAGATGCGAGGTGGGGAAAAGGGCGGAAAAGGGCGAATCGGGGAAATAATTGAAAGGATAAGGAGCCTCCTCAGGGAGTTTCGGGATGCACAGCAGCAAAGATATGAAGGGGAAAAAGAACGAATCGAGAAGGGCGGAAAGGAACTGCTTCATCAATTAAGGATCTCGGGAAGTGCCGTGGGTGCGATTAACCTGAAGGCTAGCGAAGCCTGGGGAGTGATTTCCCAGGAGCTTTACTCCCAATTCAACGAAAGGCTGGGGGCGCTCAAGCGGGAACTGCTAAATCTACTGGTGGAGAGCTGAGATGACAGAGCCGCTTCACCAGGTGGCATCCATTATCGCCGGTGCCCGGAACTTAGTAGCCTTCACCGGGGCGGGTATCTCCGCCGAGAGCGGGATTCCTACCTTTAGAGACCCCGGTGGGCTGTGGGACCGCTATGACCCGGAGAAATTGGGCACCGACGGCGTTGCCACGCTGGGGAGGATAACCGAGGAGGGTCGAGCGTTCTTTCAAGAGATAGTCGTTACCCTGGAGAGGGCCAAGCCCAATCCAGGCCATCTCGCTGTCGCAGAGCTGGAGCGGATGGGTATCCTGCGCTCGGTGATCACCCAGAACATCGACAATCTTCACTGGGAGGCGGGGAACACGAGAGTTATTGAGGTTCACGGAAATTTCTATCGCCTGAGATGCCTGGCTTGCGGCCGGATTTTCAAGCTGGCGAAGGGGGAGCTCCTCCCCATGACGAAACGGCTTGCTGAGATTAAGGGGCAGGACACCGTAGCGCTTGCCCAGCTGATGCCGAAGTGCCAGTGCGGCGGGCTGACCCGATTCGATGTGGTACATTTTGGTGAGCCGGTCCAGGATTTCCCCGAGGCGGAGCATGCGGCTTGGTCCTGCGATGTGATGCTGGCTCTGGGCACATCGGGGGTCGTTACCCCAGCTGCTCTGCTCCCCGGTTACGCCAAGAGGGCCGGTGCTAAGGTGATCGAGATCAACGCTACCGGGAGCTACTTCCCCCAGATCGCCGATTTTGCCATCGTGGCTAAAACCGGAGAGGCTTTGCCCGACATAGTGGCGGCGGTGCGGGAGATATTGGGTTAGCCCGAAACCCATCTCACCCCTGAGCCTAAAACTATGGCGGGCATTTCTATGGGACAGACGCTGGTCTCGACAAAGCTTCTTGGGGAAGGTTGACATTTTTGCGGGTGGGGGGTAGACTTTAAGCGAACTTTTCCTGATACTCAGTGGTGATAAGCTATTGAAAGGGGAGCTTGACTATGCGACGCCGTGGAGCGATTAGCAAAATCCTCGGCATTGCCCTTGTGTGTTTGATGATTGGGGCACTGCTTAGCTGGCTGCCCCCAGGGGCACAGGCTGGACTGGAGGCGCTCCCAGCTGTCCGGACGGATTCGCCAACGGTTGCTCCCGAAATGGAGTGGAGTAGGACATTCGGCTCAGACGATGATTTGGGCTACTCGGTGCAGCAGACCTCTGACGGGGGCTTCATTATCGCTGGATGGACAGAGTCGTTCGGTGTTGGTGATTATGATGTCTACCTGATAAAGGCTGACGGGAGCGGCAACGAGCAGTGGAGCAGGACATTTGGCGGCTCAGACAATGATTTGGGCTTCTCGGTGCAGCAGACCTCTGACGGGGGCTTCATTATCGCTGGATGGACAGGGTCGTTCGGCGTCGGCCTGGGCGATGTCTACCTAGTAAAGACGGACGGGAGCGGCAACGAGGAGTGGAGCAGGACATTTGGCGGCTCAGACGAGGATGCGGCCTTCTCGGTGCAGCAGACCTCTGACGGGGGCTTCATTATCGCCGGCGTGACAGGG
>CAZOVW010000004.1:1316-42541 GCA_964583545.1 uncultured Dehalococcoidales bacterium | reverse complement strand
TCGGGGGACGAAGCAATCCAGGTGAGGGGATGGGAACAAGCGAGATTGCTTCGCTGCGCTCGCAATGACATATGAAGAATCATTAATGGATGCCGATGTAATCATCGTTGGCGGTGGTTTTGGAGGTTTGTCTACTAGCGCCTTATTAGCTAGTAAAGGCGTTAACGTATTACTCCTGGAAAAGGAAGAAGTTTTAGGGGGCAGGGCTAAAAGCATTGAAAAGGAAGGCTACGTTGTTGATAATGGCTTACATGCGAATCGTTTTGCCTCACAAGGTCCTGCAGCCACTGTTCTCAAGGATGTAGGGCAAAGCCTTGAATTTGTAAAAGAAGATTCCATTTCATACCTTTACCATAAGGGGAAGTTGATAGAGCGTCCCTCCTCAGCCCAGGAATTTATGAGCACTGAGCTTCTGCCGGAGCACAGCAGAGCGGAAATGCTAAAGGTCTTGCTCGCGCTGTTGCAGGAAAATCCTGATGAGTGGTATTCTAAGCCGTTTCTGGATTTCATCACCAGGTTTACCGATAATGAGGAAGCTAGGGAATTCCTCCGCTTATTTGGATTTTTTATCATTGCCCCGCAGATTGAGGAAACTTCGGCAGGAGAGGTTGTATATTTTGTCCAGCAGGCTCAAAAGTCGCCCAGCGCCATTGCTACACCGGTGAGTGGTGCTAAGCAGATAATCGATAAATTAGCTGCCGTGATCGAAAGTAGGGGCATGATAAGAAAAGGGTGTAAAGTTGACCAGATTATAATTGAGGAGGGGGAAATAGCCGGGATTAAGGTTGGCAGGGAAGTGTTTACCTCTAAAGCCGTTGTCTATACTCCTCCAGTCCAGCAGCTATGCAGCGTTATAGAAGAAAAACATTTCCCATCCTCTTTTGTGGATTATGCCCACAATTTGATACCTACCTCGGGGGTAAGTATAGATTTTGGCTTGCGGGAGTCGGTGAGTGACCTGACAGGCAGCATCACCTGTATTGACCTGATGGTGATGGGGGGTTTTCCTTCCAATTCCGACCCCTCCTTGACGCCGAAAGGTAAACAGCTTTCCACCTGGTTTATGATTCTCCCCTACCAAAAGCTCAGGGAGAAAGGAGCAGCTAGGGACGCCCTTTCACGACTGCGCCATTTCATAAAAGAGTTATATCCCAAATTCTTTGATTATGTGGAGTGGGAGAGACCACAGGTCTTTCCCATTTTAGATGGCGTTTTATTGAAGGTGGGGCAAGCTTACCCTGACCGACATGAACTTAAGTCCCCGTATGTAAAAAATCTCTTCTTTGCTGGGGATACTGCCAAAGCACGGGGGTGTAGTGGGGATATCGCCTTTAATGCGGCATTGGAGGTAAGCAGCTTAATCCTTTCTTCTTCCGAAAATTGAATATCCTATTCTGAGCCCGATGTATAACCATAGAGGATAAGCTGCAAATAAGGTACCGAATAAAACATGGCTTCCCACGGTGAGATTCCTCCAATCAAAGTTAAATATGCCCGAATTTATCATCCAGTCCCTTCCCGACTCAGCCCCCATCATGTTCCACATCCAGGCAACTGCTGACCACTCACAATACATACCAATGCCGGAGAGCCAGAAAAGCACCAGAATTACCCCTGAAAGTATTCCCACAACATGCCTACCAGGGAAGGCAGCGTTTATCCCAGCGACAACAAAACCCAATCCTATCAACCAAAAAACATCGATCAAGAAGCTATCAAAGGGTATCATCTTTTACTATCACCTCCTTTGTTAGACTCATTTTTGGCTTAAAATTCCCTCAAAATAAGCCGCAGTCCTAGTGGCAATTGCCATGACGGTCATTTGAGGGTTTACCCCTAGCGAGGTTGGAAAGACGCTGGCATCGCAGATAAATAACCTCTTCACATCCCATGTCTCACAGTTAACATTGACCACTGATTTGGTAGGGTCATTTCCCATCCTGCAAGTTCCCATGGGATGATATGCTGTGATGAAAAAATCGTTTCCCATTAGCTTGAGCCCTTTAAGCTCCTCAACCTGCTTTGAGGATGTTAGCTCTGACATTTTGGCAATCATGGGATAGACCCTCTTGGCGCCAGCGGCAAACCAGATTTCTGTCAGATATACCAGGGATAATTGTAGCCTGCGAATATCATCCTTGTTGAGGTTATACAGCATAATTGGTTTATGATAAAAAGGCAATGCCTTCACCGAGCCTTCAGTGGTGTCAGAGACCATAGAGCCAAACATGGCCATCTTGGAAAACTGGCTCATCAATTTGGCATGTTCCTTCCCCGCATAAGGCAAGGCATTTGATTGAACACCAGGTGGAGTGGCTCCGCCTTCAAGCATGATGCCTTCCTGTTCAAAGAATTCATCTACATATGTGCTCTGGGGGATTCCATCCCAGCAGCAAATATCTTCATCAAATAATGCTGCTGCTCCAGCACAGGGGTGAATGCGGAGATGCTTTCCCACCTGACCGCTGGAGTTGGCTAATTTATTCTTGAGAAGGAAATAAGGCGAATAAATGGCGCCCGCTGCCAGAACCACTATCTTTGCTCCCACCTCGACACTCTTTGTCTTTCGTCCTGAATCAGGGTCAACGAAGTGCCCCAGAACCCCAGTTGCCCTTCCGTTATCCACCACAATTTTCTCGGCAAGGCAATTAGCATATATGGTTGCCCCTAACTTCGATGCTTCAGGAACATAGGATACATTCATCGATTGTTTAGCATCTATGGGGCAGCCAAAGGCGCACAGCCCACTTCCATCACATTCCTTGGCATTGCGCCTTAACAATCCCGCCGAATAACCCAGCTTATCCGCTCCTTCCTTGAATTTAAGGTTGTTTGTGCCCACAACTTCAGGATCTGCTAGCTGCACGTAGAGAAATGTTTCAATTCGTTCATAGAGTAACCCTAGTTCCTCTTCATTAAGTTCCTTAAGTCCATAGTTCTCCTGCCAGTCCCTCAACACCTTTGCTGGGATGCGAAAGCAAGTTCCTGAATTGATGGTTGTCGTTCCCCCGATAGTCTTGCCCAATGGAAGAATGCAAAAAGGTCTACCCATGGTGAAGGTTTGTCCCCCGTCTCGATACATCAGAAGCGTTGACTCCACCGGTCGGCATCTGAAGTCATTTCTGGTAAAGTATCCCCCTTCCTCCATTACCACCACTGAATGTCCCGTCTCAGCCACCTCCTTGGCGATAACTGCGCCGCCTGCGCCAGAACCGATAACCGCTACCTCGCAGTTAACCTTTACGTCGGAATGAATATCCTTGTAGGTAAAAATCATATCTAGTCTCTGACTACCTTTCTCTTTGAAGCCTCTGCTAACTTTGCCTCAGCGTCGTATCCAATCGCTTTAGCTACTTCATCTTTTCCATAATAGGCGAAACAGATGACCAGCCTGAAGAGGATAAAGCTATTCCGAAGCAGATAAAGCCGGCTTTTGGACCACTTCTCAAATAGCCGTTGCTTTTCTTCAGATGAGAGTGGCAGGAAGATTTTATATTCGCTTCCAAATAGAAAGGGAAAGAGAAATTGTAGCGCCAGGATTAAAAAGCGATATAACAGTCTGAACTCAAAGGTGGCTTTAGCGAGATAATGCCCATCGACCCATCGCACCAGTTTTTCTTCGTCGATAGGAGGCAGACCTTCAGCCCCTCCAAGCAAATCGGGGATCGCGGCTTTAAGAATTTCTGCCTCATACTTTGTGAGCACTTTGTACCCTTTTGGTGATCCCACTTGCCGTTCGCCTTTCTTGGTTCTTTATAACATAGTATATTACGGGACAGAATCCATCACACTATTTAACCCTTGGTAGCTTCGCACATGGCTCGCCTGCCTGTCAAGCCTTTGACATTTGAAGGGAAAACTGGTAAGTTTTCTAAAGAGCTTGAGGGCAACGATTGAAAGTAGATATGGATAAGCTGGTATCACTGTGTAAGCGGCGGGGCTTTATCTTCCAGTCGAGCGAGATCTATGGCGGCCTCTCCGCCTGCTGGGACTACGGGCCGCTAGGGGTGGAGCTGAAGCGCAATATCAAGGAGGCGTGGTGGCGCTCCATAGTTCAGGAAAGGGACGATATGGTGGGCCTGGATTCGAGCATCCTGATGCACCGCGCCACCTGGGCAGCGAGCGGCCATGAGGAGAGCTTCGCCGACCCGCTGATGGAATGCAAGTCGTGCCACCAGCGCTGGCGTGCCAACGATACGAAGGACAGCCGGTGCCCCGATTGCGGCGGCGCGCTCACCGAGCCCCG
Organism: uncultured Dehalococcoidales bacterium; assembly: GCA_964583545.1. Classification (GTDB taxonomy): domain Bacteria; phylum Chloroflexota; class Dehalococcoidia; order E44-bin15; family E44-bin15; genus CAZOVW01. The sequence goes on along the minus strand of CAZOVW010000004.1, from coordinate 38,295 downwards.
CATGTTCAACCTCATGTTCAAGACCTTCTTCGGACCGGTGGAGGATGAGGCGGCAACGCTCTACCTACGCCCCGAAACAGCACAGGGCATATTTGTCAACTTCGCCAATGTGATGGATACCACGCGGAAAAAGCTTCCCTTCGGCATTGCCCAGATCGGCAAGGCATTCCGCAATGAGATCACTACCGGGAACTTCATCTTCCGCACCCGCGAGTTCGAGATGATGGAGATCGAGTTCTTTGTCAAGCCGGACACCGCTGAGGAGTGGTTTAACTACTGGATTGAGGAGCGACAGAACTGGTATCTCAAGCTGGGGCTAAAGAAGGAGAACCTCCGCCTCCGCCAGCACGCCGAAGAGGAGCTGGCCCATTACGCCCGCACCTGCTATGACATCGAGTACCTCTTCCCCATGGGCTGGGCGGAGCTTGAGGGTATCGCCGACCGCAGCGACTTCGACCTGACGCAGCATGCCCAGCACAGCGGCAAGGACCTCAGCTACTACGACCCCGACACCAAAGAGCGCATTTTGCCCTATGTCATCGAGCCGTCGGCCGGGGTGGACCGCGCCGCGCTCGCCTTCCTCACCGACGCCTACGATGAGGAGCCAGACAAGGATGAGATACGGGTGCTCCTGCGCCTTCACCCAGACCTGGCTCCGGTAAAGGTGGCCGTCCTCCCGCTGAGCCGAAACGAGGCCCTCATCCCGAGGGCAAGGGATGTCTACGCCGCGGTACGGAAATGCTTCACGACGCAGTACGACGACGCCCAGAGCATTGGGCGGCGCTATCGCCGGCAGGACGAGATCGGCACCCCCTTCTCGGTCACCATCGACTTCGACTCACTTAAGGATAATGCCGTTACCATCCGCGAACGCGACAGCATGAAGCAGATCAGGGTACCGGTGGCGGAACTGGTGCGCACGCTGGAGCTAAAGCTTAGCGGCGAGCCCCTCGAAGTCCTGCCCCCCGGCGGCAAATACTGGCTCGGCTTTGAGGGGTGAGAAATGAAAACCTTCCCCACAACCATCCTATATTTGTGGATGTGCGGGTCACGAATGTGAAAAAACACATACCTTGACACGCCCAACCCCCAGAAGCTATAATCAATCGGCACAAATTAAACACCATAGATATGGAGGTGCGATCATGGCTATAGAGAAAAAAGAGAAGAAAGAGATAAGCCTCGACAGAACTAAGAAGGACCTGATCATCAGGCAAACGACTGAGAGCGGCTTCGAACCCAAGCCCTCCTATGGCCCCGACGATTTGAAAGATTTCGACTATGAGAGAGATTTGGGTAACGACGGGGAGTACCCCTATACCCGGGGCCTGTATCCAGGAATGTACCGCAACCTGCTGTGGGTCAACGCCCAGGCTCTCACCCGCGAAACGATAGAGAAGAGCAGGATGGAGCAGGAGGTTATCTGGGAACACGGCGCCGCTACCTTCTATTTCTCCTCCGGCGACATCAACAGAACTGGCCTCGACCCCGATCACCCACTAGCAAAATACGATGCCGGCTATTGCCCGGAGAACTATTCCTACAAGAGGATGGAAAGGGCCCTGAAAGGGATCAAGCTGGAAGAGGGAATCTATACCTTCCACGGCGCTTCGTCACAGCAGGACGATGTGCTCTGCGTCGCCCAGCTAGCCACCATCGCCGACTTGTGGGGCGCGGATAAGACCAAGATCAGGGGCTCTTGCATCAACGATCCGATTGATAATATGGCAACCAGCTTCAGCATCGATTTCCCTTTCGACATCGGCTTGAGGCTTCACGGTGACCTCACAGAGTACATCTGCAAGGAAATGCCGCTATTCTCCCCCTTCGCCCCCATCGCCTACGATTTGTGGGAGGCGGGCTGTAATTCAGTGCAGCAACTGGGCATCATAATATCCTCGCTCAGTGCCTACAATCAGATAGCAGTGGACCGCGGTATACCATTCGAGCAGGTGGGCCGCAGGACCACCATCAGTATGGCTTCCTCCATGGACTTCTTCGAGACGATATGCAGGATCCGGGCGGCAAGGAGGATGTGGGCCCGCATCGCCAGAGAGCGATTCGGGGCACAGGACCCGAAGCTGTGCCGGCTGCGCATCGCCATCAGGACACCGGGCCAGACGATTACCCGCCAGCAGCCGTTGAATAACATCGCACGGATCGGTTTCCAAGCGTTGGCCGCAGTGCTCGGCGGCGCCAGCGCGGTGGACTACGCCAGGCACGACGAAGCCTTCTGCATCCCATCAAAGGAATCCTCGATGGTATCGCTGGCGCTGAACCACATCATCGCCCAGGAAACTGGCGTTGGCCTCACCGCCGACCCCCTCGGCGGCTCCTATTACGTGGAGTGGCTCACCAACAAGCTGGAAGAGGAAGCCACCAAGCTGATGAAAGAGATAGAGGATATGGGGGGGATACTAAAGGTCGCCGAGAGCGGGTGGTTACGGCAACTGGTCAATAACGCCCGCGATGAAAGGCAATCGGCCCTGGAGAAGGGTGAGTTGATCCAGGTCGGCGTGAACTACTTCAGACTACCGGAGGATAAAGAGCCGGAAGTCGTGGAGTATAAATTCGACGACATGGACAAGGTCCGGGCGGAGCTACTGGCAGAGGTCAGAGAGTATAAACAGAATCGCGATATCCAGAAAACCCGCGAAGCCCTGCTCACCCTGAGAGAGAAGGCCAAAGGCACCGATAACCTGATGTATTATATAGTCGATGCCTTTAAAGCCGCTGCTACCCGGGCAGAGATATTGGGGATGATCCGCGAGGCCTACGGCTATAGCTACGATACAGTAGGCATGATCGAGAGGCCAGACTTCCTGAACTAGGCTTATCGCTTCTTACACCGGAGGTGAGATTGGATAAGGACAAGAGGAAAATACGCATCTTGGTGGCAAAGCCCGGCACCGATTCGCATTACAAAGGAGCGGAACTATTGTGCCGCATACTTAGAGATGCCGGGATGGAGGTGATCTACACCGGCAGGTACCAGACGTCGGAAATGATTGTAAACACCGCGATTGCAGAGGACGTTGACGTGGTGGCCCTCAGTTCTCTGGCTTGGTCGCAGGAGAAATATTACACCGAGGTCGCCAACATGCTCAAGGAAAGGGACTCTGATATCCTCGTGGTCGGTGGAGGGATCATTCAGGAGTCCGCAAAACCCACCCTTCTGAAGGCAGGGGTCACCGGACTGTACGGGCCGGGCACACCACACGATGTGATCACCAATCACATCACAGAGCGGGTTAAAAAGGAAAGATGGCATGAAGATTAATAAGGGGGCTTTATGATGGAGAGTAGTGAGCAATGTGTTTCAGCGTCAGGGATTCCCATAAAAGATATATACACGCCTGAGGATGTAAAAGACATTGACTATGATAGAGAACTCGGCATGCCGGGGGAACCTCCCTTCACGCGGGGTCCATACTCCACAATGTATCGCGGCAGGGCGTGGACCATAAGACGGCTAAGCGGATTTAACACCCCGGAGGACACGAACAAGCTTTACCGGGAGGAATATGCACTAGGACAGACCGGCTTTTCGGTAGCTCCAGATATAACTACCACCGTAGGGATGGACTGTGACGATCCCCGAATTGCCGCCGAGGTTGGCCATGCCGGTGTGCCACTGAGCTCCCTTCAGGACATGGACACCGCCTTTGACGGTTTGCCCATAGATAAGGTATCGACATATCTGGCCGACAGGTTCGGCGGGGTGTTAACGGCGATGTATTTTGCTATGGCTGAGAAGAGGGGGATAGACCTGAAGGAGGTTAGGGGCACCACCGCTAACGATATGCTTGCCTGGTGTTGCCTGAATCTTCAAAACCAGTTGCCGCCTCCGGCATCATTGAGATACGCGGTAGACCTCATCGAGTGGTGTTGCGAGGTAGCCCCTAAGTGGTATCCCGTCTCCCACGATTCCTACAATGCCCGGGACAATGGAGTAACCGCCATCCAGGAGCTGGGCATGCTCTTCGCTACTGCGATCCAGTACATTGAGGAAGGAAAAAGACGGGGGAGGGTGCCGCTAGACCGCTTCGTGAGACGCGTCTCCTTCAACACCGCAGTCCATAATGACTTCTTTGAGGAAATAGCCAAGTTACGGGCGGCACGGCGTATCTGGTATAAGATCATTAAAGAGAGGTATGGCATCGAAGACCCCAAGTGCCAGCTGTGGCGTGTTCACGTTCAAAGCTCGGGTTCTACCCATACCTTCCAGGAGCCGCTGAATAACGTCATTCGCATCGCTTACCAGGTGCTCGCCGGTGCGCTGGGTGGCGCGCAATCGATCCATGCTAACGGATACGACGAAGCGATCTGCCTGCCTACGGACCAGTCGATGTTGCTCTCTATCAGGACAGGACAAATAGTTCAATCTGAGACCAACGTAACCAACACGATAGACCCGCTGGGCGGTTCCTATTATATCGAGTCACTCACCAACGAATTGGAACGACAAACCTGGGACTACATCCAGAAAATCGAAGATATGGGGGGGATGGCAAAAGCTATTGAATCAGGGTGGATTCACCGGGAACTCAGAGAGGCCATAATTGAGCATGAGAATAAGCTGGCTTCCGGTGAGACTGAAATTATCGGGGTAAACAAGTTTCGCCTCGACGAGGTGCCTTATGAAGTGCCTCTCTTCAGACCGAATCCCCAACAATCTGTAGACATTCAAATCAAGAAGCTCAAGAAGCTGAAGAAAGAGAGGGATAATGCTAAAGTTCAGGCAGCTCTGAAGAGGCTGGAGGAGGTTACCCTGAGCGGCGAGAATGTGATGCCAGCGGTTTTTGAAGCGGTTAAAGCCTACGCCACCATGGGAGAGATAACTGAAGTGCAAACCAGAATTAATGGAGTATGGCGCTTCCCAATGGGAATTTAACAGGTACGGGTTTCATGGCTGGGAAGAAAATTAAGGTTCTAATGGCTAAGCCGGGGATCGAGGGACATTGGCGTGGTCTCATTGCAGTTAGCAATGCGTTACGAGACGGCGGCTTCGAGGTCATCTATGGGGGAAACATGACGCCAGCAGAGATCGGGATGACCGCAGTTCAAGAGGATGTCGAGGTAGTAGGACTGAGTATTTTATCAGCAAACTATATGATGCTAGTTTCTGAAACGATCAAGGAGCTAAGAAATCGTGGCAAGGGCGATGTATTATTGCTACTGGGCGGGATTATCTATGATGATGATTTTCCTGCGCTTAAGGAAATGGGGGTAGCGGAAATTTATCTCCCTGGAACGCCTCTGGATGATATAGTGGCATCTGTGCGCCAGCTAACCTCGGCTATGGTGTAATGTGTAATAGAGATCATCAGATTTATCGTCCGCTCCGCAGCGTTATTTATATAGATGAGACTCCTTCACTTCGCCGACCTGCACCTTGGGGTGGAGAATTACGGACGCATCAACCCCCAGACTGGGCTTTCCTCACGCCTCGGCGACTTCTTAGCCGCCCTCGATGAGGTGGTGGCATATGCCCTAAATAACGACATTGCTCTGGTTCTCTTTTGCGGCGATGCCTATAAGAGCCGCGAGCCATCTCAGACCCACCAGCGAGAGTTCGCCCGCCGCATCTGGAAGCTGGCATCGGCTGGCATCCCCGTTTTCCTCCTCATCGGCAACCACGACCTCCCTAACGCCATCGGTCGCGCTACCACGCTGGAGATTTTTCGCACACTGGAGATTGAAAATGTTACCGTGGCCAGTAAACCTGGCACCTATCGAATAGAGACAAAAGCGGGGCCTCTCCAGGTGGTCGCCTTGCCCTGGGCGAAGAGGAGCGCCCTCCTAAGCCGCGAGGAGACAAAGAACCTCACCTTCGATGAGGTGAATGAGCGACTGGAGAGCATCCTCACCGACTGCCTCAAACAGGAGCTCGCGGCGCTGGATCGGGGCCTGCCGGCCATCCTCGCCGCCCATGTTTCCCTCCCCAATGCCAGGTCTGGCTCGGAGCGGGGCATGATTATAGGGCACGATTATATGCTCCTCCAGAGCAATGTGGCAAACCCCGCCTTCGATTACGTCGCCCTGGGCCATATCCATAAGAAGCAAGTGCTTGGCGAAAATCCCCCCTTGGTCTACCCCGGGAGTCTCCAGCGCATCGACTTCAGTGAGGAGGAGGACGAGAAGGGGTTCTTCGTTGTGGAGATCGGGCAGGAAAGGCAGGTATCCTTTGAGTTCCATCCGGTGAAGGCGCGTCGCTTCCTCACCATCAAGGTAAATGTCGGTGCCCAAGAGGCCGACCCTACCCGGGCAGTGCTCCAGGCCATTGCCTGCCATGATGTAACGGATGCCATTGTGCGGGTCCAGGTGGCGATCCCAGAGCGGCTTGCCGGGTTGCTCAGTGAGGGGGAGATCCGCAGGGCGCTAAAGGATGCTCACTTCATCGCCGCCATTGCCCGGGAGGTGGCGCGGGAGCACCGTTCCCGAATGGCGGGCTGCTCCGCTGAGGGAATCACACCACTGGAGGCGCTCAAAGCTTATCTTAAGGTGAAGAAGCCTGAAGTAGCGCCTAAATTGCTTCTGGAGTATGGCGAGAGGATTATCAGGGAGAGTGAACTGGAGGAGTAATAAAAACCTATAGTCCAGCCACGATCCTATCGTAGCCCTCAACGATGCTTCTCACCACATCTCCCGCGCTCACGATCTCACGGATCATCCCGGCGATCGCACCACAATAGGCCTCGCCTTCGTCCATCTTGCCCTCCAATTGGCCCATCCGTGACCGACCAACGCCAATGAAGGCTAAAAGCTCTTCAGGGGTTGCCCCACGGTGGTCCAGTTCAGCAATCTTTGCTGTGAACTCGTTCTTCAGCCCCCTTGTGGGGGTAAGCCTTCTCCCGGTGATCATTGTCCCCGTATCAGTGGCAGCTACGATCCCCTCCTTAAAATTACGGTGGGCAATACATTCATGGGTGGCGACAAAGCGGGTGCCCATCTGCACCCCCTCCGCCCCCAAAGCCAGAGCAGCAACAAAGCCCCTCACATCGGCAATCCCCCCGGCGGCAACCACGGGGATGCTCACCGCATCCACCACCTGAGGGACGAGGACAAGGGTAGGAAGCTCATCCACGCCATTGTGGCCACCGGCCTCATAGCCTTCGGCAATCACCGCATCCACCCCTGCCTGTTCAGCGCCCTTGGCATGCCTTATCGAGGCCACCAGATGAAGCACCACGATCCCCGCTTCCTTCAGGCGAGGGGTGTAACGAGCGGGGCTACCCGCAGCGGTAGTCACTACCTTTACCCCCTCCTCAATCAATACGCCGATCAACTCTTCAATCTCCGGAATCCGCATGACAAGGTTCACCCCAAAGGGCTTATCCGTGAGGCTTTTCGCCTTTCTTATCTGGCTTCTCAGGTTCGCCACCACATCATCCTCCAGTCTCATCCCAGCGTTTGGACTGATTATACCCAGCCCTCCGGCATTAGAAACGGCAGCGGCTAGCTCAGCATTAGCAATCCATGTCATCCCTCCCTGGATTATGGGATACTCTATTCCAAGTAGCTCGCAAATCCTCGTCCTTTTCACAGGTATTCCCCCGTTACAGGCTATCAGCATTCTATTCGTAGAATAAGCGCAATGTCAAGGCAAAGAAGCCCCAATGTTGACGATGAGGAGTTGGTGAGGTAGAATTCTACCCGGAGATAAAGGAGGGATGATGAAGCGGGATCTTATGGAAATCCTCGCTTGCCCATTGTGTAAGGGACCCCTAAAACTTACCGTTGAGGAGGAAGATGAGAAGGAGGTCATCAAGGGCTCCCTGTATTGCGAAAGTTGCTCGGCAACCTATCCTATAGAAGAGACCATCCCAAATCTACTCCCGCCCGAGCTTCGCACCTAAAATATAGGAGGTAGCATGCAGAAGTCTCGCATAGTTGGTGTGCTGATTTGCTTGGGAACCGTTTTGGCAGGGCTTGCCTTCATCGCCGGGATAGTCCTGCAGCATGACCTGGTCGTCTGGGCCATTGCAGTTCCCGTGCTCATTGGCTTTTTCGTGGTGCTGGCGCTGGGATTCTGGATCGGGTGGGTCATGGCAGTAACCAAGATCGAGGCCCCGCCAGAGGTCACCGAGGAATCAGAGCCCAAGACCTAACCTGCGTTACCTGGTATATAGGTGACACAAGAGTCCGTTGATTCGCAGACTTGGACGTGGGCGATGGGGAGTGCCCTTTTTTGGAGCTCCCCATATATGGTTACGGCAATGTTCTCCGAGGAAGGGTTAACCTTGTCAAAGGGGGGTATCTCGTTCAGACAGACATGGTCAAAGCGAGCCAATATCTCCACGAGGTGTCCTCTGAGCGCCACAAAATCATAGGCAATCCCGATCTCGTCCACGTCTTGCACCCGCACTGTGACCATCACCTCAAAGCGATGCCCGTGAAGGTTTTCGCATTTCCCCTCATAACCCCTCAGGTAATGCGCCGCGTCAAAGTGTTCCCGAACCGATACCTCATACATCTCAAGCCTCTAATTCACCGATCTTTTTCACCCCTTCTCGCCCTAGAACCCTGGCGGCCAAATCCCTTATGCTTTCCCCACTAACCGGGTGAACCATCTCGGGGGCGATCTCGAGAAGGGGGATAAGCACAAAGGCCCGCTCCTCCAGACGAGGGTGGGGGATAGTTAACTCAGGGGTCTCCATAACCAGGTCACCATAGAAAATTATGTCAATATCGATAGGGCGGGGGGCATTGTGGAAGCTGGGCACCCGGCCCAAGCTAGCCTCAATCCCCTTTATCAGGGAGAGTAGCTGCATGGGACCGACTTCTGTTTGCGCGCCGCAAACGGCATTGAGAAAGAGGGGCTGCTCCGCATACCCAAGTGGCTCGGTCTCATAAAGGGAGGAAACCTGCGCGATATGGAGCCGCTCGCCAAGAAGTTTAAGCGCCTTCTTCAGATTTTTCTGGCGATCCCCTAAATTGGACCCCAGACCAAGATAGACCTCCATCTAAGTCCACCTTCCCCTCATAATGGCGTCGGTCATCCGCGCCACGCGCCCCATCTGAAGAACGTCGTGCACCCGCACCATGTCAGCACCCCCGGCGATGCCCAGGGCGATAGTGGCCGCCGTGCCCTCCAAACGCTGCTCGGGAGGCAGGTTCAAAACCAGCCCGATCATCGATTTGCGCGATGTACCCAAGAGGATCGGCCGGCCAAGCGCCTTGAGTTCCGCTAGGCGCCGGATGATCTCCAAGTTTCCCTCCAAGGTCTTGCCGAAGCCGATGCCCGGGTCGATGATGATATTATCCCAAGCTACCCCCGTATCCCGCGCCAGATCAAGGCCCCGCCTCAAGGAGGCAATGACTTCAGGGATGGTCTCCTCATAGGTGGTTCCCCGCTGATTGGCCACGATAACCAGGGGCACCCCCCATTCCGCAGCGAGCCGGGCAAGCTTGGGATCACGCCTCAAACCCCAGACATCGTTAATCATCCTGGCCCCAGCCTCAAGGGCACTCCGTGCCACCTCAGACTTGTAGGTGTCGATGCTAATGGGCACCGTAACCTCTCTGGAGAGCTTTTCAATCACCGGGATTACCCTCCTCAGCTCCTCATCGATAGCTACAGGGGATGATCCGGGACGGGTGGACTCACCACCCACATCGAGGATGTCAGCACCCTCTTCAACGAGGCGTTTTGCCTGAGCCAGGGCAGTAGCGATGTCGGTTAATCCATCGCCGGAGAAGGAATCCGGGGTGAGGTTCAAGACCCCCATGATGAAGGTACGCTCCCCCCAGTGGAACTCCCGATCACCGCATACGGTAACGCCAAGAGCGGTGTTCATCGCCTCAGATTCTAGCACAGGCACAAGCCGTTGAGAATACTTCATTGCATTTTCAGGTTCGGAGTTTTATAATAACCATGTGACCGCTTTCACAAAGTGACTATTTTCACAAACTTGCCTACAGAGGGGGAAATGGCGATGAAAGAGCGGATCGAGAAACTGGCACGGTTGAGGGCGGAGTCGCAGCAAGGCGGGGGTGAAAAGCGCATCGAGGCGCAGCATGAGAAGGGCAAGCTTACCGCCAGGGAGCGCATCGCCCTCCTCCTCGATGAGGGCAGCTTCGAGGAGCTGGATCCCTTCGTCACCCACCGCGCCACAGAGTTCGGCCTCGACGAGAAGAAGTTCTTGGGCGATGCGGTAGTCACTGGATATGGCAAGGTAGATGGTAGGCCTGTTTATCTCTTCGCTCAGGACTTCACCGTCTTCGGGGGCTCGCTCTCGGAGGTGGTCGCCGAGAAGATCTGCAAGGTCATGGACCTAGCGGTAAAGAACGGGACACCTTTCATCGGGCTATTGGATTCCGGGGGGGCCAGGATTCAGGAGGGGGTGGAGAGCCTCGCCGGATATGGTGAAATCTTCCTCAGAAATACCCTATCCTCAGGGGTGATCCCCCAGATCTCAGCGATCATGGGGCCCGCCGCTGGCGGCGCGGTATATTCCCCGGCGCTCACCGACTTCATCTTCATGGTACAGGGAACAGGGCAGATGTATATCACCGGTCCCGATGTGATCAAGGCGGTGACTGGGGAGGTGGTGACCCTTGAACAGCTCGGTGGGGCGATGGTTCATGCCAGCCAGAGCGGCAATTGCCACTTCGTCGCCCCCAACGATAAGGAATGCCTGAAGATGGTGCGCCAGCTCCTAAGCTACCTCCCCCAGAACAATATGGAGGAGGCCCCATTAGCGGAAACCAACGACGATCCAAATAGAAGGGATGAGGAGCTTCTTCACATCGGCCCGGAGGATCCTACCCAAGCCTACAACATGAAGGAGGTCATCCGGCGGGTGGTGGATGACGGCGAATTCATGGAGGTTCACGAGCACTACGCCCCGAACATTATCATCGGGTTTGCAAGGCTCAGGGGGCGTGCGGTGGGTATCGTGGCTCAGCAGCCCTCCGTATTGGCAGGGTGTCTCGATATTGATGCCTCAGATAAAGCCGCTCGCTTTGTCCGCTTCCTCGATTGCTTCAACATCCCCATCATCACCTTCTGTGATGTCCCTGGATATATGCCCGGCGTGGATCAGGAATATGGGGGGATCATCAGGCATGGCGCTAAGTTACTCTACGCCTACTCTGAGGCCACCGTCCCCAAAGTTACCGTGATCACCAGAAAGGCCTACGGGGGTGCCTATGTAGCGATGAGTAGCAAGCACCTCAGGGGCGACATTAATTACGCCTGGCCCACTGCGGAGATCGCGGTGATGGGGCCCGAGGGTGCGGTGAACATCATCTATAGAGAGACCATCCAAAAGGCGGAGAACCCCGAGGAGACCAGAAAGAATCTCATCGCCGAATATAAGGAGAAGCTAGCCAATCCCTATGTATCGGCGGCCCGGGGCTATATCGATGATGTGATTGACCCCAGGGAGACCCGCCCCAGGCTGATCAAGGCACTGGAGATGCTCCAAAACAAGCGGGACTCAAATCCCCCCAAGAAACACGGCAATATCCCACTTTAAAGGGAAAGAATGAAGGAAAAAGAGGGGGTCATGGCAGCGATCATGGCTGCCCTCAATCAGTTTGAGGAAGAGGAGGCGCTGGCAGCGCCGGCAATTCCTCGTCCCGGGATCAGCCATTGGAAACATTGGGGGCTTGGAGAAATGATGCGGATGCGTATATTGTGGCAGTTAAGAATATACGCCCCAGCCACCCTTAGATAGAAGTTTTTGGGAGGTGAAAATTATGATTGGCATTGGAGTGGGACCATATAAGGCGAATGAATTGACCACTGAAAAAGTGAAGGAAAGGCCAAAAGCTGCAAACCCGGTTAAGGTCTGTGACACCACTTTTCGAGACGGACACCAGTCAAGTTTAGCCACCAGGATGCGAACAGAGGATATGGAATGGATGGCTGAGGAGATGAATAAGTGTGGCTTCTATTCCATGGAGGTTTGGGGGGGGGCAACCTTTGATGTCCCACACCGCTTTTTAGGTGAGGATCCGTGGGACAGACCCCGGAAATTAAAGAAACTCATGCCCGATACCCCGCTTCAGATGCTTCTCAGAGGGCAGAACCTGGTTGCCTATCGAAACCACCCTGATGATCTGGTCGATTGCTTTGTTGAGAATGCTGCCGAAGTGGGGATCGATATCTTCCGCGTCTTTGATGCCGTGAATGATGAACGTAATCACGAACGCGCCGCTAAGGCAATCAAGAGGGTAGGAAAACATTACCAAGGCGCTATATGTTACTCTCTCACCCAGCCCAGGATGGGTGGACCGGTCTATAACCTTGACTATTATGTCAAGAAGGCTCTCATCCTGCGGGATTTGGGTGCTGATAGCATCTGTATTAAGGACCAAGGAGGGCTGATATCACCATATGATGCCTATGAGCTAATTAAAGCCTTAAAGGAGACCTTAGACGTCCCTATCGAGCTCCATACACACTACACTAGCGGGCAGGCCTCTATGTCTCTCTTAAAGGCGATTGAGGCTGGGGTTGATATCATCGATACTACCTTATCCCCGTTTGCCTTAAGGTCTTCACAGCCAGCTATTGAGCCCATAGTAGTGGCCCTTTATGGCACCGATAGGGATACTGGGCTTGATATCGAGCAACTATTCAAGTGTGGCCAAATGGTTGAGCAGATAGCCCCTAAATACAGGGATTTCCTTGACATCTCGGCGATGTCGGTCATCGACACTGGTGTGCTCGTCCATCAGATCCCTGGGGGGATGACCACCAACCTGGTGGCTCAGCTAAAGGAGGCAAATGCACTGGATAGGTTAGATGAATGCCGTGCGATGACGGCCAAAACTCGGGCTGAGCTCGGTTATCCTCCTCTTGTTACTCCTACAAGCCAGATTGTGGGGGTTCAAGCGGTGCAGAATGTCCTCATTGGGCCTTACAAGATGATCTCCAAGGAAGTGAAAGACTACTGTTGGGGCCTATATGGCAAGCCACCGGCCCCCATTAACCCTAAGATCCAGAAGATGGTTCTTAAGGGATATGAGCGTGGCGAGAAGCCAATCACCTGTCGCGCTGCGGACATGGTTGAGCCCGAGCTAGAGAAGGCTAGAGAGGCTACTAAAGACATCGCCAAAAATGACAAAGATGTGTTAATCTACGCCCTCTATCCCACCACCGGGATGCGCTTCCTGAGGTACAAATATGGATTGGACAAGGAGATCCCCGCAGATTGGAAGCCTCCCCGTGCCCCAAAGACCATGGAAGAGATAAAGCGGGAGGATGAGCTCATCGCCAAAGCAAAGGCTGGCAAGCTGGTGGAGAAGGTGGAGAAAACCGTCCCGCCAAAGGGGCCGGGGCTCAGGGTTTACAATGTCTTTGTGGGCGATGAGTATTACCACGTGGAGGTGGAGCCCACCGGCGGGGCGCATGTAATAAGTCGAGCTCGGGTGAGTGCAGCGCCAGCAAGCGCGGCGCCACCAAAACCGGCGGGACCTGTAGCTACCCCAGAGACCAAAGCGGTCCCAGCGGTGGCTGTAGAGGGTGCAGTACTCGCCCCCATGCCCGGGATGATCATCAGATACGAAGTGGAGGTAGGGCAAGCGGTTAAGTCAGGCGATACGGTCGTGATCCTAGAGGCGATGAAGATGGAGAGTGCCCTCCCTGCCCCTATCGATGGCAAGGTTAAGGAGCTGAGATTTAAGCCCGGGGATCGGGTGGCCAAGGACGATGTCATAGCGGTGATTGGTTAGCACTATGGGGAAGACCCTCGCTGAGAAGATCCTGAGCGAGAATTGCGGGACCGATGCTCATGCTGGAGATATCATTATTGTCAGGGTCGACCTCGCCTTCCTCCAAGATGGCACTGGCCCCCTAGGGCTGCAGCAACTTAAAGAGAGCGGTCTTAAGCAGCTAGCCAATCCCAAAAGGGTGGTTCTCTTCATTGATCACGCTGCGCCCAGCCCTTCACCTGAGCTCGCCAACGACCACGTCACCTTACGCCAGTTCGCCCGCAAGAGCGGCGCCCGGCTTTGCGATGTGGGAGAAGGGGTTTGCCACCAACTGGTCGTGGAATCCTATGCCAACCCGGGCGAGGTGATCATCGGCGCTGACTCCCATACCGTGACCGCAGGGGCATTGGGGGCCTTTGCCACCGGCATGGGCTCCACCGATGTCGCCATCGCCATCGCTTTAGGAAAGACCTGGCTCAGGGTGCCTGAGAGCTTCAAGGTAGCGGTCAGCGGCCGTTTCAAAAAGGGGGTATATGCCAAAGATCTCGCCCTGCACCTTATCGGGAGACTTGGCGCTGATGGCGCCAACTACAAATCGCTGGAGTTCTCCGGAGAGGCTATCGAAAATATGAGCATGGCGGAGCGTTTCACCCTGGCTAATATGGTGGTAGAGGCAGGGGCCAAGACAGGGCTTTTCCCCACGGATGAGACCACCCACCGCTATCTTGAATCTCGCGGTCGCGGCGCTCTTTTTCGCTCTCTTCAACCTGATCCCGATGCCGAGTATGAACGAGTGATCGCTATCGATGCTTCAAGCCTTGAGCCGACAATTTCCAAACCTCACTCTGTTGATAACATCGCCCTGGCCAGAGAGCTAACGGGTGAAAAAATCGCGCAGGTTTTCATCGGCACCTGCACCAACGGTCGCCTGGAGGATATGGCGATTGCAGCCAAGATCCTGAGAGGACGAAAACGCCATCCCAAAGTCAGGCTGCTCGTTGCCCCAGCATCCCGGGAGGTGTTTATGGAGGCGATCGGCGCCGGATATATCCAGACCCTCCTTGAGGCTGGTGCGGTGCTTCTGCCACCAGGTTGCGGCCCCTGTGTTGGGGTGCACCAGGGGGTGCTGGGGAATGGAGAGGCTTGCCTCTCCACGGCCAACCGCAATTTCAAGGGGAGAATGGGAAATCCTGAGGCTTTCATTTACCTGGCAAGTCCGGCTACTGCCGCGGCGAGCGCCATCGCTGGCGAGATCACCGACCCCAGGGAGTTTATGTAAATGCTCAAAGGAAAAGCCTTCAAGTTCGGGGATAATATCTCCACCGATGAAATCACACCGGGGAGGCTGTTTCACCTGAGAAGCAATCTCCCTGAGCTGGCAAAGCATGTCCTAGAGGACGTCGACCCCAGCTTCGCCTCAAGGGTGAAGCGTGGCGATTTCATCGTCGCCGGCACAAACTTCGGGCTAGGCTCAAGCCGGGAGCACGCCGCCGTCGCGATCAAGATGGCTGGCGTGGCTGCCATCCTGGCGAAGTCGGCAGCGCGCATCTTCTTTAGAAACGCCATCAATGTCGGGCTTCCTGTCCTGATATGCGATACCGACAAAATAAACGATGGGGATGAGCTTGGGGTTGACCTTGCGAGAAGCAGGGTTAGGAATATTACCAGCGGAGACGAGCTCCCCTTAGCGAAGTTCCCCGAGGTGATGCTCAGGATACTTGAAGATGGCGGGCTTATCCCTTATATTAAGAAGCACAGGGAATTCTAGCAAGGAGATGAAGCTTGGCTTACACCATTACTCTGATACCAGGCGATGGCATCGGTCCTGAGGTAATCGAGGCCGCGGTAAGGGTTCTGGAGGCGACCGGAATTGAATTCCGCTGGGAGGAGGCATTCGCCGGCAGCCGGGCGCAGGATATGTATGGCACCCCACTACCCGATTATCTCCTCGACTCCATCAGGAAGAACAAGGTCGCTTTAAAAGGCCCGATCACCACCCCCGTGGGCTCCGGCTTTCGCAGCGCCAATGTGGCGCTGCGAAAGGGACTGGACCTCTACGTTTGCCTCCGCCCCTGCAAGAGCTACCCCGGAGCTCCATCCCTCCACCAAGATCTGGACGTTGTAGTGGTACGAGAAAATACCGAGGACCTCTACTTGGGGATCGAGTGCCGGAGGCAAACCCCCGAGGCGGCAAAGCTCGCCCGCCTCATTGAGGAAAACGGAGACTGGGTCAATGCGGATTCGAGCTTTAGCATAAAGGCGATCTCACCCAGTGCCACCCGAAGGATCGCGAAGTATGCCTTCGATTATGCCAGAGCCCATGGCCGAAAAAAGGTAACTGTGGTTCACAAGGCGAATATCCTGAAGGAAACCGACGGGCTCTTTCTGTCCACCACAGCCGAGGTCGCCAGGGATTACCCCGATATCGAATTTGAACCTCACATGGTCGATAGCATATGCGCGCAGCTAGTGCGCTTCCCTCAGCGCCATGATGTCCTCCTCCTTCCCAACCTTTATGGCGACATCGTCTCCGAGCTTTGCGCCGGGCTTATCGGGGGGGTGGGGCTCGCCCCGGGAGCCAATATCGGGGATGACATCGCTGTCTTTGAACCGGTCCATGGCAGCGCCCCAAAATATGCCGGCCAGAACAAGGTGAACCCTATGGCGATGATGTTCTCCAGCGTGCTGATGCTCCGCCACCTCGGGGAGAAAGAGACTGCCGATCAGGTGGAGCGCGCCATCGCCCAGGTTATCGCTGAGGGGGAATCTGTTACTTATGACATGAAGCCCGATCGCAACGACCCCACGGCGGTGGGCACCTCTCAGGTTGCCGATGCCGTAATCAAAAAAATGAAGGAGTAGGACAATGCGAAACAAGGTCACAATTGTCGGTGCCGGGAATGTGGGCGCCAGTTGCGCCCAGCGAATCGCGGAGAAGGGCTATGCCGATGTGGTACTGGTGGACATCATCGAGGGGATGCCCCAAGGGAAGGCCCTGGATATCCTACAGAGCGGACCGATTATTGCCTCCGATTCCAAGCTCATCGGCACCAATAGCTACGAGGAGACGGCAGATTCCGATATCGCGGTCATCACCTCCGGGGTGCCTCGAAAGCCGGGGATGAGCCGCGATGACCTCATTCTCACCAATATGGAGATCATTAAAGATGTTACTGAGAATGTGGTGCGCTATTCCACCAACTGCATTATTATCATGGTCACCAACCCGCTGGACGCCATGTCGCAACTGGCGCTTCATGTGAGCAAGTTCCCCAGAAACCGCGTCATTGGGCAGTCCGGCATCCTCGATACCACAAGGTTCAGGACATTTCTCGCCATGGAGCTCGATGTCTCCGTAGAGGATGTCTCCGCCTGTGTCCTTGGGGGACATGGCGACACCATGGTAGCCATCCCCAGGCTGACCACTGTCGGCGGCATACCGATAACTGAGCTCCTGCCCAAGGAGACCGTTGATCGCATTGTGGCGCGCACCGTAAAGGGCGGCGGCGAGATCGTGAGCTTGCTCAAGACAGGCAGCGCCTATTATGCCCCGTCAGCGGCGGTGGCCCAGATGGTGGATGCCATAATCTTCGATAAAAAGAAAATCCTCCCCTGCGCCGCCTACCTGGAGGGCGAATACGGCATCGAGGGGGTCTTTGTCGGCGTCCCGGTGAAGCTGGGAGCCAACGGGATCGAGCAGATCATCGAGTTAAAGCTAACCCCTGAGGAGAGGGAGGCGCTCAAGCGCTCAGCGGAGGCGGTGCAAGAGCTGGTCAAAATCATGAAGCTGGAGTAAGGATGAGAGAGATCGATAGCGCTGAGGTGACAGAAACTGTGGCGCGCCTCTGTCAGGAGGCAAATTTCGACCTCGGTAAGGATGTTTTAGACTCGCTGAAGCGGGCAAGAGATAAAGAGGAATCCCCCTTAGGGCAGCAGGTCTTAGATCAGATCCTGGAGAATGCCAGTATCGCCAAGAGCGAAAGAATACCCATATGCCAGGACTGCGGCACCGCAGTGGTCTTCCTTGAGTTGGGTCAGGATGTCCACATCACCGGCGGCGACCTTTACGCTGCGGTGGAGGAGGGGGTGCGCCTGGGCTACAAAGAGGGCTATCTCAGAAAGTCCATAATAAGCCAGCCCTTCTCAGCAAGGGTGAACACTAAAGATAACACCCCTCCTGTGATTCATCTGGAAATGGTGAGGGGCGATCACCTGAAGATTACGGTGATGCCCAAGGGCGGCGGCAGCGAGAATATGAGCCGTCTCGGTATGCTTACCCCCGCTAAGGGTCGAGGGGGCGTTATCGACTTCGTCGTCAACTCGGTGGCGGAGGCGGGCTCTAACCCATGCCCCCCAGTCATCGTCGGCGTAGGAATTGGCGGGACAGCAGACAAGGCCACAATCCTAGCGAAAAAGGCGCTCCTGCGCCAGGTAGGAGAACCAAATCCAGACGCGAAGATAGCGGAACTGGAGCGGGAAATACTGGAGCGCGTTAATAGCCTGGGCATTGGGCCACAGGGCTTCGGCGGCAGAACCACCGCCCTGGCGGTGCACGCTGAGGTCTTCCCGACGCATATCGCCATGCTCCCGGTAGCGGTGAACCTGCAATGCCACGCCGCCCGGCATAAAGAGGCATTGCTTTAAAGGTGAAACTTTCCGCAAATGTCCCAATTGATGATCTGGCGATTGGAGAATGGTAGAGTTGGAAGTCGCTCATGATGTATTGATCCTGGGCTCTGGTCTAGCAGGTTTGAGGGCAGCTGTTGAAGCCGCCCGGGTGAGCAATGACGAACTAGATATAGCCATTATTTCCAAGGTTCAGCTAATGCGTTCGCATTCTGTCTGTGCCGAGGGTGGCACCGCCGCAGTTATGCGCCCAGAAGAGGGCGACAGCTTGGAGCTTCATGCCTGGGACACGGTAAGGGGGAGCGACTTCCTGGCTGATCAGGATGCAGTAAAGCTTTTCGTGGAAGAGTCCCCGAAAGAACTCATCCAGCTTGACCACTGGGGCATTCCCTGGTCGAGACGCCCTGATGGTCGTATAAGCCAGAGGCCATTTGGTGGACACAGCTTCGACAGGGCTACCTTCGCTGAGGACAAGACTGGCTTCTTCGAGATGCATACTCTATACGATACAATTCAGAAGTATGCCAGCGTCACCCGCTACGACGAATGCTACGCTACCTCCATCTTGATAGATAATGACGTTTTCCAAGGTATAACGGTTTGGGATCTGACTACCGGGGAATTCTTCCTGATAAGGGGTAAAGCGCTGGTCATAGCCACCGGAGGGGCCTGCCGCATGTTTGGGTTTACCACCTATTCCCTTACGGCTACCGGGGACGGTGCGGCTATGGCTTACAGGGCCGGTATACCGCTCAAGGATATGGAGTTTGTGCAGTTCCACCCAACGGGATTGATACCATCAGGCATCCTCATCACGGAAGGGGCCAGGGGCGAGGGTGGATACCTGATCAACAATAAGGATGAGAGATTCATGGAGCGGTATGCGCCTGCCAAAATGGAAACTGCGCCCAGGGATATCGTCTCCCGCTCCGAGATGACCGAGATTTTAGAGGGTAGGGGTTTTTCAGGGCCAGATGGCCTAGACTATGTGCACCTGGACCTGCGCCACCTAGGAGCGGATAAGATAAATGAGCGGCTACCCCTGATCAGAGAGGTTGCCATTAAGTTTGCCTTTATCGACCCCATAGAGCAGCCCATACCGGTTCGCCCGGCGGCCCATTACTTTATGGGAGGCATCCATACCAATATCGAAGGGGCAACGCCGGTGAAGGGTATCTGGGCAGCAGGAGAGGCAGCCTGTGTATCCTTACACGGGGCAAATCGCCTAGGCGCCAATTCCACCGCGGAGTGTCTGGTCTGGGGTAGGATCACAGGAGAGAAGGCAGCACAATATGCTATGAGACAAAAGTCTTTGCCTACTGTTCCCCCACAAAGGGTGCAGGAGGAAGAAAAGCGCTTGTTTGAGCAGATCGGACATGGCAATGGAAGCGAAGATGTCTATGCTATACGCACAGAACTGCAACATACGATGGACCACAATATGGCTGTTTACCGAAATGGCCCGGATATGGAAGAGGCTTTGGAAAAGGTGAGGGAACTTAAGAAAAGGCTTGAACATGTAAAGGTCAAAGATGATAGTCGGATATATAATACCAACCTCCTTGCCATTGTCGAGGCGATTAACTTGATCGAACTGGCAGAGACCATTGTGGCTGGTAGCTTGGCACGCACTGAGTCAAGGGGTGCACATTCAAGGCGAGACTTTCCCAACCGAGACGACATTAACTGGGGTAAGCACACCCTGGCTTATTACACTCCTGAAGGGCCACGACTGGACTATATACCGGTAAATATCACCATGTGGCAACCGGTGGAGAGGAAATACTGATGGAAGAAACGAAGGTAGCAGGCAGAGAAAAAGGCCATTTGCCAAACCGCTTGGGTATCAAAAGTTGGGTATGGGGAGGCAACTATGCTCTGGAGAGGTATCTTTACACCCTGCACAGGGTGACCGGGCTTGGCCTGCTTCTCTATATAACTCTACACCTGGCCATGAATGGCTTCCGCCTGGTGGGTGCTGAAAGCTGGACAGACATCATGGAAATCTTTAGTCACCCCGGATTCAAAGTAGGCGAGTATCTGGTGGCAGCAGCCTTCATCATCCATGCGCTGAACGGCGGCAGGCTCATATTACAGCACCTGGGGTACACCCTGGGCAAGCCCAAGACCCCGGTATATCCTTATGTCGATTCCCTGCGCCGTAAACGCTACCTTGTGTGGTCGATGTTAGCTATGATGGTGGTGCTAGTAGTATGCGTTCTAATCGTGATTGTGACATAGGAGAGCGATGTGAGAGAGACTAACCTAAAGATTCTGGTATACATTTCCGGCATAGGGCTCTTCTTCCTCGTAGGTATACATCTGCTGGTCTCATTTCTAGGCAGCGGCGAGCCTACTAGCTGGGAATCGGTTTCCGAGAGAGCAACCAACGCTGGCTGGCTCGCCCTTTTTATCCTCCTCCTGATCTTTGGCCTTTACCACGGGATCCATGGATTGCGGACAATTATTCTGGAATTGCCCATACCCAAACCTCCAGCTAAGGTTCTGGATTGGGCGTTATTGGGTATAGGAATAGCGATCTTTGGCTACGCTGTCTATATTCCCATAAATGCCTTTTTATAAGATAACAGGTTCTAGGGAGCAATGTATGCAAGAGTTAGCCTTCAAGGTACAGAGGTACCTCCCCGCTAAAGATAAGAAGCCCTATATGCAGGAGTTTACCGTCCCGCTGCGCAAAGGGATGACGGTGCTGGACGGCCTCATCTACATCAAAGAAAATATAGATAACACGCTCTCATTTCGCAGCTCATGCCGCATGGGCATCTGCGGTTCCTGTGGCATGTTCATCAACAATTTCCCTATGCTCGCCTGTCATACCCCTGTTGAGGAATTGGGCACGGATAAAATAAAAGTGAGGTCATTGCCCAACTTCGCTGTCATCAGGGACCTGGTAGCCGATCTCGACCCCCTCTTTGAGAAGCATAAATCCGTAAAGCCTTATATAATACGCTCAGAAAGGGAAGAGGCCGAGGGGCCGACAGCCGAATTACTGCAATCCGCCGAAGAGCTGGAGGGCTACATGCAATTTGCATACTGCGTGAAGTGCGGGCTATGCATGGCAGCCTGCCCCACTGTGGCCACGGACGACCTCTTCCTGGGCCCCCAGCCATTGGGCCAGGCCTACAGGTATTGCACTGACACCAGAGATACAGGAACCAAAGAAAGATTTCACCAGGCCGACTGGCGTCACGGGGTCTGGCTCTGTCACCTCGCCGGTGCCTGCTCAGAGGCTTGCCCCAAAGGGGTTGATCCTGCACTGGCTATACAACTTCTCAAGAGAGCCATGGTCTTTGATAGCCTACGGTTAAGAAAGAAGAAGAAGCCCGCCTCCATAGCTCAGCCCCCAACAGAGAGCAAGCCAAAGATAGAGGTGCCAGAGTTTACGGTAAAATAACCATATCATGAAGTTTCGTCTAGTTGGAGGATCGCGATGCCGAAAAAGATTACCTCACCTCTTGATGACCAGACCATCGAGGCGCTCAAGGCAGGAGAGCAGGTCTTCATCAGCGGTGCTATCTATACCGCCCGTGATGCCGCCCATAAGAGGCTCACCGAAGCCCTGGACCGCGGCGAGGAGCTACCCTTCGACATCTGCGGCCAAACCCTTTATTATATGGGTCCCTCCCCCGCCAAGCCGGGGCAGGTTATCGGGGCTGCCGGACCCACCACCAGCGGTCGCATGGACTCATATTCCCCTCGCCTCATCAGCGAAGGACTCAAGGTGATGATCGGAAAGGGCAGCCGCTCCAATGAGGTGAAGGAGGCCATCAAGAAGCACAAAGCGGTTTACTTCGCCGCCATCGGGGGGGCTGGTGCCCTCATCGCCAGGTCGATAAAGAAAGCAGAGGTGGTGGCCTACGAGGATCTGGGGGCTGAGGCAATCATGCGCCTTGAGGT
Source organism: uncultured Dehalococcoidales bacterium (assembly GCA_964583545.1). Classification (GTDB taxonomy): domain Bacteria; phylum Chloroflexota; class Dehalococcoidia; order E44-bin15; family E44-bin15; genus CAZOVW01. The sequence continues at coordinate 16,086 of CAZOVW010000004.1, read as the reverse complement.
GGAGGACTTCCCCGCCACCGTGGTGAACGATGCCCATGGGGGAGATTTATATGAAGAGGGGATGGCGAAGTACCGCAAGGGCTAGAGATCAAATTGGAGACAAAGGTGGCGAAATCTAAAGTTTCTCGCAAAAATAGGGTTGTCCGCGCAATTATGCTGCTGTTGCTCCTTGCTGTAATAATTGCCCTAATAATTATGCCGTTGGCATAACCTTAGCTGGAGGGCAAATGGAGATAAAGGTCGACCTGGAGTGGGGCGATGAGGGGATAGTCCCGGAGAAGGTTTACCCCGATACCAGCTTTATCTTTACCAGGATGGGTGAGGCAATCCTGGAGATAGTCGCCCCCTGCGAGGGGGAGAGGGTGCTGGATGTCGGCTGTGGCAGGGCGGTGGATGCCCTGGCGCTCGCAAAACAGGGGGGTAAAGCTATTGGGCTTGAGCCCTCCGCGAAGATGCTCGATGGGGCCAAAAGCTACCTGGACGAAAACGGCGACAGCGAGGTCGCCCTGGTGCGCGGGATCGGTGAGGCATTGCCCTTCAAAAAGCACTCCCTGGATAAGATCATGTGCAAAGGCGCGCTGGACCACTTCGCCGACCCGCTAAAAACGATGGCGGAGATGTCTCAGGCGCTCAAGCCTGGGGGAAAGGCGATAATTGCTATCGCCAACTTCGAAAGCCTCAGCTGCCGGCTTGGGAAGCTCTGGTATTTTATTGCGAAAAGGTTCAGCCAGCAGCAAAGGGATAAACGGCACCCCTGGCAACCTCCCCCTGACCACACCTACAAGTTCGATTACCCGCTAATAAGAGAAATGGTGTCGTATCATTTTGAGGTAAGGAAAATAAGGGGCATCTCTCTGCTCTGGACCGCCCCTTACTGGGGAAATGCGCTCGCGCTGCTGCCGCGATGGGGTTCGTCAGCCATCCTCGCTCTTCTCGACAGGATCGCTCGCCAGCTCCCTTCGCTGAGCGATGTGATCATTGTCAAGCTTACCCCGAGGGGCGATTAACGCCTGATCGAACCTCCTCATAGACGTCGAGAACCTGTCTTGCTGTCTGCTCCCAGGAGAAGCATCGCTCCACCCTCCTCCTCCCCTCACCACCCATCCGCCGACGCAACGGTTCATCCCCCAGCAGCCGCTTGATTGCCCCAGCCAGGGCATGTGGGTCCTGCGGCGGCACCAGAATGCCGCTCTTGCCATCCTCCACCACCTCGGGGAGCGCGCCCGCCCTGGTGGCGATCACTGGAACCTCACAGGCCATGGCCTCAGCGGCGGGAAGACCAAACCCCTCGTAAACAGAGGGGGTGACGGCGATCTGGGCTGCAGAATACTTCCGCACCAGCTCCTCCGTGCTCACCCTCCCGGTAAAGTCAACCCTATCCTCAAGTCCGTACTTCCTGACCAGATCGAGGGCATAACCATCCCCTGGTTTCACCTCGTCCACGAGGGTCAACTTCAGCGCTACATTATCCTGCTTCAGCAGCCGCAACGCCTGAAGCAGGTACAGCACGCCCTTCTTGCGATCGCCCGTCCTCCCTACCATGATCAGACGCCCTTTTTCGAACTCCCCACCCCACCCATCCACCCGGCGGAACACCCCGGTATCGATGCCGAGGTAAACCAACCTCATCTTGCTCTGGGGAACGTTGAATATCCGTCCTATCTCACGCATCGAACTCTCAGAGTCGGTTATTACCATGTTCAGGCGTCGGGCAACGATCCCCTGCATCACCGGGGAATAGTGCAGGAGCCGCTTGATCTTCCCCCAAACGCTTGGTTCCTGAGCCAGCTCAGCCTCGGCATCGATGGGCAGGGGGTGATGAATGGTGGCGACCAAGGGAATTTTAAGTGTCTTCACCAGCAGCAACCCGTAGCCCAGGCACTGGTTATCGTGAATGACGTCGTAGCGATGCGCGGGGAGAAGCTCCCTTACCTTGAGATAGGCCTTGATGCTGAAGGTGACTACCTCAGGAAACATGCCCAGCTTCGTTCCCGCCAGGTCATAGAGATTAAAGGGGGTGAAGATGCGAAACGGATTTCCCCGGGGCAACTGGGGCAAGAGGCCATTCCCTTCATGCTTGCGATCATAGAGGTTCAGGCCTTCCAGGTTGTGCACCGCCACCCCTTCAGGAATGTCGGGATAGGGTAGCCCAACGATGACGTCGACCTCATGCCCCATCCGCTTCAGCTCGCGAGACAGGTAATAGAGGTAAACCCCCTGACCACCACAGTATTTATTCCCCCGATAGCAGAGGAGGCATATTTTCATGTTTAAACCTTTCTGGTATAGATAACTATGCTCTTGGGAAAGAAGAAGTTTAAGATACGTTCCGCCCAGGGAACAAACTTGGACTTGGTGGTTATCTGTAGCTCCAGAAACCTGTTATAGAGCGCCGGAATCGCCGCCTCCTCATTCCTGATCCTGAAGATGCAGCGCAGGAGCCAGTAGATAGAATGAAAGGCATGCTCATAGCGGATGGCATAAACCGCCAGATTATGGCGGCGCAGGGCCTTCACCAGCCCCTGGGCAGTAAATATCCTCACATGCCCCCCAGGGTTATTATGATAGTCATCGCTCAGCGCCCAGTAAACCGCCTCGGTAAGCTGAGTGGGCACCGTGACCGCCAGCACCCCTCCCGGTTTAAGCACCCTCACCAGCTCCCCGATCCCCTGATCTTCATCGACTACATGCTCCAGAACCTCGGAGCAGATAATCTTATCGAAGGAGGCATCCTGAAAGGGGAGATTCAAGGCATCACCACAAAGCACGTTCCAGTTCCCCTGGCATACCTTTTGCGAATCCATATAGTCCAGCACATATTTGGTCTTCCTCACGTTCAAATTATCGAGGTCCAGGGCACATACCATGCAATGATTGCGGCGGCATGCCTCCCAGCTATGCCTTCCCTCCCCACAGCCCGCATCCAGAAATTTATCGCCATCCTCTAGCTTAAAAAGGTCATAGTTAACGGTGAGCACTAAAGGACCTCCTGATATACCTCTAGCGTCTTACGCGCTGCCTCCTCCCAGGTGAAGTGTCTTTCCACCCTTTCCCTCCCCACATCCCCCATCGCCTGGCGCAAGGGTTTGTCTGAAAGCAGGCGCTTGATCGCCCCGGCCAAGGCGTGGTGATCTCGTGGCGGTACCAGAATGCCGCACCTCCCATCCTCCACCACCTCGGGGAGCGCTCCCGCCGTGGTGGCAACCACGGGAAGGCCACAAGCCATCGCTTCCGCCGCCGGAAGACAAAAGCCCTCATACAAAGAGGGGACCACCGCTACATCGGCCCTAGCGTAGCACCTGACCAGTTCCTCCACACTCACCCTCCCGGTAAATTCGACGCTGCCATCAAGCCCGAACCTCTCCACCAGGGCCGGGGTATAATCGTTATCAGGAGCGCCACGGTCTACTATCGTGAGCTTCACATCCATCTCTTCACGGAGTAGCTTAAGGGCGCGAAGCATGTACACGACCCCCTTTTTGCGATCCTGGGTGTTGGCCACAACGATCAGGCGACTTTTTTCAAACTCCCCCCTCCCCCCATCCACCCTTTTAAACACATCGGTATCGATGCCATTGTGAACCACCCTTATCTTCTCCCGGGGAACCTTGAAGGCCCTCCTGGTCTCCGCCGCAGCGCTCTCCGAGACCGTGATCACCCGATCCATCATCCTGCTCACCAGGTGCTGCATTATGAAGGGGTAGAACGTTATTCGGCCAAACCTCTCCCACGCCCCCTCCAAATAGGCAATATCGGTCTTTCTATCGATGGGTAAGGGGTGATGGACCGTGGCCACGATGGGGATCTTAAAGGACTTCATCAGGAGTATGCCATAGCCGAGGGTCTGATTGTCATGAATGATGTCGAAGTGGCAATAACGGAGGAGCTGGCGTAGCTTACGGTAGGCCCTGAAGCTGAAGGAGAACATCTCGGGGAACATCCCCAGCCTTATCGCCATTAGCTCGTAGAGGTTAAGCGGGGTGAAAACCTTGAAGGGGTCTTTCTTGGGGAATCCGAACTCGAAGAGGTTCAGGTTTTCCACCCGGTGTTCCGTGATCCCCTCAGCAATATCGGGATAGGGAGGACCGACAATTACATGAACCTCATGCCCTAATCTCTGGAGCTCTCGGGACAGGTAGTAGAGGTAAATCCCCTGACCCCCACTGTACATATTCCCCCTATTGCAAAGAAGGCAAATCTTCATCTTCACTCCGAAAATAGATTTATTCCGTTCGCCCTGAGCCTGTCGAAGGGCCTGTCCTGAGTTTACCGAAGGGCCGTTCATGGTTCGACAAGCTCACCACGAACGGATTTATTCCCGTTCGCCCTGAGCCTGTCGAAGGGCCTGTCCTGAGAGGAGTCGAAGGGCTCACCACAAATGGCGTCTGGGACAACCTATCTTCCTGATTCGTTGGCGGACATCTCCCCATGACAGTTTACCTGTTACCAGCCGATGATGACGGTGAGCAGGCCGGCGATGGTTTTGGCGTCGCAGACATCGCCGGATACGATCAGGCTTCGAACCTGTTTCAACGGGATCGGCACCACCTCGATAACCTCATCCTCCCGGGCATGGCTTGGGCCGGGCTCAAGCTCGGTGGCAAGGAAAAGGTGCAAAAACTCAGTGGAGTATCCCGGGCTGCTGTAAAACCCACCGATGCGCTCCATACTCCCGGCGATATAGCCGGTCTCCTCCTCAAGCTCCCGAATCGCGCTCTCGAGAGGCTGCTCCCCAGGTTGGATACCGCCGGCGGGGATCTCCAGAAGCTCCCGCCCAACGGCGTGGCGAAACTGGCGCACCAGGATGACATTATCCTCGGCGTCGATAGCCACAATGGCGACGCACTCCGAATGCGCCACCACCTCCCGCGTGGTCTCCCTGCCACTGGGGAGCATCACTGTATCGACACGAAGGTCAACTATGCGCCCCTCGTATATCCGCTTGCTGTCTAAGGTTCTCTCCTCCATTAGTGCGCAAGATTGTATATCAGGGCCACCTCATCGCAATCTGGGAACTTAGGGCAGCGCAAGCACTCCCCCCAGACCTTGCGCGGCAGCTCCATTTTGTCCACCCGGCGAAAGCCAAACCGCTCAAAGAAATCCGGCTTATAGGTGAGGCAGAAGATGGTCTCGATGCCCAAAGCCTTCGCCTCTTCAAGGCAGGCCTGCACAAGCAAGGCGCCGGCCCCCTGAGCCTGCATCTCCTCGACCACGGAAACAGCCCTGACCTCAGCGAGATCGGACCAGAATATATGGAGCGCAGCACAGGCCACCAATCGCTCGCCATCCCGCACCACGAAAAAGTCCCGCACGTTCTCGTAGAGTTCACTCAGGGCACGGGGCAACATCTCCCCTCGCTCGGCAAAGTAATTGACCAGCCTGTGAATCTGAGGTATGTCGTTAATACGTGCCTTTTCCGCCTTCATTTGGGCACCAGCCTCTGCATCAAGGTGCTGTAGAAAAAGGTCGGGGGCTGTAACCTCAGAAAACGGGCCACATGAGGGCTGAGGCTGACCTTAATAGTATCCCCACTCTCCAGTTCCACATCGACCTGCCCATCGATGCTGAGCATCGCTTGGTGGTCGGTGCGCACCCTCATCTCCACAATAGCGGTGGGCGGAAGCACAACAGCATTAGCGAAGGTGGGGTGAGGGGAGATGGGGTTTAAGATGATCTCCCTGGCCTGAGGGTAGAGGATGGGGCCACCGCTGGCCAGGGAGTAGCCCGTGCTCCCTGTTGCGGTAGATATGATCACACCATCCGCCTTATAGGTAATCAGGGGTGCACCATCGACGGCAATCTCCACATAGATAACCCGGGTTATCGCGCCCCGCCCCACGACGACATCGTTCATGGCATGAAGGGGGCTTTTATCAGCCAGCTCCGCCTGAAGCATGGCGCGCTCATCGATCCAGCCTTCCCCCTTGAGCAAGGCTGGCAGCCGCGCACGAGCCTCCTCAGCGCTCAGCTCGGTCAGAAACCCGAGCCTCCCCAGATTTATCCCCACGATTGGAACGGACTGTGGAACCACCGCCCGCGCCGCCCGCAATACGGTGCCATCGCCGCCAATGCTGAGGACCACTTCCGTGCCTTCAGCCTGGGCCCGGGCCCCCTCCTCCTCCCAGGCGGAACAAAGCCAAACGGAGGCATCCAGAGAGGGCAAAAAGCCAGCCATCTCCTCGGCAAACGCCCGAGCAGCGGCGATTTTTGGATGATAGAGAATACCCACCCTCTTCAAGAGCCACCCCTCTAACCCTAATCAAATCGACAAAAACTCAAAAGCTGAGTTGCAGTGGGAAGTCTATCATTGCTGAGAAGGGCTGTCAAGGGAGAAATATACCAGCAGCAGTCTCCGCAATTCTCAGGAGCACCCAGGGATAAATACCGAGCACCAAGACGCCGAGGCAGGCGAAGGAAAGGGCGGCACGGAGCGCCCCTGAGGATGGCACCCGCTCCTCCGATAACGGAGCGCCCAGATACATCACGCGCACCACCCTGAGATAGTAGTATGCGGAAATCACCGTGTTAATCACGGCGATGATCACCAGCCAGACCAGCCCATAGTTAACGCCGGCACTGAAGATGTAGACCTTGGCCATAAACCCCGCGGTGGGCGGGATGCCGATAAGGGAGATGAGGCAGAGAGCCAGGGCTAGAGAAAGGAGGGGGGCTCGCCTCGCCATCCCTGAATAGTCGGCGATCTGGTCGCTACCTGTCTTATTGGAGATGGCGATGATGGCGATAAATGCGCCCAGATTGGTAAGGGCATAGCACACCAGGAAGAAGACTAAAGCGCTGCACCCCGTGGTAGTAACTGCGGCCAGCCCTATCATGAGGTAGCCTGCCTGGGCGATGCTGGAGTATCCCAGCATTCGCTTGATATTAGTCTGGGCGATAGCGACCACATTGCCCATGGTCATGGTGATGGCGGCGAGCACGGCGAAGATCATCCCCCAGTCCAGGCTTGCCGGCCCCAAAGCCTCATAGAAAACCCTTAATATTACGGCAAAGCCCGCCGCCTTGCTGGCCACGGAAAGATAGGCGGTGATAGGTGTTGGCGCTCCTTCATAAACATCGGGGACCCACATCTGGAAGGGGACGGTGGCAATCTTGAAGCCAAAGCCTGCCACCAGTAGAACGATGCCCATTAAGAGCGCCGGACTGGATAGCAGCCCCTCAGCCGAAATAGCCGCGGCGATCCCCTCAAGATGGGTGGTGCCGGTGAGCCCGAAAACCATCGCCATGCCATAGAGTAACACTGCGCTGGCCACGGCCCCGAGGAGCAAGTATTTCAACCCCGCCTCGCTGGACTTGGGGTCCTTTAGAAAGCCGGTTAAGACATAAAGAGAGATTCCCGTCAGCTCCAGGGCGATGTAGATCGAGATCAACTCCCTGGTGGATGCCATGAGCATCATCCCCATGGCGGCAAGGAGCACCAGGGCATAGTATTCCCCCCGAAAGGCAGCAAACTTTCGGGCATAATCGGTAGAGGAGAGAAGCACCAGGGCAGCCGCCACCAGGAAAAAAAGGTTGAAGAATAGGGAAAACTGGTCAATAACCAGTGCGCCGCCAAAGGAGGTCTCATTTGTTCCCCAAAGGGCGAGGGTGAAGGCCGCGGGCACGATGAGCCCCCCAACGCTCACCACCCCCAGGATCCATTTTCGCCCCCTCCCGATGAACAGGTCGAGGAGGATCACCACCAGCGCCAGGGCCAAGAGGCTTATTTCAGGTGCCAGTAGATAAAGATTCAACGCTCTAAACCACCTTCGCTATCTTCAATAGTTGCTGGGTATCCTCGTGAAGCTCATCCCATATTTTAGGGAGGTCTTCTCTGGAAACCCAGATGCCTTCACCCACGTCGCTGCCCGGTCGAAACTCACCGCCAATCAGCCTGGCCAAAAAGTCGATGTAAATGATATGAAGGGTCGTCTGGCCCGCCGATTTCACGATCCGCTCAAAGGGGATGAGCGGGGTGGTGAGGTGGATCTCGAGGTTGGTTTCCTCCTTTACCTCCCTCTCGATCCCTGTCTCGATGCTCTCCCCCAATTTCAGTTTCCCGCCCGGGCAGATCCACTTCCCCTGCCAATATCCCCTTCTTTCCGGGACATGTCTCACCAGGAGGATTCGCCCTTCCTCATCCTCAATCACTGCCCCCACAGCAATAAATATTTCCTTCATGATCTATATCGAGATGCCCGTACTGATGACATCCGTTAGTATCCTTGGATAGAGGCCAATGAGCATGATCACCCCCACTAAGGCGAAGATATAGACCTTCTCCAGACGGTTCGCATCGGGTACTTCATCATACTGAGCCTTCGGCGGACCGTAGAAAACGCGCTGCAGCATCCACAGGATATAGCCTGCGGTGATCACGATCCCCAAAATGCACAGGATGGTATAGACTTGAACGCCGGGAACGGCGGTGCTTTGGAAGCTACCCAGGAAGACGAGGAACTCGGCAGCGAAGCCGCTGGTGCCCGGGAGCCCCAGTGCCGCAAGCCCGGCAACGCTGAAAACAACCAGGATTATGGGCATCCGGCGCGCCAGACCGCCAAGCTCGGGGATCCTCCGTTCATGCGTTTTTTCGTAGACCAGCCCCACCAGGGCGAAGAGGAGCCCAGTTATGATCCCATGGCTGAACATCTGAAGGGTGGCTCCGGTTATGCTCACCTGAGACAGGGCGAAAATTCCCAAGAGCACAAAGCCCATATGGCTGATGCTGCTGTATGCAATCAGCCTCTTCAGATCGGTCTGCCTCAGGGTTACCGCTGCCCCGTAGAGTACGCCGACCACCGCCAGAGTGATAAGGAGCGGGGCGTAGCTTTGCGAGGTTTCGGGGAATATGCCCGCCGAGACCCGGATCATGGCGTAGCCCCCCATCTTGAGGAGCACCCCGGCAAGGATAACACTCACCGCAGTAGGGGCATCGGTATGGGCGTCGGGGAGCCAGGTATGAAGGGGAAAGACAGGCAGCTTCACCGCATAGCCAATAAAAAGGAGGAAGAAGATCGCTGTCGCCATCAGGGAGCCAATGCCTGCCTCAAGCCCCATCCCCGCCAGCACCAGCATATCGAAGGTGCCCGCCTGGGAATAGAGGAGCAGGATGCCAGCGAGCATCAGGGCACTGCCCAGGAGGGTATAAATAACGAACTTTATTGCCGAATACTCCTTCCTCCCCGTGCCCCAGATGGAGATTAGAAGATACATAGGCAGTATCTCCACCTCCCAGAAAAGGAAGAAGAGGATGAGGTCCAGGGAGCAAAACACCCCCAGGATGCCTGTCTCCAGCACCAGCAGCCAGGCAAAGTATTCCCTGGCCCTGAGGTCGATCCTCCAGGAGACGAGAACAGCGACGAAGCCAAGGAGGCTGGTGAGAATAAGAAGAGGCAGGCTCAGCCCATCGACGCCGAGAAAATACTGGACATTGATTGAAGGGATCCACGATGCCCGTTCCACAAACTGAGGCCCGGCAAGCGACCTATCGAACATAAAGAATAGAGCAAAGGAAAGAATAAAAGCCACTGAGGTGAAAAGGGCAGCAGTAAGCTTTATCCTCCTCGGCTCAGAGCGGGGCATGAGGGCAATGGCGATAGCCCCCAGCAAGGGGAGGAAGATGATTATGGAAAGATAGGGAATGCTCAAAGGCCTTGGCTCCTGTCTCGATTCTCTAGCCGAAGATCAAAATGCAGGCGATGATGGCCAAGACGCCGAGAAAGATGGCGATGGCATAGGCCTGCAATTGACCTGTCTGCAACCTCCTTATCACTCTACCTGCAGCGATGGGGCCACCGGCTACTCCATTCACCGCTCCATCCACAACATGGTCATCGAACCAGTGAAGGGCAGCGAATAGACCGTTCACCAGTAGCCTGATTACGAAAATCCTCTCATAAAGCTCGTCAAGCCAGTACTTCCTGGAAAATAGGGTATAGAGTGGGGCAAAGCGCCACCTCAGCGATTCTGCAGAGAGCCACTTTGCGCTGTATATGGCATAGGCCAGAAATATGCCTGCGCCTGCCAAAACAAGCGAGGCCCAGGCCATGGGGCTTGAAAGGGCGCCAAAGAAACTGTAGGACTCCCCTCCCAAGAACCCGCTTATCGGCAGCCATCCCGAGACCACTGAGAGGATGGCCAGGATAACCATGGGGATCAGCATCACCAGGGGTGATTCATGAAGGCTGTGGCTACCCCGAGCTTGCCCCCGATACTCCCCACCGAAGGCGCGAAAGACCACGCGGAACATGTAAAAGGCGGTCATGAAGACAGTGATCATCGCCAGGTAGAATAATATCGGGGTACTCTCCCAAGCCTGGGCCAGGATGCCCTCTTTGCTCCAGAATCCCGAAAGGGGCCAGATGCCAGCAATACTGAGGGAGGCGATGAGGAAGGTGAAATATGTCCAGGGCATCGCCTTCCTGAGCCCACCCATCTCACGAATATCGAAGGTTCCCGTAGCATGATTGACACTCCCCGCCCCCAAAAAGAGGAGCGACTTAAAGAAGGCGTGGTTAAACAGGTGAAAAATGCCCACCGCCACGCCCAGCGCCAAACCAGCCTCTAAGGGCATTGCGCCGCTTGATACGGCCACCCCCACCGCCCCCAAGCCCAGCATCATGTAACCAAGCTGACTGATAGTTGAATAGGCCAGCACCCGCTTAATATCGTTCATCACCATGCCCATGGTGGCGGCGAAGATGGCGGTGAAGCCCCCAATAATAGCCACCGTGGTTATCGCCTCAGTGGAGCAGGCAAACACAGGGAACATGCGAGCCACCAGGTAAACGCCGGCAGCGACCATAGTGGCGGCATGGATCAGGGCGCTCACCGGTGTCGGACCCTCCATGGCATCTGGCAGCCAGGTATGGAGGGGAAACTGCGCCGACTTGCCCACCGCCCCGGAGAAGATGCCGATAGCAGCCCAGGTGAGCGCGGTGCCACCAAGCGCCCCTGCCAGAGCGAGGTGGTGAAGCTCCCCGATGTCAAATGTGCCGGTCTTAAAGAAGAGGAAGATGATCGCCACCAGAAAGCCGAAGTCACCAATGCGGGTAACCACAAAGGCCTTTGTCGCCGCCCTCGCCGCCTCGGGCTTATGAAACCAGAAGCCGATGAGGAGGTAGGAGCAGAGCCCCACCCCCTCCCAGAATAGATAGAGGAAGAGAAGGTTATCGGCCAATACCAGCCCCAGCATCGAGCCGGTGAATAGCGACATGAAGGCAAAGTAGCGGGCATATCCCCCATCTCCCCTCATATAGCGCAGGGAGTAGGTCTGCACCAGCAGGCTTACCGAGGTGACCACGATGAGCATCACCGCGGCCAGCGAATCAACCGTCACCCCGATGCGTATTGCGGTGTCGCCGATGGCCAGCCATTCATAGTCGGGCATGGGGAGCACATGCCCCTCCGCGCCGATCACCTCAATCAGGGCCCAGATAGAGAGTAAGAGGGAGGTGCCGATGGAGGCGATGGTGACATAGCCGCTGAGCTGGGGACGATGGTTGAAGAATGGCCTCAAGATAAAGGAGATAATGACAAAGGATAAAAAGGGCAGCAGAAAAATAGCTAAGACTAACTCAGGTGGCATCTTACTACCATTTCATCAGATCGAACTTCTCTGTATCCACCGTCTCCCTGCTTCGATAGATAGCGATTATGATCGCCAGGCCAACAGCAACCTCAGCCGCGGCAACCACCATAATGAAGATGACAAAGACCTGCCCGGTAAGAAGATGGCCATAGCGGGAGAAGGCCACCAAGGCGATATTCACCGCATTGAGCATGATCTCGATGCTCATCAGGATGACCACCGCATTCCTTTTCGCCAGAACACCGTAGAGCCCGATGGCGAAAAGGACCGCCGAAAGGATCAGGAAATGCTCAAGCCCGATAGCCATCGTTTATTTCTCCCTCACCAGCACAATAGCTCCGATTATCGCCGCCAAAAGAAGCGCTGCTGCTATCTCAAAGGCAAGGACAAAGCCTTCCTCACTAAACAAGGCCTCCGCAATCGCCGATGTGGTAGGCTCAGTGGGGAGTTCAGCGGCGACATGCCAGTCAGTGCTCACCACTACAAAGACCATGGTGACCAGAAACAAAAGCCCCACCAATAAGGCAGGTAGCCGCAGCCTCCCTGAGGGACTGCCTCGCCAGGTCTCACGGGTGAGCATGATGGCAAAGATAATCAGCACCCCTATCGCTCCCACATAGATAAGCACCTGCGCTCCCGCAAGGAAATCAGCGCTCAGGGTGACATAGATCCCGGCTATGGTGAAGAAGCAAAGCACCAAGAAAAGGGCAGCGCGGAAGATATTGCGCTGCAAAACCACTGCCAGGGCCGCACCGACAGTCACCGCCGCCAAAACCCAGAAGGCGATCTCTAATCCCATCACTCCACCTCTCTATTTGCGGTCTAAGAGAAGGGCCTGCTTGGGCAAGGCCGGCTCAAGCGCGGGCCGGGCATAGGAGCTCGGCTGCTTGGCAGGCGATGGTCTTAGCCCCTCCTTATCCAGCGCCAGGTCTCCCCGGCGGTAAGTGGCAGCCTCGTAGACTCTCTCTAAATAAAGCCTGTGGGCGGGGCATGCCTCGATGCACAGACCACAGAATATGCATTCCCCAAGGTCGAGGTCGAACCTCTCTACCCCCAGCTTCCCTTCATGGGTGCCGTCCGGTGATATTTTGATAACTCCGTAGGGACATGCCTTTTCACACTGCCGACACCAGGCGCAAACACCACAGCTGAGACACCTGCTCGCTTCCTCTATAGCCACTTCTTCCGAGAAGCCGAGCGCTACCTCCTTAAATCCGCGGGCTCTCTCCTTAATGGGGAGACAGGGCATTGGCTGCCTATTTTTGCTCACTATATCGCTAATATCCATATCCTCAATCTCCACCGCCTTTAGCGGCAGCCATTCCATTGCTAACTCCAGCTCTTCGCCACGGAGATAGCGATCAATGGCAATAGCAGCCCTGCTCCCGGCCCCTATCGCCTCAACCACTGTCGCTGGCCCGGTTACCGCATCCCCGCAGGCGAATATGCCGGGTATATTAGTAGCTAAGCAAACAGGGTCAACCTCAAATGTTTCCCTATCTGTGATGCGGAATTTATGATCCCCGGGCAGGAAGGAAAGGTCGGGGGCTTGACCGATGGCGGGGACGAGCATGTCGGTGTCGAGGACAAATTCAGACCCCGTGACGGGTACGGGACGCCTTCTGCCGCTGGCATCAGGTTCACCCAGCTCCATCCGAATACACTCCAAGCCTGCTACCTTTCCCCCATCGCCCAGGACTCTAACAGGCGCTGCCAGATAATTGATCTTCACACCCTCACTCTCCGCCTCCGCAATCTCCTCCTCACTGGCTGGCATCTCCTGCCTTGACCTCCGGTAGACAATAACGACCTCCTTAGCACCAAGCCGGAGGGCTGTTCTGGCAGCGTCAATCGCCACATTACCCCCGCCAATTATAGCTACCTTATTCCCCACCTCGACCTCTTTGCCCAGGTTTACATCCCTGAGGAAGGAAACTCCATGATACACCCCCTCAAGTTCTTCACCGGGGATGTTCAATCTCATACTGCTATGGGCACCCACAGCGATAAGAACTGCTTTATAACCCTGCTTGTGAAGCGCCCCCAAGGTCAGGCCGTCTCTTCCTATGGGGCTGCTCAGCCTTAGCTCAACACCGAGTTTTTGAATCGCCGCAATCTCCTTCTGAATTATCCCCCTGGGTAAGCGATACTCCGGAATACCTACAGAGAGCATCCCGCCAGGGATCGGGAGCGCTTCAAAGACAGTCACCCCATAGCCCATCTTGACCAGGTCATGAGCGGCAGTTAACCCTGCGGGACCCGAGCCAATAACCGCCACCCTCTCCTCTTTGGTTCGGGGGGCTGGGGTTATCTCTTCCTCCACCACGCTCATTTCATAGTCAGACGCGAAGCGCTTGAGGTCACGGATGGCGATGGGTTCATCCAGCTTCCCCCGATTACATACCCCCTCACAGGGGTGGGTGCAAACCCGGCCACAGATGGCAGGGAAGGGATTAGTCTGCCTGATGAGCTCAACTGCCTCCTTAAACCTGCCCTGGGAAATAAGGGCGACATAGCCCTGGACATCCACCCAGGCAGGACATGCCAGGGTACAGGGGGCACACTTTCGATCATCCCAGATAAGTCGATTGCCCCGCGCCCGTTTGGAAACGGTGAGCCGCTGCTCGGGATACTGCACCGTGATCGGATGGCGGAAAAGGTGCCTGAAGGTCAGCGCCATCCCCCGGGCAATGCCCCGACCATATCGTTTAAGACTCACCCTCTCCCCCTCCACCCTGAAGAAGGCCGACCAAAGGACGATTAGTGCGGCGGCAATGGGGATGTTGAGGAACATGAGCTGCCAAGGGAACGCAGGCCAGATAACTACCTCAGCCCCGGTGATAAAGATATTTATCAGCGCCAAGGGGAAGAGGAACTTCCAGGCAAATCCCATCAGTTGGTCCACTCTCAGGCGGGGCAGGGTACTCCGCATCCAGAAAAGGAGGACGAAAACCAATAGCACCTTGATCATGAACCAGAGAGCCGCAGGCAGCAGGGGCCCCTGCCCTCCGCCGAGGAAAAGAGTGACCACGATGGCGGAAATGGCGAAAGCATGGGTGTATTCGCCAAGATAGAAGAGGGCGAACTTCATCCCTGAGTATTCTGTGTGGTAGCCGGCGACGATCTCTGACTCTGCCTCCAAGAGGTCGAAAGGGGTGCGGTTGAGCTCAGCGGCAGCAGCCA
>CAZOVW010000004.1:0-1216 GCA_964583545.1 uncultured Dehalococcoidales bacterium | reverse complement strand
AGGATGCCGATGTTAAGGTCGGCGAAGATGGCGCCATGGCCCCAGGGGATGACGGCGAAGATCATTAACACGGGGACGAAGGCGATGACGGGGGCCAGCCAATGAACCCAGCGATCCCCCCTGGCGGGGACGATGTCCTCCTTCAACAGCACCTTTATGGCATCGGCTACCGGCTGGAGGATGCCCTGCGGCCCGGCACGATTGGGGCCCTGGCGGACCTGGAACCTCCCCACCCCCCTCCGCTCGATGTAGATAAAGGCCATCACCACCAGCAGGACGAAGGTGAAGAGGATAGCGATGGCGACCAGCCCGGGAATAAGATATGCTGCCCATTCGGGCAGGTAGTTAAGCAGCCACTCTTGAAATTGCTCCAAAATCGACATCACCGGTCCACCTCACCCATGCAGACGTCGATGCTGCCAAAGATGATCACGGCGTCGGCGAGCTTCCACCCAATGACCAGGTCACGGAGCACGGTGAGATTGATGAGCGATGGGGCACGCACCTTGAAGCGATAGGGTTTCGGGGAGCCATCGCTAACCAGGTAAAAGCCGAGCTCCCCCTTGGGGGCCTCGATCCTGGCGTAGGCCTCCCCCTTTGGCGGCGTGAGCGGGGCGGGCACCCTATTGCGCACCTCCCCCCCGGGAAGCTGCTCCAGGGCCTGCTTAACGATGCGCACGCTCTGCCTCATCTCCTGAATCCTCACCCAGTAGCGATCGTAGGTATCGCCCGTTGTGCCGGTGGGGATCTCAAAATCGAACCGATCATAGATTGAATACGGGTCGGCCCGGCGGATATCCCACCTTACCCCGCTGGCACGCAGCACCGGCCCGCTCACCGAGGCGTTGATGGCCTTTTCCGCCGGCAAAACCCCCACCCCCCTGGTGCGCGCCAGCAAGATCTCGTTCTCAGCGAGAAGCTGGTCGTACTCATCGATGAAGCCGGGCATCTCATCGATAAACCGCCTCAGTGCCGGGGTAAACTCCTCGGGGATATCGTGGCTCACCCCGCCAAAGCGCATGTAGTTATAGGTGAGGCGCTGGCCGCACACCATCTCAAACAGATCCAAGATCTTCTCCCGCTCGCGGAACATATACATGAAGGGGGTGAAGAAGGCGCCCATATCGTTCAGCAGAGCGCCCACGGCGATGAGATGGCTGGAGATCCTCATCAGTTCCGCCATGATCACCCTGAGGTACTCGGCGCGCTCAGGGAC
>CAZOVW010000003.1:0-42894 GCA_964583545.1 uncultured Dehalococcoidales bacterium | reverse complement strand
CGATATCGCTCTTGTTCTGCTCCTTATACTCCTCATACATGGGCATCTGCCAGATATACTCACCAGCCTCCTCACCCGCCTTAATCACCCTGTCCACCAGCTCCTGATTATTGCTAAAGACGCCCGTGCAGAAGTCGCCCAGCGCGACGTGACAGGAACCGGTCAGCGTGGCGATATCCACCACTGGGGAAAGCCCCAACTTACGAGCATAACAGAGGGCATCGGCCAGAATTAGCCGCCCCTCGGCATCGGTGGTCACGACCTCGATGGTCTTGCCATTTGACGCCCGCACGATGTCCCCCGGCTTGAGGGCTGCGCCGTCCGGAAGGTTCTCCGTGGCGGGCACGATCCCGGTGACATTGACCTTTGGCCTGAGCTCACCGATGGCACGCATGGTAGCGATGACGGCAGCGCCGCCAGCCATGTCCCCCTTCATGTCCCCCATCCCCTCTGAGGGCTTAATGGAGATGCCCCCGGCGTCGAAGGTTATCCCCTTGCCCACAAGGCCCAGGGGGCTTTTTGAGGGGTCGCCACCCTTATAACTGAGGAGGATGAGCTTTGGCAACTGCCTGCTTCCCCGAGCCACGCTCAGGAGGGCACCCATCTCCAGCCGCTCCATATCCGCCTGCTCCAGGATGAGGCACTCAAGCCCCCAATCATCGGCGACCCTCTGGGCCACCTCCGCCATATGGGTGGGAGTCATATAGTTGGCCGGCTCGTTGGCCATATCCCGGGCGAGGTTTGTGGCCTCCGCCATTATTCGCCCCATGATGCACCCCAGCTCCAGTTCAGCGAGCTTTTCCTCATCCCGTTCCACGATGACAAGCTGCTCAATCTCCCCCTCCTCCGCTTCCTTGGTTAGGTGCTTGCGGAAGGTATAAAGACCTAACATAGCGCCCTCTGTTACCGCTTGGGCCGATTTCTCAGCATCGATGCCCCCTACGCCAGCGCCGTGGGCAATGGTGGCTACATCCTTCACGCCAACCCTCCTGAGGAAGCGGCAGGCCTCGGCAGCAACCCCGCGAATCCCGGAGAGGGTTAGCTCCCCCTCCTTCCCCAGGCCAGCAACAACCACCCTCTCCGGCGTGATCTTACCCATGCTATGAATCAGGGTGAGCTCGTTGCGCTTCCCCTTGATCTCCCCCCCAGCGATGAGCTGGGTAATCAGCCCGCCAAGGGCCTGATCCACCGCCCCCGTGGCACCACCGGGGCTTTTCACCCCTTCAAAGAGATTCACTATGATGGCACTTACAGGGAGCTTTGTGATGTCCCCTGATACAACCTTAACCTCCATTTTTTTCGCCCTTTTCGTTCGTTTTGACTATTTTACCCTGACTGCAAATAACATATCAATCTTGCTGGCGCGACGTCATAAGTCACGGCCGGAAAAGGTCGAAAAAGCTCAGCCCCCGGTATAAAAGGCGATGGCCAGCACTCCGGGGCCAGCATGAACCCCCATGCCAGGGGTGAACTCAGTAAGATAAAGTTCCACACAGTTAAATCGGGAGGCAATCTCAGCCTTGAGCTTCTCCCCGTCCTCCAGCTCATCAGCATGGTGCACGATGACATGCACCGGGGAGTCTCCAACCCGTTCTGCCATTATCTCCAGGAGGCGCCCTACCGCCTTTGTTCTGGTCCTGGGACGCGCCACTGGCATTGTTTCCCCTACGGAAGTATGATGCTCCAAGATAGGCTTTATATTTAATAGCGACCCGGCCCAAGCTGATGCCCTGCCGATACGACCGCCTCTCGCTAAATAGAAGAGGGTATCCAAGGTAACAATGAAATTTACCCTGGGCATCATACTGCGGGCAGCCTCAGCCGCCTGAGCCAGATCCGCCCCCTGGCTGGCAGCACGAGCCGCCTCCAAGACGATAAATCCCAAGGCGCCACCTACTGCCCGGCTGTCAAGCACCTCGATAGCAGTGTTGGGGATCACATCTCTAGCTAGCTCTTTAGCTACCAGCGCAGTATTGTAGATTTTGCTTTGTATCGACGTGACGGTGATACAGAGTATGCTTTCCGCCTTCTCACTTAACCGACGATAAGCACCGAGGAAATCCCCCGCTGATGGGGTGGATGTGGTCGGGAGGTTCTCCCTCCGCCGCATAATCCTGTAGACTTCACCGGGACTCATGTCAATCCCGTCGCGATAGCTCTTGCCTTCAAAAATTATCAAGAGTGGTACTACGCAAATATCATACTTCGCCACCAATTCCTCAGGTATGCAAGCTGTGCTCTCAGTGACAATGCTAACCTTCCTCATCATAGCACCCCCAGTCGGCGTAAAAGGCGAGGCCGAGCAGTCCCCGACCTGTAGTGTAGCCCATTATCGGGCTGAACTCACTGATCCAGAGTTCCACACAATTGAACTCCGATGCCACCCGCTCCTTGAGCCTCTGGGCCTCATCAAGCGCATCGGCATGCATTACCGCCACATGCACCGGGTTTCCCCCTACCTTCTCCCTCATCAATCGGAGGACTCGGTTCACCCCGCGCTCTTTGGTCCTGGCAATGCCAACGAAATGGGCCACACCATCGGATATGGTGAATATTGGCTTGACACTGAAGGCAGAACCTATCCGCGACGCAACCTTTGGGATGCGCCCTGATCGGTATGCATAGCGAATGGTTTCCATAAGGGCTAGGAGATTGACCTTCCCCCTCACACCCTCCGCTGCTTTAATGGCCTCAGCCAGGCCTTTGCTCTCAGCCACGGCTCTTGCTGCTGCCAGGACAACAAACCCCTCCGCTGCGGCGCAACTCCGGGAGTCCAAAAGCTCGATTTGGGTCTGGGGAAGCTCCTGTTTAGCCTGCTCTTTTGCCACACGGGCTGCGTCATGAAGCATGCTAAGCTTGGCGGAAAGGGTGATGCAAAGGATGCTTTTCGCTCTCGTGCTTAGCTCACGGTAAGCCTCAAGATAATCCGCAGGGGAGGGTGCCGATGTGCTAAAACGATCGGGGTCCTTTTCCAAAAGCTGGTAGGCCTCTGACGGGCTCATGTCCAGATACTCTCTGTATACCTTGCCATCGAAATGGATGTTTGAGGGCACTATTCGAATCCCGTACTGCTCCACCATCTCCCTGGCGAGGCAAGCTATGCTGTCAGCAACAATGGCAACCTTGTCCATGCTTTCGTACTATTCGGTAGACTCTGCCAGTTGGGATCTATATTTATAAATCATAGCCAATAATTCCTTCTGACGCAACCCAAAAGTATAAACTTCCTCCGTTAGATGCGATCGATAAGGTACGTAATGACTATCAGAATGATGATCGCCACCATGGGGGTGATATCGACCATGCCGAGCCTGGGAATGATGCGCCGCAGTGGCGCCAGGATCGGCTCAGTAATCCGATCAAGGAAAACCACTATCGGGTTATAGGGAGAGATGGCAAACCAGGAGAGAATTGCCCGTATAAAAATAATGAAGATAAGTACTCGACATAAATAAACGACAAAGGTGAGGAAGTAGTCCACTTATCCCCCCAGCTCCTTCGCTCTTTCATGTGCGGCCACAACTGCGCGCCCGAGCAGGGCTCTCAGCCCACCCTCCTCTAATTTTGACAGGCCCTCTGCCGTGGCCCCCCCTAGGGAGGTAACCATATCCCTCAGCTCCTTGGGGTGCTTGCCCGTTTCCTGAGCAAGACGTGCCGCCCCAAAAACTGTCTCCAGTACTAACTCCTCCGCCATCTCACTGGGCAGTCCAATACCCACCGCAGCATCAACAAGTGCCTCGATGACCAGGAAGATGTAGGCCGGACCACTACCGCTAACTGCGGTCGCCATATCGATATATTTTTCATCGAGCACATAGAGCTCCCTGCCCAGTGCCCCCAGAATAGACCTGGCCATCCCTTTCTGGCGCCGGCTCACCCCGCTCGAGGCAGTCCACACGCTCATCCCCTCGCCAATCTGAGCCGGGATATTTGGCATCGCCCGAACCACTGAGCGATGACCCAGGCCTCTGGCGATGGTGGCGATCGCGGCCCCAGCGATGATGGAGAGGATAAGCTGACCTCGGGTGAACCGACCCTCCAGCTCGGGCATAAGCCCAGCCAAGTTCTGAGGCTTGACAGCTAACACGATGACGTCGGAACCCTTTATCGCAATCCCATAGTCCTCGCTTACCCCGATGTGATACATGGTGCGCAGGGTCTCCAGCCTGGAGGCGCTGATGTCACTAGCGATGATATCTGAAGGCGGGCTCAGCCCTTTTGTGAGCAACCCCTTGATCATTGCCTCCCCCATCACCCCACCGCCGATAAAAGCGATCTTCATGCGCTATCCGCTTTCCTCCAGTAGCTCCCTAATTTCGTCCTGGGATTTATCCCTTAAGGACACCTGCCGGCGACACTGCACATCACGAAAGCTCACCACTTCCTCGTCCGTATTGATTCTACCCCCTATGAGGATAAACAGATCGTCATCCCCCCTCACCTTAAGCCTTTTTGTATAATTGTAAAGGATGTCAGCCAGTAAAGCTGCATTGGCATTATCGGTAGCGATCCTGATAAAGGTCACCACCCCTCCACCGCGAAAGGATGTCCCCAAACGCCTCACATTAATGGATATATCTTGAATAGTCTCCAAATCCCGCACTAGGGAATCTGGGGGTGTAAGGCGGCCCGTCTGCAATATAACTCTTAGCTCACACCTAGCCACCATTTTCTCGAACTAATCCCCCCTTTCAGTTTTGTGTGTTTCCTTTTTTCTACCTTCGCTCCCCGAATATGGCACCCCCGATCCTCACCATGGTGGCCCCCTCCTCCACCGCAACCTCAAAGTCATCACTCATCCCCATGGAGAGGTGCTCCAGGCCCAGGGAGTCGCGCAACTCCCGCAACTTTCGAAAGATTGGGCGAACCTCTTCAGGGTCGCTCACAAGGGGAGCGATGGTCATCAGCCCCTTCACCGCCAAATTGGGCAGGCGGGTGATCTGCGCCACCGCCTCAGGCAATTCAGCTACAGAGAAGCCGCTCTTCGTCCCCTCCCCTGAAATGTTGACCTGAAGCAACACGGGAATGGTGTTTTGAGTGCAGCTGCTAAGCACCTCCGCCAATCTAAGCGAATCGATACTGTGAATTATATCAAAAATCTCCACCGCTGTCCTGACCTTGTTGCGCTGCAGGTGACCCACCATGTGCCAGGTAGGGCGCATGGGCAAAAAAGCGGGCAAGTGCGCTATCTTTTCCCTCGCCTCCTGAACCCGATTTTCGCCGATGTGCCTGATGCCCGCCTCAAGGGCAGCCTCGATAACCTGACCCGCCAGCCCCTTGGTCACGGCGACAATGGTGATCTCCTCAGGCACCCGGCCCGCCCTCCGGGCCGCTTGGGCGATGCGCCGCTCCACATCTTGCAGGTTTTGCGAAATTCGCAAAATATCCATGTCAGCAGACCCCGCACTTCTGGCACTCAATTAGCGGGCAGGGAGAGGTCTCCTCGCCAAGACGCGCCCTCTCCAACTCCCTTTCCAGATAGCCCTTATCGACCCCTAAATCCAGGTTTGCCCAGGGTAGCCGCTCATCGACCGGGATTTCCCTGCCGATGTAGAAATCGGCATCGAGCGAAAGTTCCGCCAGCGCCCGACGCCACGCGGAGAGGGATTTGCTCTCCCCACACACCCCAGCTATCCGGGCAAGCGCCTGGGCCAGCCTCCCGTCGCCTCGCGATAGCACCCCCTGGACGATAGCCCAGGCCACGCTCTCCGACCTGATGGCGATGCCATTCGGCTCCAGGCTGTTTTTGAGCGTGGCGAGGCGATGGTTTAGAATTTCAGCGTTGGTCATCGGAAGCCACTGGAAGGGAGTGCCAGCCTTAGGCACAAAAGGCTCTACGGTGAGGGTGAGATGACTCCCCGCTCGCCTCCGGTCAAGGCGCCCCTTTAAGGAGAGGGTCAGCTTGATCATCTCATCGATATCATCTTCGGTCTCCGTGGGCAGACCGATCATGAAATAGAGCTTGAGCTGCCTGGGAGGGTGCTCAGCAACCCAGTCTGTCACCTCAACAATGTCTTTCTCCGATACACCTTTATTAATGATTTTGCGCAATCTTTGCGACCCTGCTTCTGGTGCCAGAGACAAGGTTTGGGTGCCGCTTTCCACAAGCCCCCTGAGGGCCACTCGTGACAAGGGGCGAATTCTTAGGGAGCTGATGGACATCCCTGCTCCCATCTGCTGCAACCTGGCCACCAACTCATCTATCTCAGGGTGATCCGAGACGGAAGCCCCCAAAAGCCCAACCCCTTTTTTATACTTTAGGCCCTGTTCAGCCTGCGATAGCAAGCTACTTAAAGAACGAAACCGCGGAGGTCTGAATGAAAAGCCGGCAAGGCAGAAGCGGCAGCCCCATCGGCAGCCACGCGCCACCTCAATGAGAAACGTATCGCCAAGCTCCGTCCGAGTGGTGAGGATCACTGAGGTGGTGGCAAAATCGTCGATGTTCCGCACCCACTGTCGGGAGATCGGCTTCCCATCGTAAAGGCTGGGCACATAAACCCCAGGAAGTGAGGAGAGCGCCCGGAGCAGCTCATCCCTGCTACCTCGAATCCCCTCGGTGAGTACCTCAACCATGGCAGGTAAAATAGCTTCACCCTCTCCAATGCCAAAGCAATCGAAGAAGGGTAAAAGGGGCTCTGGATTGGCAATGATACAGGGCCCGCCCGCAATCACCAGGGGGTGGGCATCACAGCGGTCGGCAGCAAATAGGGGAGTGGCGCTCGCTGTTAGCATCTCCACTACATTGAAGTAGTCCAGCTCGCTGGAGATGGAGAAGGCGAGCACAGCGAAGTCGTCAAGGGGGCGCTCAGATTCAATACTTCTTTTCGAACTTTCACCTCGCTCACAAAAGACACGCTCGCATACAATGTTATCGTAGCTATTTAGTAGCCCATAAATTGTTTGAAAACCGAGGTTGGACATACCTATATAATAAGTATTGGGATAAATCAGGGCGATGGGGATTCTGCCACCCCAATCTTTGAAGATAGTGCCTTGCTCCCTCAAGAGCTCTCGCTTCGCCGCTTTGTCCCTCCTCATCTCACGTAATTTCGCTCTCACTACACACCCCGGCCCCACCCCTGTGATTATCTCGTCATCTTCTCGCTGCCCACCATGCCGATCTCGATGATCTGTCCACAGCCGGGGCAGGTTATCGTCACACTGAGGGGTCGCTTCATCGCTCGCTCAGCGAGGGCCGTGAGCATGGTATCGATGTTATCCAGGCGCTGGTCCAGGGTATCAACACGCCGCTTAATTTGCTCCAGGCTTAGCTCCTCTTCCGTAGTTTCGCTTTCCAATTTTTTTGCCAAATCAGCCCTCCTCAATCAATGGCTAAGAATACACCGCCCAGGATTATTAAAACTAATCCTACGGCAATAAATATCCACCCCCCCACCCTGAGTGCCCCAGGTTCGACACGCGGCGGCCAACGGGTCAGGAACTCCCTCAGGTCAGGGCGCTGGGAGAGGCCATAATTAAGCCCTCGCTCCTCACTCTTAGCCCACAAAAAGGCGATAGTGCTCAAGAGGAGGAAAAAACCTCCTATGCCCATCACTATGAAACTATCAAGATTAGGCATGGCCGAGCCTCGTCTTAACTGCACTTCGTATAGCCGCAGGCGGGGCAGATGTGACACCCCTCCTGATAGACCAGCATACCGCCGCACTCAGGACACTGCCCCCCGAGATTCATCGTCGCACCGTAGTGACTGGGATTATTTATGCTCTCACCCTTAATGTGCCTCTCCAGCACACTCCCTATGGCATCTGGGCAGGAGAGCACCGCATAGCCCTGCTCCCAAGCGATGGAGGGACAGCGAATGCCCCGGAGATGTTTCACTACCGAGGCGACATCCACCCCAGACCGAAGTGCCAGTGAGATGAGCCTACAGGTGGCCTCAAGCTGCGCTGAGGCACAACCCCCCGCCTTTCCCAGGCTGGAGAAGACCTCGCAGACCCCCTGCTCATCAGAGTTTACCGTTACATAGATATTTCCGCATCCGGTGGCGACCCTCTCGGTAACCCCCCTGGTAATCCTGGTCCGCCTCCTGGGAACAAGCGCCTCGACCCTTTCCTCCCCTGCAACGCTCAAGACCTGCTTATCCTTGCTCCTATCCCGATAGATGGTGATCCCTTTACAGTCCTCTTTATAGGCGAGCATGTACGCCCGGGCCACATCCTCTATGGTGGCACTATAGGGGAAGTTGACCGTCTTGGAGACGGCGTTGTGGGTGGACCTTTGGAAAGCGGCCTGCATCCTGACATGCCACTCGGGGGTGATGTCATGGGCGGTGACAAACAGACTCCCGACCCACTGGGGGATGCCATCCATCCCGCGTAGACTGCCGTGGCTGGCAAGCTCCCTCATTAGCTCCTCTGAATAGAACCCTTCCCTTTTCGCCACCTCCTCAAAGAGCTGGTTCACCTCTACCAGCCCGTCGCCATCGAGTATATTGCGCACATAGCTCAGCGCAAATAGCGGCTCGATGCCGCTGGAGCAGCCGGCGATAATGCTCAGGGTTCCTGTGGGGGCGATGGTTGTCCTGGTGGCGTTTCTCACTCTGGGCTCGCCGGGAGCATCGTAAACGCTGCCCTTAAAGGCGGGGAAGACACCCCTCTCCTCCGCCAGTGCCACCGAGGCATCGGTGGCCTTTTCGTTTATGAAGCGCATAATATCCGTGGCGACCCCCAGCGCCTCCTCTGAATCATAGGGAATGCCTAATTTAATCAACATATCGGCGAAGCCCATTATCCCAAGCCCGATCTTCCTCGTCTTTTTGGTCATCTCCTCAATCTCAGGAAGGGGGAAGTTGTTTTTATCGATCACATTGTCCAGGAACCTGACGGCAATTTTTACCGTCTCAGCCAGCTTGTCATCGTCAATCTTCCCGTCGACCACCATCCTTGACAGGTTGATCGATCCCAGATTGCAGGACTCGTAGGGGAGAAGGGGCTGCTCCCCGCAGGGATTGGTGCTCTCGATAGCCCCCAGCTTCTTAGTGGGGTTATCCCTATTGATCCGATCGAGGAAGACAAGCCCTGGATCGCCGGTTCGCCAGGCTAGGTTTACAATCCTATCGAAAACCTCTCGTGCATTGAGTCTTCCGTGGACTGCCCCATTGCGGGGATTTATCAGGTCATAATCAGCACCCTCCTCCACCGCCTTCATAAATTCATCGGTTACCGCTACCGAGAGGTTGAAGTTGGTGAAGTTGTCGCCCTTCTCCTTAGCGGTGATGAATTTCAGGATATCTGGATGATCTACGTTCAGGATAGCCATGTTGGCACCACGGCGCATCCCCCCCTGCTTGATCACATCGGTGGCGGTATCAAAGGCCCTCATGAAGGAAACAGGCCCGCTGGCCACCCCCCCTGTAGAGCCAACCATATCCCCCTCTGGCCTCAGCCTGGAGAAGGAGAAGCCGGTGCCCCCGCCGCTTTTGTGAATGAGCGCAGTGTACTTTACAGCATTGAATATGGATTCCATGGAGTCCTCTATGGGGAGGACGAAGCAGGCGGAGAGCTGCTGAAGCTCCCGACCGGCATTCATCAGGGTTGGGGAGTTGGGCAGGAAATCGAGACTCGCCATCACCCGATAGAACTCCTCCTCCCTTGCTTTTACATCCGCTTTGGTGTCATAGAGGAACTCGGCGGAGGCGATATTTTTGGCGACGCGGCGAAACATCTCCTCGGGTGTTTCGACAACCTGACCCTCATTGTCCTTCTTAAGGTATCTCTTTTCCAGAACCTTCATCGCGTTTTCGGAGAAGAGGGTACCCTTCCTCGATTCCTTTGCCGCTATTTTGTCACGGCGCTCCTTACGCTTGGGCGGCTTAACGGCAACCCTGTCCTCACCCTTTTCAGCCAGAATTTGCTTCACCGTAGCCTGTATTTCTGCTGGCCTCAGCCGCGACTCCGGTATGGCGCGCTCCATCCCGGGGAAGCTCTGATAGGTCTGCTCCAGACGCTGAATCACCTGCTCGGTAAGTTGCTCCACCAGCTCCCTATCCGATATGCCGATAGAATCGGCGGCACTGAAGACAGCGCGAGCGATTCTATTGCGCAGAAGACGTTCTGACCTGCTTCTTTCGCTCATTTTCGTCTCTCCTAGGGTTGCTTGCCGCTCTGTTGGCAACTCCACGAGCCGCGCTATTAATCTCCCCGTCCGAAAAGAGCAGGAGCTGGGTGGTGTCATCGCGAAGCGGCCTGAGCCTGGCATAAGCATCGGCCTCTTCCCTAACCTCCTCGATATCAGCGAAGGCGCGATAGACGCTGGCGAAGCGGATGTAGGCAATGCCATCGAGCTGGCGCAATCGCTCCATCACCATATCACCGATTATCGAGGTGGCCACCTCCCCCTTGCCCGACTTACGAAGTCGATCCTCGATGTCATCGACCATTTGCTCAATAGTCTCCTGAGAGACGGGGCGTTTGGCGCAGGCCTTTCTAATCCCGGCGATCAACTTCTCACGGCTGAACTCCTCTCGCCGCCCATCCTTTTTGATCACCAGCAGGGCAACTGTCTGAACTCGCTCATAGGTGGTAAAGCGAGCGTCACACCCCAGACACTCGCGGCGGCGGCGGACTCCCTCATTCACATCGCGAGAGTCAATGACCTTAGAATCCTCATAGCCACAATAAGGGCATCTCATCGCACAAAAACCACATTATATGGGATAGCCCGATCAGCATACCACAATATGTAGTTGTTGTCAATACTTTTGGCGCTTGATTAGAGACAAGAGGGCCGTCCCGATATAATCGGGGCGGCCCTACAATAGTCCCGGTCGCCCGGGAATCCTAGCGAGCAGGGGTGCGGAAACGCATGCTGTGTTGCTTAGGCTCAGGGGTTTCCACTAGCTGCCGTCGCACGAGCGGGCGGCGCAGGAAGGTGGGAATATCTAGCTCATGCTCGCTCTCCGTGCTCTGGAGAAGACGGCGCAGTTCCTCGTCTTTGCGTATCGTTTTGCCCCTGATGGCGTAGAAGCCGGTGGCGATCAGGGTGATCTTCACCTCGGTATCCATCATGGGATCAAAGACCACCCCGAAGATGATGTTCGCCTCGGGGTCTACTGCCTTGCCGATGACCTGGGCTGCCTCGTTGACCTCAAAGAGGGTGAGGCTCTCGCTGCCGGTGACATTAAAGAGCACCCCCCTCGCCCCCTCTACGGAGACATCCAATAGCGGGCTTGCCAGGGCTTGCTGAGCGGCATCGACAGCGCGATTACTACCACTACCATGCCCAACGGACATCCAGGCAGGACCAGCATCCTTCATCACCGCCTTGACATCGGCGAAGTCCAGATTGATCAGCCCGGGAACCGTGATCACCTCTGCAATGGCCTGAACCGCATGCATCAGCACATCATCGGCCATCTTAAAGGCACTCTCCACCGGAGTCCGCTGATCGCAGAGGTCAAGCAAGCGATCGTTGGGGATAATGATCAGGGTATCCACCTTTTCGAGCAGGCTCTTGATACCTTCCTCAGCCACTGTTGAGCGATGCACCCCCTCGAAGGCGAAGGGTTTGGTGACCACGGCAATGGTGAGCGCTCCCGCTCCCTTGGCAAGCTCCGCCACTATGGGGGCAGCGCCGGTGCCGGTGCCACCACCCATACCAGCGGCGATGAACACCATGTCAGCTTCGACGATGCAATTGCGGAGTTCATCACGGCTCTGCTCCGCAGCCTTAAGCCCCATCATGTGGTCACCACCCACACCCAGCCCTCTAGTCAACTTCTCCCCGATCTGGATACGGGTAGGTGCCTCGGTAGTGAGCAAGGCCTGGGCATCGGTGTTGACCCCGATAAAGTCCACGCCTCGAATCTCCGCCCGAACCATGTGGGTGACGGCATTGCAACCACCCCCGCCAAGGCCTAAGACCTTAATCTTTGCTGGGTTAGGAACGAAGGCCGTTTTTGCCATGTTTTCCTCCTTTCTTTAACTTGAAACCAGTTTCCTCATTCGGATGATGAAGCGCCTGAAGGTTTTGCCAAGTCCGCGAGCTTGCCAACCTTGCTCGCCCTCGTGCCTTCTTAAGCCCCAGAGCAACAGGCCAACACCGGTGGCGTAGGCTGGGTCGGGGAGGATGTCAGCGAGCCCGTACACGCCTGCGGGCACTCCGACACGCACCGGCAATCCCAGCACCTCCTGCCCCAGTGTTTCTATTCCCTTCAGGTTGGCGGTGCCCCCGGTGAGCACCAGCCCAGCGGGCACTTCTTTGACATACTCTGCCGGCATCTCCAAAGCGATCAGCTTTAGAATTTCCTCCACCCGAACTCTGACGATCTCGTTGAGGTCTTGATAGGAGACGCTGTAGCCATTCCCCATACCCAAGGTGGCTTTCTCCTCCGCGCCATCGTAGATGGGCATCACGCTGCCATACTTCAGCTTCATCTTCTCGGCCACGTCGAAGGGCAGCCCCAGCCCAATAGCGATGTCCCTGGTGATCTGATAGCCCGCTACAGGGAGAATGGCGGTATGCCATATGCTGCCATCCTTAAAGATGGCGATGTCTGTAGTACCACCGCCAACATCGGCGAGGACCACCCCGGCGTCCCGCTCGTCGGGACTGAGCACCGCCTCGGCGCTGGCCAGCGGTTCCAGAACGAGGTCTTCAATGTCGATGTTCGCGCGCCGGATGCACTTGACCAGGTTCTGGACAGAGGTTACGGCGGCGGTGACAACATGGGTTTCCACATCCAGCCTGAAGCCATGCATACCGACTGGATTCTTCACCCCCACCTGACCATCGAGGGCATAGCTCCTGGGGATCACGTGGAGCAACTCCCGGTCGGTAGGGACCGTGAAGGTGCGGGCAGACTGGAGCACGCGCTTTAGGTCATCGGGACGGACTAGTCGGTCACCACGAGAGATAGAGACTACCCCTTGTTTATTGAGGGAGGTGATATGCCTGCCCGTGACACCCACATAGGCCGATTCCATTTTGAGCCCACTGGCCTGCTCTGCCCTACGCACTGAGGCACGGATAGACGCCCTGGCCTCAGCGATGTTCACCACAAGACCCTTGTGTAAGCCCCTGCTCTGGGTAACACCAACCCCGAGAACCTGAAGTTCACCGCCACGGCCTGGGTTAGCCATGATGCTGCAGACCTTGGTCGTGCCCACATCGATGCAAGAAATTGTTTCGCTCTTTGCCATTTACCTCCTCCTTTTAAGTGATTTTTGGCAGCTTTTTTTAATCGGACTCATTACATCATCTCACCCCCTTATTATTGGATAAGCAGTGTCACTGCCCATAGTCCTGGGCTCGGTGAAGCTGGTCCGACAATCCCGCCACTAGGCAGGACACTGCCCCGTCCCCCTTAGAAACACCTATTAAATACGCTCAGCGACCCTCATTTTGGCACTGCGGCTGCGCGGATTTGCCAGAACCTCAGCGCGTGAGGGAGTAATCACCCTTCTTGTGATTAGCTTAAGGGTAGCATGATGACCACAGATACAAACCGGTGTCTGGGGAGGGCAAAGACAATCCTGCGATTCCCTCCTGAAGTAGTCCTTGACCAGGCGATCCTCCAGGGAATGAAAACTAATAACCACCAGCCGACCCCTTACATCGAGGATGTTGACCGCCTGCTTCAGTGCTGCCTTAAGGCGCTCCAATTCCCGGTTCACGGCGATGCGAAGCGCCTGAAAGGTTTTCGTAGCGGGGTGAATCCTGCCCCGGATGCCAACAACCCTTGCCACCAGGGCAGCAAGCTCAAGCGTGGTGTTCAAGGGGCGATTTGCCACAATAGACCTTGCTATCTCGCTGCCTCTACGCTCCTCGCCATACCTTTTAATAATGGCGGCAAGCTCCTCCTCAGGGAAGGTGTTGACGATGGTCGCTGCGGTAAGCTCCTGAGAGGGGTTAAAGCGCATGTTCAGAGGGGCTTCATGCTGAAAGCTGAAGCCACGCCTCGTGTTGATGAGCTGAAGCGATGACATACCCAGATCAAACAGGATACCGGTAGCGGGATAAAAGCCTGATCTGGAGCATATCTCCTCCAGATTTGCGAAATCTTCGTTGATTAAGATAGCCTTTTGGCCATAGGGATGAAGCATCGTTCGCGCTAGCTCGATGGCTTGGGAGTCAATATCGATGCCTAAAATACGTCCGCCGCGCTCTAGCATGGCGGTGGCATGGCCTCCCTCACCGACGGTACAATCGACATACCGCCCATCAGGCTTAACCTGAAGAGCCTCGACGGCCTCATTTAGCAGAACAGGGATATGTGACATCATTCGCGCGTCTCCATCCCCTCAGCAATCTGCCAGGCTTGCTCTTCCATGAGGGCTTGCTCCTCATCCCAGAGTTTCTTGCTCCAGATCTCGAGGTAATTATTTGCCCCGGCGATGACCACATTTTCTTTGATCTCGGCGTACTGGCGCAGCGGTGGCGGCAGCAAAACCCTTCCCTGCTCGTCAAGCTCCAGGCTAAAGGCGGAGGCGAAGATAACCCGCCTCATCCGCCGCTCTTTGCTCCGCGCGATGGGCAGAGTGCTGAAACTCTCGCTGATCTCCTTCCATATCGACGGGGGGTAGGCGTTAATACAGCGATCAAAACCCCTGGCAAGCACAATTCCCTCCCAAAATTCTCCCCTGAATTTGGGAGGGATGGCTACCCTGCCCTTGGGATCGATTTTATATTCGTACTCGCCGAGAAACATACTTTTTTAATCCACTAAAATTTTGGGGCCTCAATTTTTAGACCGCCTCCATCGGGAGATATAGCTAACCTAATCACCTAAAATCCCACTATTCCCCATTTTAAGCCACAATATACCACCTTTTTCACGTTTTGTCAATACTTTTTCTATGAATTTTTAAAATACGTTTACAAAAAATTTCTTCTGTGGTATGATAGCGAAAACTTTTAGCTATAGGCGGCTAACCCAGCCAGTCGCCTAAAAAGGAGGAGTGATGAAAAAGAGACCTTCCCAGAAAGTGATAGGCTTATTGGCAGCGCTACTTTTAGTAGGCATGGTATTTGGGGCTTGTTGCCCCCCGCCAGGGGGGGTTGGGTGGTATTGGAAGCCCAGCGGCTTCATTGACTACGCCTCTAACGGCATGCCTGACTTCGACCAGAAGCAGGATGCGTGGCAGGATTCTCGGGGAAATTGGTCCTATTGCGGACCGGTGGCCGTGGCCAATTCCCTGTGGTGGTTCGATTCTAAGTTCGAGCCTAACCCCGTCGCTCCACCCGCCATCAATGATAGCTACCCACTGGTCCAGTCCTATAGCCCGGGACAGTGGGATGACCATGACCCCAGTGACGTGGACTCGCTGGTTAGAGACCTCGCCATGCGCATGGATACCGATGGCCAGGCCTCGGGTGGGCAGTGGAACGGCACCTTTGTCGAGGATATGGAGGCTGCCATCGACCAGTACCTCATCGATAAGGGTCTCCATAACGCATTCTATGAGGTCACTGTAAAGAGCCCGGAATTCGAGTGGATCGAGGAGGAGGTGAAGCGTTGCGAGGATGTGGTCCTGCTTCTGGGCTTCTGGGAGTTGCAGGGTGAGGAGTGGGTGCGCCTCGGCGGCCACTATGTTACTGTGGCCGGGGTCAACTCCCAGACCGGTAAGATCGCCATTAGCGATCCCTACTGGGACAATGCCGAAGCGGGAGGCCCGGGTCTGGTGCACCCCATTCACAGCTACCCCCATGCCGCCTCGGTGCATAACGATACCCTTTACCTCTCCCACGACATTTTCGCTGTCGTCCCCTCCGATAGCCCCGGTGGTTTGTGGGCCGTCAAAGACTATGCTCTGGGACGTGACATCACCAACTTCCTGGGTCAGAACTGGGCCTATGATCTTTTGCAGTACAAAGGGGATTACCTTGGTGGCGTGATCCACACCGAGATCGATTACGCTGTTTCCGTTTCGCCATTGCCAGAGGCTACCCCGACGCCGACAGTCACACCTACTCCAACGCCAACACCCACACCCACTCCAACTCCAACGCCTACTCCTACGCCTCCACCAGTGACACCTACGCCAACCCCGACACCGACGCCGATGCCTACTGTTACGCCAACACCTACACCTACACCAACGCCAACGCCTACACCTATACCCACGCCTACGCCAACACCTACACCGACACCCACTCCTACACCGAAGCCGGTCCTTACTGGGATAACCAGCCTATATTGGTTGGGAGATGGGGTGGTCACGATAATGGTTCACCTCCTCACTCAGGCTTATGAAGGGATGGTTTACGATATAGAGATCTTTTTTGACGGGCACTTGGTTTATTCGGAGGTTTACGATAGCCCTATGGTAGTCTGCCAGCAATATTGGTACGAGATACCCGCTGGAGAGACAGCCCCCAAGGAGATCATCATCCACTTCACCGATAAGAATCATAACAACATCGGCTTTGTGCCCAGTCAGGGGCCTCAATAAGGGATGTTTACCTTAGGCATACTCACCGTCAGCGATAAGGGCTCGCGAGGCGAGCGGGAGGACGAGAGCGGCAAGGCAATTAAAGAACTCCTTGCCGCTCTCAATACCCGCCTGGTAAAATATGACATTGTCCCCGATGAGCGGGAGGTTATCTCCGAAAGGCTCGTGGAGTGGGCCGATAAGGAGGGGATCGACCTCATCATCACCACCGGGGGCACTGGGCTCTCGCCGCGTGATGTCACCCCAGAGGCCACCCTTGCCGTGGTGGATAGGATAGCGCCGGGGTTCGCCGAGGCGATGAGGGCCGAAAGCCTGAAGAAGACCCCGATGGCGATGCTCAGTCGGGCAGTTTGCGGCATCCGAGGGAGGAGCTTGATCATTAACCTCCCCGGCAGTCCCAGGGCGGTTCGCGAGTGCCTGGAGGCGATTTTGCCCGCTCTACCACATGCCATCGAGGTGCTCCGGGGAGAAGCAGGCGAATGTGGGGAGGCGAAAGGATAGGGCATGTGGTGGGAGTACGAAAATGAAAATTCATATATTGACCCTCTTCTCCGACATGTTCACCGGCCCTTTCAGCGAGAGCATCATCAAGCGAGCCATCGACCGGGGGCTGGTGACGATTGCAATTTATAATATTCGAGACTATACCTCGGACAAGCATCATGTAGTCGATGATTCTCCTTACGGTGGCGGCCCGGGGATGGTATTAAAGCCCGAGCCCCTCTTCGCGGCGGTGGAGGCGATAAGGGGCGAGGCTGAGCTTCCGGTGATCCTGCTCACCCCACAGGGTCGGCTTTTCAACCAGCGGGCCGCTGAGGAGCTTTCGCACTATGAGGAGATGATCCTCATCTGCGGACACTACGAGGGGGTGGATGAGCGGGTGCGGGAGCACCTGGTCACGGACGAGATCAGCATCGGGGACTATATCCTGAGCGGTGGGGAGCTTGCCGCCATGGTGGTCGTGGATGCCCTGGTGCGGCAACTGCCCGGCGCCTTGGGGTCGGAGGAATCGGTGGAGGAGGACTCCCACGCAACGGGGCTTTTGGAGTATCCCCAGTACACTCGCCCTCAGTCCTTTCGCGGGTGGGAGGTGCCTGAGGTGTTGCTTTCGGGCAATCACGCCGCGATCACCAGGTGGAGGAGAGAGCAATCGCTCCGACGCACCATTAAGCGGCGCCCTGACCTTCTAGAGCGGGCAGCGCTGAGCGATGAGGAGAGAAGAGTTATAAAGCGGATGGAAAGAGAGGAAGATTAATGGATACGCTGATCCCCGTTGCGCCGAATCCCAATATCCCCGTGCTCAGCCCCGGCGACACGGTGAAGGTGAGCATAAGGGCAGTAGAGGGAGAGCGGGTACGCACCCAGATGTTCCAGGGGGTGGTGATCAGGGTGAGGAAGGGCAACATCAATGCCAACTTCACGGTGCGGCGCATTGCCTACGGGGTTGGTGTGGAACGAACCTTTTTCTTTCACTCCCCTTCCATAGAAAAGGTAGAGGTACTAAGACACGGCCAGGTGCACCGTGCCAAGCTTTACTACCTGCGCGGGCTCACCGCCAAGAAGGCGCGCATCAAGGAGAAAAGGCCAAAGGAAGAGCGCAAGGAGGGGTAGCATAAAAGACAGGGCACGGGGCACTTTATTACCTGCCCGTCTTTTTGTTTAGGAGAAAAGGGGATGAGTTACGCTGAGGTTGCGGTGAATTCTCCGGGGGCACAGCGGCGAACATTCTGTTACGCCGTGCCTCCAGATATAATGGTAGGTCATGCGGTATGGGTTCCCTTTGGACCCAGAATTTTGCAGGGCGTGGTCCTTGAGTTAACAGAATATCCATCGGTGGAGGATACCAGGGAGGTCGCCGGCCTCATCGACCCTCGCCCCATACTATCCCAACCTCAGGTGACATTAGCCCGCTGGATCAGCGAATACTATCTTGCGCCCCTTTTCGATGCCACTGCCCTAATGATGCCCCCCGGCTTTGAACGCAGGGTACTCACCTTTATCCATCCTGTTCCCCATCCCCCCGAGAGCGCTGTCTACTCGCTTAATCCTCGCCAGAGGGCATTGCTGAATCTCATCGGTAGGAAGGGTAAGGTTGAGGCAAGGGAGGTTGAGAAAGCAGTGGGCAAAAAAGAGGCGAGGGTTATTATCGAGCAACTGGTGCGAAAAAGGCTGGTTAGGAAAACCTATGAGCTGGAGAGGGTCAAGGTGAGGCCGAAGACGGTGCCTTATCTTCGCCCTACCGTTGAAGCAGCGCAAGAGCTAGCGCGTCTCCTTAAGGCAAAGGGAGCCTCCAAGCAAGCGGAACTTCTAAAGCTTCTCGAAGCTGGCCCTATCCCCCTTGCCGAAGCCAGAAAGCGCCTCGGCCCCATCGCAGCGGTGGTAGCAGCGCTGAAGAAAAAGGGCCTGGTCACGATCGAGCAGGTTCAAGTATATCGCGACCCACTGGCTCATCGCACCTTTTCGCTCTCACCCGCCCCCACCTTGACCCCAGCGCAGGAGTCGGCATGGCGAGAGGTCAAAGCAGCTATTGTTCCAAGCATGCAGGGGGGAGGTGTGGAGAGAACGAAGATTTTCCTGCTTCACGGGGTTACAGGGAGTGGGAAGACGGAGATCTACCTGCGAGCCCTGGAGCAGGCTATTACCGTAGGCAAGCGGGCAATTGTGCTCGTCCCCGAGATCGCCCTCACCCCCCAGACCATCACGCGCTTCGCCTCCCGCTTCCCTGGCAGGGTTGCAGTGCTCCACAGCAAGCTTTCGGTAGGGGAGCAGTTCGATGAGTGGTGGCGAATTAAGGAGGGCGCTTTCGATG
The DNA here is from genome assembly GCA_964583545.1 of uncultured Dehalococcoidales bacterium. GTDB lineage: Bacteria > Chloroflexota > Dehalococcoidia > E44-bin15 > E44-bin15 > CAZOVW01. Next base: position 23,673 of record CAZOVW010000003.1, on the reverse strand, counting down.
TGGTCATCGGGTCCCGAGGGGCGATCTTCGCCCCCCAGCCCGACCTCGGGCTCATCGTCATCGACGAGGAGCATGAGTGGACCTATAAGCAACAGGAGCAATCGCCGCGCTACCATGCGCGCGATGTCGCCATCAAGCTGGCAGAGCTCACCGGCGCGGTGGTCATCCTAGGCAGTGCCACCCCGGATGTCACTACCTACTATAAAAGTAAGATTGGTGATTACCGACTATTAGAGTTACCGGAGCGCATCGCTACGGGCGAGAGAAGGATGGCGGTGGTCGATCTGCGCGAGGAGCTGAAGGCGGGAAATCGGAGCATATTCAGCAGGTCGCTTGCCGAAGGGATAAAGCAGGCCCTGGCAGCCAGGGAGCAGGTGATCCTTTTCCTCAATCGGCGGGGAAGCGCCACCTTTGTGCAATGTCGCGACTGTGGCTACGTGCTGCGCTGCAAAAGATGCGATGTCTCCCTGACATATCACTCAGCGAGGGAGGACTTGGCCTGCCACCAGTGCAATTATCGCATGGCGATGCCCCGTATTTGCCCCCAGTGTGGCAGCAAGCGGATCAAGTTTCTGGGCATCGGCACCCAGAAGGTAGAGGAGGAGATCGGCCGCGCCTTTCCCCTGGCGAATCTTCTGCGCTGGGACCGCGATGTCACCAGGGGGAAGTATTCCCACGAGGAGATCCTGGACCGGTTCCTGGCGCATGAGGCGGATGTGCTCATTGGCACTCAAATGATCGCTAAGGGGCTGGACCTGCCGCTGGTTACCCTGGTGGGGGTGATCAATGCCGATGTGAGCCTTCACCTTCCCGATTTTCGAGCCTGTGAGCGCACCTTCCAGGTCCTGAGCCAGGTGGCGGGCAGGGCAGGGCGCGGCCCGCTGGCGGGGCAGGTCATCGTGCAGAGCTATACCCCGGAACACTATGCCATCGGTTGCGCCGCAAAACATGACTACAGCTATTTTTATGAACAGGAGATCTCCCTCCGCCGCCAATACCAAAACCCCCCGTTTCGCCGATTGGCACGCCTCCTCTACACTAACCCCAATAACGCCCTTTGCCAGAGAGAGGCCCAGAGAATGCACCACCTCCTCAAAGAGGAACGGGACTCCTGGGGCATGGATATCACCCTCATCGGGCCTTCCCCGGCCTTCATCCCGCGGGTGCGCGGTCGGTATCGGTGGCAGATCATTCTGCGTAGCGATGACCCGGTGCACCTGCTAGCTCAGGTCCCCACTCCCCAGGGATGGGTCGTCGATATCGACCCCGTGAGCCTGCTTTGACAGGTGAACGCCCCCTCCGCTATAATATGGCAATAATTATGGTGACCTGATGGCAGTCCTTCCCGTTGTCGCTTACCCCGAGCCAGTGCTTCGTCGGAAAGCGAAGCGGGTTAAGCATATCGATGAGTCAATAGCGCAACTCATCGATGACATGGTGGAGACGATGCATGAGGTCGGGGGCGTGGGGTTAGCGGCACCTCAGGTCGGGGTCTCCCTTCGGGTGGCGGTAATCGAGCTGCCCGGCGAGGAGACCATTGTTCTGGTGAACCCGGAGATTGTGAAGCGGTCCGGGGAGCAACAGGTTGAGGAAGGATGCCTCAGCGTCCCCGGTTATCGGGGGGAGATCAAGCGCTCAGTAAAGGTCACGGCTAAGGGGCTTGACCGCCGCGGGCGGAAGATTCGCATCAAAGGGGAGGGACTCCTCGCCGAGGTACTGGAGCACGAGATCGACCACTTGAATGGCACTCTATACATCGATTATCTGGAGAGTATGGATAAACTTTATAAGGTGACACCAGCTACGGAAACACCTGAAGTATAATTTTTTGAACTTTTCGAAGCGCTTTTTCAAACGGTTTATGGCAGATGGGAACAAAGCGCTCTAGAACAAAAGGGACGAAGAGAGCACAAAAAGAAAAGTCCCGCAGGGGAAATAGGGCGGGACTTTTTAGGCAAAAAGGTGAAAAAAGCGAAAAAAGAGATGATGAATGTCTTAATCAGGGTAGGGGAGTTTCTCGACCAGCGCGCCATCGAGGGCTACCTCACCGGTGGCTTTGTGCGCGATGCCCTGATGGGGCGCGCTAGCGGCGATGTCGACATTGTCATCGGAGCAAAGGCTATGGAGCTGGCCCGCGATGTCGCCAGCGCCCTCGATGGTAAATTTGTGCCACTAGACTGGGAAAACGAGATAGCCAGGGTGGTGCTCCGCGGAGAAAATCATATTCATCTCGATCTCGCCACCATGCACGGGAGCATCACGGAAGACCTGGCACAGCGGGACTTCACCATAGACGCCATTGCGATAAATCTGAGGGAAATAGCGAACCCCAGTGCTCCCCTCATCGATCCCTTCAAGGGGCAGCGAGACCTGGAGGCGGGGGTGGTACGCGCCATTAGTGAGGAGGCTTTCCGACGAGACCCGGCGCGCCTTTTGCGCGCCCCGCGCCTCGCCGCTGAATTTGGCTTTTCGCTCGCTGAGGAAACCCGGACACAAATTGAGCGCCATCACCAGCTTATTACGCAGGTTGCCGCGGAAAGGGTGCGCGACGAATTTTGTCGCCTGCTTGCTGCCCCAAAGGCAGCCCAGTGGCTTCGCTTGCTCGATGAGCTCGGCTTGCTTTTAGCGATCCTCCCTGAGCTTTCCCCCACCAAGGGGGCGGAGCAGCCTAAAGAACACTTCTGGGATGTGCTTGAGCATTCTATAGAGACAGTTGCCGCTATCGAATTCCTGCTCCGGATCGAGGGCTCGGGATACTTTAGCGATGAAATCCTGGCCCTTGTCCCCTGGTCACTGGCGCTGGAAGAGCATTTTGGGGAGGAGGTGGCTAGCGGACATAGTAGAGAGACACTACTTAAGCTTGCCGGGCTGCTCCACGATATTGCCAAGCCCCAGACCAGAACCACTGAGGAAATAGGCAGGATACGCTTCTTTGGGCATGCCAAGGATGGAGCAACTATGGCCCAAGGCGTTTTGGAGCGCTTAAGGTTCAGCGTTCGGGAGAAAGAAATGGTGGGGAAAATGATCGAGTACCATCTGCGCCCGGGGCAAATGGCTGGCGATGAGGAAATCCCCACCCAGCGCGCCATCTACCGCTACTTCAGGGACACTGGCGATGTGGGCATCGATACCATCTTCCTCAATCTTGCCGATCATCTGGCAACGCAGGGCCCCAAGCTAGAGCTTGAAGAGTGGCGCAAGCACGCTCAGAGTATGGCCTATGTCCTTGAGGAGCGCTTCAGGGAAGAGAGCATCGTTTCACCGCCAAAGCTGATCAGCGGGCACGATCTGATCGGTATCTTTGGAATGAGTCCAGGGCCTGAGCTCGGCAAGCTTCTGGAGGCGGCGCGCGAGGCAGAGGCTGCCGGGGAGGTTGCTACCAGGGAGGAGGCGCTCCTCTTCATCCGAAAGAGGATTACGAAACAAGTTTGACATAATAAGGTTTAACGGAAAATGAGTAGAAGACATAAGCTAACGCTGGTGGGCATTGGCCTGCTGATTATCTTCGCCGTGATTGTGCTGACAGTAAAAAATATCGCAGGGCGTGAAGGGATGTCGCTGGGGCTGGACCTCAAAGGGGGCACCCATCTGGTATATGAAGCCGACTTCTCTGAGATCGCGCCCGGCAGTGAAGCTGACGCGCTTGAAGCGGCCAGAGGGATCATTGAGAGGCGGATCAACCGCTACGGGGTCAGCGAGCCTGTTATCCAAATAATAGGCGACGACCGCATCTCCGTCCAGATACCGGGGGTTAGCATCGAGGAGGCCAAGTCGCTGGTGGGCACAGTCGCGGAGCTAGAATTTCAAGAGCAGAAGGGCACCTTCACCAGCCTGGCAGAAGGGGTAAGCGCTGGGGATACCCAAATTACTGTTACGGATGTCACAGGCTTTGCTGTTGGTGATACCTGCGTGGTTGGCTTTCTCGGTGACAAGGAGACCATGGAAACGAAACGGGTAGCGGCCGTCAATGAGTCGCTTAACATTATAACCCTCGACTCCGCGCTTTTTAATGACCATCTGGTTGGCGAGGGGATTAGCGCCTGGATCCCCGCTACAGGGACGATCGATGGCGAGGAGCTACCGCTCACCGGTAGGTATCTCCTGCCCAATAGTTATGTTAGTGTACAGCAGCAGACTGGCCAGCCAGTGGTAGTCTTCGAATTTAACGACGACGGGGCCAGGCTCTTCTACCAGATCACGGGACGGCTTATCGGGAAGCCTCTGGGCATTGTCCTCGATAACGAGCTAATCTCGGCACCGACCGTCCAGGCTCAGATCGCCGCGAGAGGCATTATCGAGGGGTTGACCTTTGATGAAGCAAAAATGCTATCCAGCCAACTGAATGGCGGAGCGCTGCCCCTCCCTCTGGGACACTGGGAGGGAGAGGGGGAGGAGAGGATATTCTCCTCCGAGCCAGCGGTAAGCCAGAGTGTCGATGCCACCCTTGGTGCCGACTCCCTTCATAAGAGCCTCATTGCCGGGATAATCGGTCTGATGCTGATAATGGCGTTCATGATCCTTTACTATCGTCTCCCCGGCGTTCTGGCCTGCGCTGCTTTGCTTATTTATGGCGCTATCATGCTCACCATTTTCAAGCTGGTTCCCGTTACCCTCACCATAGCAAGCATCGCGGCATTCATCCTTTCCATAGGGATGGCCGTTGATGCCAATGTCCTGATCTTTGAGAGGATGAAGGAAGAGCTAAGGTCGGGAAAGACCCTGGGGGCTGCTATTGAGGCTGGATTTAGCCGTGCCTGGCTCGCGATTCGTGATAGCAACGCCTCCACAATACTTACATGTATCATCTTGTACTGGTTCGGGAGCAAAATCATAGCGGCACCAATGGTAATGGGGTTTGCCCTGACTCTGGGCATCGGAGTTGCCGTAAGCATGTTCACGGCAATCGTAGTTACCAGAGCTTTTCTGCGCATTATTGTGTTCACCCCGCTGGCAGGGAGACTAGAACTATTTAGACCGTGAGAAAAAGATATGATTGATTTCATGGGAAAGAAAAAATGGTTTTTCATAGCCTCTGGGATAATTACCCTTGTAGGGGTTATATTCTTGCTAGCTTTTGGCATGAACCGGGGAATCGAGTTCACCGGTGGCTCGCAGATCACCATACACTTTGAGCGGGAGGTAGCGCAGGCGGATCTGCGCGCGGAGATGTCGAGCCTGGGTTATAACAACGCCGTGGTTCAAAAAACAGGGGAGGGTGACTTCCTGGTTACCACCGAGCAGCTTTCAGATGAGGACGTAGCCAACATACAGGCCGCACTAGCCGAGAGGTTTGGTGAACAGCCGTCTATAGGTGAACCTTATACCGTCTCTGGAAGGATCGCCTCTGAGATTGAGGGGAAAGCATCCATAGCAGTCTTTGTCGCAGCCATCGGTATCGTGCTCTACATAACCTGGGCCTTCAGAAAGTTAACGAAGCCTTTCCGCTATGGTGTTTGCAGTATAATTGCCCTGAGCCACGACGTAATTGTTGTTCTCGGCGTCTTCTCTATTCTGGGTTTCCTATTCAATGTACAAATAGATGCCATGTTCATCTCCGGCGTCCTCACCATTATCGGCTACAGCGTGAACGATACCATTGTGGTCTTTGACCGGATTCGTGAGAACCTACTCAAGAACCCCGGTGCTCCCCTTGAGGTCATGGTCAACTATAGTATCAACGAAACACTTGCGCGTTCTCTAAATACCAGCCTGACCACTCTGTTTGCCATACTTGCCCTGCTAGTTCTGGGTGGAGCGACCCTGCATAACTTTATGCTGTGCCTGCTGATCGGTGTAATCACTGGCACCTACAGCTCTTTCGCCATAGCAAGCCCATTGCTCATTGTGTGGGAGAGGGGCACATTCAGCCGTTTCTTCCGTCGCCTAATCCCCAAGCGCATGCCCGCCAGAGGTTAAGATATGTTCCAAACCAGGACCGGTGCCGCCGGGCTTTCTGTCCTTTCCAACACCCTGTTGATCCTGCTCAAGGTGGTGGCTGGCATCCTTAGCGGCAGTGTCAGCATTATCGCCGAGGCAATTCACAGTGGCATCGACCTCGTGGCTGCAGTCATCGCCTTCATCAGCTTGCGGATTGCCGGTAAGCCAGCGGATCGGGAGCACCCCTTCGGCCACGGCAAGGTGGAGAATGTCAGTGGCACCATAGAGGCGGGCCTGATCTTTGTCGCTGCCGCCTTCATCATTTACGAGGCGATAAAGAGGATCATTGTGGGAGCAAAGATTGAATATGTAAGTATCGGGATCGCGGTGATGGCGGTCTCTGTAGTGGTGAACATCCTTGTCTCCCGTCATCTGCTGCGCATCGCTAGGAAAACGGATTCGATAGCGCTGGAGGCCGATGCCCGCCATCTCACCACCGATGTCTATACCTCGCTGGGGGTATTAGCTGGGCTGGTCGTGGTGCGCATCACCGGGCTCAATATTCTCGACCCCATAATCGCTCTCGCCGTTGCCCTCTTTATCTTGAGAGCGGCTTACAATGTGATAAGGAGAGCCTTCCCGCCCCTCGTCGATGTCAAGCTTCCTGAGAAGGAGGAGTCCCTGATAGAATCCTGCATCAATGAGCATCTTGGAATGATGGTGGGCTTCCACGAGCTGCACACCAGAAAGGCGGGCAGCGAGCGCTACATCGAGCTGCATCTGGTAATGGCCAGAAGTACCAGCGTAGAAAAGGCACACAAGCTATGCGACCACCTGGAGGAGGACATTAAGTCAAGGCTTGCCAATACCCGTGTGACGATCCATATTGAGCCCTGCGAGACGGAGTGTGAGGATTGTCCCAATCCCTGCCCCCAGTACCAGAAAAGGCGAGGATCTCATGCCAGCTTGTGAGTCTCCTTTATCTCCTGAAGAAGGGCCTCAATAAATGGTGCCCCCCTTGCTCCAGGAGACCCGCCTAGGGGATCGGCGATCTCAGAGGCGCCAAGGAGCACATCCAGGGTTGCCCTGATCGATGAGGCCAACGCCTCAAGATGATAGCCCCCCTCCAAACTGAAGACGAGCCGCCCAGCGCAAAGCTCATCGGCTAGCCCTTTTATTATGCTAACCACCTTGGCGAAGCCGGTGGTGCTCATTTGCATCAGTGATATCGCGTCAGCCCAGTGGGGGTCATAGCCTGCTGAGACCAGGATGAGCTGAGGGCGAAAGCGCCTCGCCACCGGAACGAGCACCTCATCATAAACCCGCAGGTATTCCTCATCGCCACACCAGGCAGGAAGGGGGACATTCACTGTTGCCCCCTCACCCTCCCCGGCCCCAGTCTCATCAACACGACCGCTCCCGGGATAAAAGGGGTACTGGTGAGTGGAGAAGTAGAGGACATGGGGGTCACTGTAAAAGGTGTCCTGGGTTCCATTGCCATGATGGACATCGAAGTCAGCGATCAGGATGCGCTCCAGCTTGTAGCTATCTATCGCATGCCTGGCAGCGATGGCGATATTGTTGAACAGGCAGAACCCCATAGCCTCCCAGCGCAGGGCGTGATGCCCCGGGGGTCTGACCAGGGCGAAGGCGCTCGACACTTCCTCAGCCATCACCGCATCAACCGCCTTGATGAGGCCACCGGCAGCGTGAAGCGCCACTTTATAGGAGGCTGGGGAGACCACAGTATCGGGGTCAAGCGAACCGCCGCCCCGCTGAGCGAAGGACTCCACATAGGAGATGTACCCAGGGGAGTGCACTGTCGAGAGTTCATCCACAGTGGCGGCACGGGGGCGAATCGGGACAAGTTGTTTCATCACCCCCGTATTTCCCAGGTGCTCCACAACCTTCACCAGCCGTGCCGCCACCTCCACATGCAGCCCCGTATCGTGCTCCAGGTAAATCGGGTCATATACCAATCCTACGCTCACGATGCCTCCTTTCCGCTTATAATATCAGACCCCTGCCTCTTCAAGCAATTGCGGATTAGCTCGTTCAAAAAGATAGGTGACACGTGGGGTCGTGGATTTCCCTTCACTCGTCATTGCGAGGAGCCTTGGCGACGAAGCAATCCCCAAGGATGGTTAACCAGATTGCTTCGCCTTCGGCTCGCAATGACGGGGACAATGGGTCACTAATGCGTGGATTGCTCTATGAATGACGCTATGCTATACTGCTCAAAGATATAGGAGGGAAATATGCCTGAAGAGAAAGAGATCCCCGAGTTTTACTCGGACCAGTTTATGATTAGCGGAGGACCCTACGGGGTGGTGATTAACCTCAGGAAAAGCCCTCCTGAACCCGGCCCGGGGAAATTACCCGAAACAGTGGCCAGGGTCTGGATGAGCTATGAGCATGTTAAGACGATGACCTTCGTGCTTTGCCGCCAGATCAAAAAGATAGAGAGCGAGTCAGGGATTTCTTACCCTGTCTCCACAAAGGTTCTTTCCGACCTGGGCATTGGAATGGAAGATTGGGAGATATTTTGGAAGTCGCCCCCCAAATTTCGGGGCTAGCTTTTTGTACTTTACAGATGTGTCATCTTCCTCTTCTCGACTTGGAGAGAGACACGTTTTCATATAAAATCGTTTGAGAAAGGGCGAAAAAACGAAGATGCCCCTAGACCTCAGCCAGGTGGCCGCCCAGATCGAAGGGCTGGCAGCAAAGCTCAAGACGGAGGAAAAGGAGAGAAGGGAACACCTGGAGCGTGCCCTCCAGCTCCTTCACGCCGCTGATGCCGATTCCCTGAAGCGGAAGAGCGCTGCAAGCAAGACCTCATGGCTGGTCGCTGGACTGACCGATGGGCTGGCACAGCACTACGAGGCGCCGCACTACCCCACAGAGTTCACCGTCCTCGCCACCGATGGCTCCCATATCGATGTTGACCGCCACAGCTCGGTGAGATGCTATCTGATCAATATCGGCAGCGCCCTGCTCCACTATGGGGAAAACCCCGATGCCCTGCTTTCAAGCGAGGCCAGACTCTTTTTCGGCGATGACCTGGTGCTCACCGGCCCCACTGGCCGGGAGGAGCTTATCGAGGGGGCGATTTTGGGTGTGAAAAGGAGCGTGGCGGAGTGCCAGGCGCTGGCAGAGATCGCGTCGAAACTCCCCGGCGAGTGGCCGACCCTCGCCCTCATCGATGGCTCGCTCATCCTATGGGGGCTGGCAGGAAGGGATTTCGAGGAGGCTAAAAGCTTCGTCAGGGAGGAGCTACTGGACAAGGAATATCTCGAAACCCTCGACTGCATGAAACGCTACGGCGAGAACAAAATTTTTGCCCTCGCCAGCTACATCAGCTTCCCCCGCAGCACCGATGTGGTCAATGCGCTGCGAGTTTACCTCTGCCCCCACGACCCCGCCGACTGCGACCGCTACTGTCCGGCGGGTCGCCAAAGGGAGTGCGACGCCGTCGCCGGCATCCAGGACCGCGACCTTTTTCGCACCATACTTGATTACGGCGAGAGGTCGGCTGTCTTTTTAAGCGGCTCCCGGTTCATGCAGAGGCACTATGGGGAGCACCAGATTCACTTCTTCTACGTGAAGCTGGACGAGGAGGTAGTCAGGGTGGAGATTCCACAGTGGGTTGCTGAGAGGGAAGAGCTTGTAAATCTGGTTCACTCGCTGGTGCTTGACCAGTGCCGCCGCGGGCATGGCTACCCCGTGGCGCTGATGGAGGCGCACGAGAAGGCAGTCGTCACTGGCGCCGACCGGGAGCAGTTCCGCGGGCTTGTGGAGCTTTGCCTGGCGGAGGAACGCCTGGATATCCATAGCTCCGGCAAGAGCAGGAGCAAACGGCTGCGGTGGGTGTAGGGGGTAAATTTATGGCGGAACACATCATAGTACCGGCTCGAGTTCCGGAAGACACTGAGGACTTCGTCAGGCTTTTCGTCATGTCCGCTCCGGAGTATGTCCCCGCTCTCTATGGAGGCACTCAGGATAAGGTCGCCGCAAACTGCTTCCGCTATAGACGAAATATTACCAGCTTTGAACATGCCCATTTTGTGAAGGTCAATGGCAAAAACGCTGGCATGATCCTCGCCTATGATTGGAGAGCGAACAAGAAGGAACAGATCAAAACGACCTTACTAATAGCCAGATATATGAAAGCGAAATTCATCACTCAAAGGCGGCACCTGCAATGGGCCGGCGCTAACCTGGGCAAGATGGACGACGGCACATTTTATATCGCCAGCATGGCCTTCTACCCCCAGTTCAGGAACCAGGGGCTGGGTACAAGCCTTTTATCCCATACTGAAGCAGCACGCAGAAAGGCAGGAGCAATAAAACTTGAAGTGGATGCGGAAACGAACAATGAAGGCGCGATTAGATTCTACAAGAGGTTTGGGATGCAAGCCGTAGGAGAGCCACGGGGAACCGTAATCGATGGGCAGGAGTTCGAGTTCATCAGGCTGTCCAAGGATATCTGATATGCAACAATGGAAAGGAGGCGAAGTTCGTCTATTTGGATACTGGGCGAAATGGCGAAATTCTGGTATAAAGGTTCCAGAAAAATGAAAAGGAGGTCAGAGTGAATATCTACTGCGGCAATCTGGCACATGAACTCACCGAAGAGGAGTTACGAGAGGCTTTTGAAGCCTTCGGGCAGGTTACATCCGCCAAAATCATCACGGACAGATACAGCGGCGTATCGAGAGGATTCGGGTTTGTGGAGATGGCCGAAAAAGCCGAAGCCGAGGCTGCGATCGCTGGACTGAACGGTAAGGAGTTGAAAGGACGAACCCTTAGCGTTAATGAGGCTCGCCCTCGCACCGAAGGCCCTCGAGGTGGTGGCCGGCGCTGGTGAGCGGTCCTCAGATATAACAGATTTATAATATAACTTCGCCTGACACGGGCTTTGCGGCTCACTCTGCTCGCCCAAATGCTGCGCACTTCGCGGAACGGCAAAGGGGGTGGCTAAATAGGTTGGCTATTTCTGATCCTGGCAATCGTTTTAGAAGTAGCTGGCACTACCTGTATGAAGCTTTCAGACGGCTTCAAGGAGGCGGAGTCCATCAGGAGATAGAGGAAAATAGTTTTGACAGCAAAGATAGGCGAAGTAATCGAGGCCTCGACCGGCGAATTTGCGGCGCAGTGCTATGAGCTGCACCAGCCTCCCCGCTTCGGCAGTCTGGTGAAGACCACAGAGGGGGAGGTGGAGATCTATGCGGTGGTCTCGGGCGCTGCTACCACCAGCATCGAGCCAGGGCGGCACCCCATCGCCCGGGGGAGGGAAGAGGCTGAGGAGGAGGACATCTACCGCTCCAGCCCCCAACTGGCGAAACTCCTGCGCACCGATTTTACTGCCACGGTGGTGGGACATAAAGAGGGACAGCGAATCAATCACTACCTGCCACCGCGGCCGGCCCGAATCCATAGCTTTGTCTACCTGTGTGACCCAAGGGAGACTGTACAGTTCAGCAAATCTCTCGATTTTCTGAGCATCCTGGTCGGCGCCGGGGGGCAAGCGGACGAGCTGATTGCCGCTTCGCTCCGCAATGCCGCCGCAGCACATCGGGACCCTCGCGATTTCCTGATCAAGGCAGGCAAGGAACTAGCAGTGCTCCTTGGCGGCGAGACGAACAGGCTGAACACCATCCTAAGGAGGATAAAAGGGTGATGGAGGAGAGAAGATTGGGCATTGTTGTCTCAGGCTCGCTGACCAGGGGTGTTGAGGTCAGGCTTGATGGCGCTATCTCTGTTGAAGACATTGCCGTTGGTCGCTATGTAACCATTGAAGGCGAAAAAAGGCGCTTTTTCGGCATGATCACCGATGTTACCCTGGACGCCATCGACCAGAGGCTTATGACCACGCCCCCTGATGTCTCCGACCCCTTTATCGCCGAGGTTCTCTCCGGGACGAGCACCTTCGGCAGGCTCCATATCCTGCCCTCGCTCACCATCGGGGGCGAGGCTCTGAGCCTCCTTGAGGGTCCCCAGCCGGTGAAGACCGTGCCGACCCACTTCTCCGTGGTTCAGGAGGCCAGCGAGCAGGATGTGGAGCGGGTCTTTGGCCTAGTGGCGGAAAAACAATTCTACATTGGCACCCCGCTCGATATGGAGACCAAGGTCCGCCTCAACCCGGCGGAGCTGGTGAAGCGCTCCAACGGCATCTTCGGCAAAAGCGGCACCGGGAAGACCTTTCTGGCCAGGATCATTCTCATCGGGATAATCCAGGAGGGAGCGGCGGTGAACCTGGTCTTCGATATGCACAGCGAGTATGGCTGGGAGGGCACCAGTGAGGAGGGGCGGAAGGTGAAGGCCCTGAAGCAGCTCTTCGCATCGAAGGTGGCGGTGTTCGCCCTCGATGAGGAGAGCGCTAGAAGACGCAAAGTATCGACTGACTTCGTGGTCGAGATCGGCTATGATGAGATCGAGCCTGAGGACATCGCCATGCTTCGTGAGACGCTAGCCCTCACCGATGCCTCGGTGCAGGCGACCTATCGCCTCGCCCGCAGGTTTGGGGAGGGCAACTGGCTGGAAAGCTTCCTCGCCATCGAGGGCAGGGAGGTCTTAAATGAACTGGCACAAAGCCTGGGGGAGCATGAGGCAACCATGGCGGCACTTCATCGTCGCCTGGATAGTTTGAGGAGGCTCCGCTTCCTCGTGCACCACGCCAGAGATAATGCCATGCAGCGCATTTTAGAATACCTGGATCGAGGGATAAATGTCGTCCTCGAGTTTGGTCGCTACACCGATTATACGGCCTATATTTTAGTGGCGAACCTCCTTACCCGGCGCATTCACGCCCAGTATCGGGAGCGGATGGAGAGAGCGATGGGTGAAGACATCGCCAAACCCCAACCCCTGGTCATCACCATTGAGGAGGCGCACAAGTTCCTCAGCCCTGATATTTCAGGACAGACCATCTTTGGCACCATCGCCCGCGAGATGAGGAAGTATAACGTCACCCTGCTGGTGATCGACCAGCGCCCCAGCGGCATCGATGAGGAGGTGATGAGCCAGCTCGGCACCAAGATAACCTGCCTGCTGGATAATGAGCGGGACATCGATAGCGTGCTCACCGGGGTATCGGGAAAGAGCGAACTCAAGGCTGTGCTTGCAAAGCTGGATACCAGGCAGCAGGCGCTCATCTTCGGCCATGCCGTCCCCATGCCCGTGGTGGTGAGGACGAGGGAATATGGCTCACCCCAGTCATATAAAGAGCTTGGCTTCCGCGAGGCGCTGGAGCTAAAGAAGCAGGCGGAGGAGGAAACAAAGGACCTGTGGGGGTGATGAAGAAGGAGGTAGCTAAATGTCAACGGCAAAGATAATTAAGATCATTATATTTGGGGCACTGCTTGCCGGTGCTGGCTGCTTTTTCGGGCTCGTCTTGAGATGGGTCGGTGAGGGGTGGGAGTACCTGGTTCCACCTACGTGGGATGCTTTATACCTTGGCATCTGGTTACTGGGGGCGCTGGTAGCCGTGGCCGTGACTGGCGGGCTTGTCGCCGTGCTCCTGCGCCCTTTCTGGCTAGCAGTGGTCGCCTTTGCCGTCTCCGCCCTGGCGATGTTCCTCACCTGGGAGATATCGGTGGTCAGCATCATCGCGGCGGCGATTTACTTCCTGGCAGGACTGCTCTATCTGGCAGGCGTGCGAGGTGAGCTCGGCAATCGCATCAGGTTTTCCGTACGGCATATAATGTTTACTCAGGCCATCCTGCTTGTAGTGCTCACGGCGCTAGCATGTACCAGCCTCTATTTTGGATATGCCGAAGAGATCGATAGAGCGGGCTTCTCCCTCCCTGAAGAGTCCGTTGACTGGGCAGTGGACACAGTTGATGAGCACCTCGATAGTATAGTGGATATTATAATGCCCGGCGAGGAATTAACCCCCGAGCAAAGGCAGGAAATCCTGGATGAAGTGAGAGACTTCTTTGAGGGCGGGGCGGACAGCGAGATAGAGCCTTACGAAGGCTACATACCGATGGGGCTCGCCGCCATTGTGTTCATGATTTTAATGCCCGTGACGTACCTCATTTTCTGGATACCGCTCTTGATCCTATCGCTCGCCCTTTTCATCCTCACCCGGCTCGGCGTCGTGAAAAAGGTAGCCAAAGCGGTCGAGGTAATCAGGCTGAGCATTGAATAATAGGGCGAAGGTCGCAAGAAGGATTCGTGGTGCCTATCGAGAGCTGCACAGAGCGCCATCCATCGATCGAAGAGGTTTCGAGCTCCCTGACCGCCCCTCAGGCCTTTGAAATATTTAAGGATCGACCCTTAAGCTTCTTCCTCGATAGCGGAATGAACCCCGAGAAGCTGGGTCGCTACTCCTTCATCGGCAGCAACCCATTTTTCGTTCTTAAAAGTCGCGGCAGGGAGATTACCCTCCTCTACAAGGACAAGGAAGAAACAGTCATAGGTAACCCCTTCGATGTATTAGGGCAGATGCTCGAAAAATATGCCCTCAACCCATCCCCCTCCCCCATCCCCCTCATCGGGGGGGCCGTGGGCTATCTCAGCTACGACCTGTGCCACTTCATCGAGCGCCTGCCCGCAACCACCATCGATGACCTAAAGCTCCCCGAGTGCTATTTCGCCTTCTACGATGCCGTCATCGCCTTCGACCACATGGAGGGGAGGACTTACATCGCCGCCACCGGGTTTCCCGAGATGGAGGAGGCGAGCAGAAAGAAGCGGGCCCAAGAGCGTATCGCGGAGCTACAGGCTACGCTATCAGAAACACCCCAACTTAAAGAGAATCCACATCCTAAAGTAATCCCCGCCACGGAAAGTTCAAAATTACGGGCCAACTTTACCCGTGAAGAGTATGTTAAGGCGGTGGATGCCGTCAGGGAATACATCGCGAGCGGCGACATCTTTCAGGTCAACCTATCCCAGCGATTTGAGGTGGCCCTGCACATCGCCCCCTACGAGCTTTACAGGAGGCTGCGCCTCATCAATCCTGCCCCCTTCGCCTGCTACCTCAACTTTGACGATGTCGCCGTGGCGAGCGCCTCCCCGGAGAGATTCCTCCACCTTGAGGGGGACCTGGTGGAGACGCGCCCAATGAAGGGAACCCGCCCCCGGGGGGAATCGGCGGCGGAGGATGATGACCTCGCCAGGGAGCTTCTCCAGAGCGTTAAGGACCGCGCCGAGAATGTGATGATCGTTGACCTGGAGCGAAACGACCTGGGAAGGGTCTGCCGCTATGGGACAGTAAGGGTGAGGGAGCTCTGGACACTGGAGAGATATGCCACCGTATTTCAACTCACCTCCACTGTGGAAGGGAGGCTGCGCGAGGGGAAGAACCGCATCGACCTGCTGAAGGCGACCTTCCCCGGCGGCTCGATCACCGGTGCCCCCAAGGTGCGCGCTATGGAGATCATCGATGAGCTGGAGCCCACGAGGAGGAGCATCTATACCGGCTCCCTGGGCTACCTGAGCTTTGATGGCGGGATGGACATCAACATCGTGATCCGCACCTTCATCATCAAGGACGGGAAAGCATATTTCCAGGTAGGCGGAGGAATCGTATACGACTCCGACCCCGAGGCAGAGTATCAGGAGACCCTGGACAAGGCCAGGGCCCTGATCGAGGCACTGGAAATTTCGTACTTTGCGGAGGCTCGGTGATCCTCATCATCGATAACTATGACTCCTTTGTCTATAACCTGGCTCAGTATATCGGTGAGCTGGGGGGAGAACCTGTCGTCTATCGCCATGACCAGATCACCTTGGAGGAGATCGAGGCGCTGGCCCCCTCTCACATCGTGATCTCACCAGGGCCGGGCACCCCCCTGGATGCCGGGATCTCCAACGATGTGGTGCGCCGCTTCGCTGGTAAGGTTCCTGTTTTAGGGGTCTGCCTGGGGCATCAATGTATCGGATATGTCTATGGTGGATTGATCGTGCGCACGATGCCCATGCATGGCAAGACCTCCCTGATTCACCACGATGGGCAGACAATCTACGAAGGTCTCACCAGCCCCTTCGAGGCGGGGCGCTATCACTCCCTGGCGATCAAGCCGGGAACCCTGCCCCATAGCCTCAAGGTCTCGGCCACAAGCGAGGAGGGAGAGATTATGGGAGTGCGCCATGAGAGGTTCGTGGTTGAAGGGGTTCAGTTTCACCCTGAATCAATCCTCACCGGGGTGGGCCACGACATCTTGAGGAGGTTTTTGAACTTCTCACACCCGCTTTGGGGTGAAAGAGGGTAAGTGATGGAAGAGCTTGTCTACCTCAATGGGGTGTTGGTGGCACGAGGGGAGGCCAGGATCTCGCCCTTCGACCGTGGCATCCTCTACGGCTACGGTCTCTTTGAGACGATGCGCTCCTATGGGGGACGGGTTTTCCGCCTCGACAGACATTTGGCCCGGCTGATGCGCTCCGCCGAAAAACTTAGCCTCGCCGCGGCGTTAGACCCAGTAGAGCTGGAACAGGCTATATATAAGACTCTGGAGGCTAATAAGCTCCCCGACGCCCGCATCAGGCTCACCATTTCAGCAGGGGAGGGGAAGCGGGAACTGGCGCCCCCAACATCAGGCACGCTCACCATCATGGTTGTTGCCGAAAAGCTTGTCCTCCCACCACCCCAGGCTTATGAGGAGGGCCTCCGCGCTGCCATAGTGAGCGCGAGGCGAAACAGCCAGTCACCACTATCTCGAATCAAGTCAATAAGTTATCTGAACAACCTGCTCGCTCACTCCGAAGCCATTGCCGCCGGAGCAGACGAGGCTATCCTGCTCAACGAGCGGGGCTTTGTTGCCGAGTGCAGCACCAGCAATATCTTTCTGGTTGTTGAGGGACGGCTCCTTACACCCTCAGAGGAGAGCGGCATCCTGCCCGGGGTCACTAGAGAGGTAGTTGTGGAGCTGGCGCATGGTTTGGGCATAGCGGCGGCAGTGGGGGAGATCCCCTCAGCCAACCTCCTCAGCGCTGAAGAGGCCTTCCTGACCAACTCAGTAATTGAGGTCATGCCGATCACGGAGGTGGATGGCAAGCCCATTGGCCTGGGGAAGCCTGGGGAGGTGACCAAAAGGCTAATGGCAGCCTACAGGGAGCTAGCGGAGCGTGAGACGAAATAAACCTGCGAGACCTTTGACTAGTCTAGTCCTAGGCTTTTCTTGATAGCATTATCCACCTCAGCCATCTTCGTCTGGCTCAGTTCACCGCATTTGTCACGGAGCCGTGCTTGATCTATCGTCATTATCGCTGAAAGGTTGACACTGCTATCCCTAGGCAGGCCACTTTCTGAGGCTGTAATTAGAACGATAAAAGGATACTGTTTGGTAGGAGCTGTCGTAATAGCAGCAACAATTGTAGTTGGGCTATACTGATTTCCCAAGTCATTTTGAATAACAAGAGCGGGCCTTAACCCGCTTTGCTCGCTCCCTCTCCCTGGGCTCCAGTCTACCCAATATATCTCGCCACGCTTAATCACAATCGGCTATTTCCATTCAGGTAATACCTCTTTAGCCAGAGGCAAAGTCATAGTAGCAAACTCACGATTTTGCTCAGACATCGCCTTATAACCTTCAATCATCGCGGCACGCTCTCGCTCATCAGCCAACTCTTGCAAAACACTCGCAATAGCTCCGCTACGGCCGGTATTTCTCTCTTTGGCCAGTATGTCAGCGAAGCAAATTAGATTTCGTGGTAAACTAATCGTCAGCTTTAGAACCCGAGACATCTTTCTCTCCTTACAAAGGAGCAATACAATTTGGTCATACTAATCGTCCATAACAAGTTTACCGCACTAATACCTGTAACGTCAAAACAGTAGAGCATGGAAGCGAAGTAAGGGCAGATGACTAGCGGCAATTACCTCCCATAAGCTCCACCAAGGTCACGCTTGCTAGCGTGAATATAACAAGAAAAACCTCCAACGGTTCGCTGCATCCGGTGCTCGTTGACCCCCTTTTGCTACCATGTTATTATGAGCAATCCTTTAGTGTAGTTTAAAGCTGTGAATAAGAGCGAAAAGTTCGAAAAAGGGCTAAAGCGCGCCAGGGAGGGGTGGTTCACGAGGGTGGTGCATCTCTTCGATCGCGCCGCTGTGGAGGAGGCGCTATGGGACGAGCTTGAGGAGCTTTTGATCTCCGCCGATGTGGGAGTTAACACCACCGCTAAGCTCATCGAACGGGTAAAAGAGAGGGCAGGCAGCGAGAGGCTTAAGGAGGGTCCCCAGATATGCTCTGCCTTGAAGGAGGAGATGGTGACGATGCTAAGGGTGGACACCCCCCGAGAAGCCCTCGCTTCCTCGAGACCGCGGGTGATCTTGGTAGTCGGGGTGAATGGGACAGGAAAGACCCTCTCGATTGCGAAGCTCGCCCACTCCTTCATGGCGCAAGGGAAGAGGGTGATCATGGCGGCCGCCGATACCTTCAGGGCAGCGGCCATCGACCAGCTAAGGATATTGGGGCAGCGCGTGGGGGCCGAGGTTATCTGCCATCAGCCTGGTGCCGACCCCGGGGCAGTGGTCTTCGATAGCCTGGAGGCGGCAAGGGCTCGCCATGTCGATGTGGTGATCATCGACACGGCGGGGCGACTCCACACCAAGTTCAACCTGATGGAGGAGCTCAAGAAGATCAAGCGGGTGGTCTCAAGAAGCGATCCTCAAGCGCCCCATGAGGTGCTTCTGGTCCTTGATGCCACCACCGGGCAGAACGGCCTGGCGCAGGCCCGATACTTCACCGATGCAGTGAGCGTTACCGGGGTCTTTTTGGCAAAGCTCGATGGCACCGCCAAAGGGGGGATTGTACTTGCGATCTGCGATGAGCTAAAGATACCCATCCTCTTCGTTGGCACCGGTGAAGCCCTGGACGATCTCGCTCCCTTCGATGCCCAAACCTTCGTTGAGGCGCTATCCTCTTGACCGATGCATTTGTCTGGTTTATCACGGTAGAGCTTTTAAGCCTCATCGCCCTGCCTGTCACCTTCGTCCTCTTCAAGAGCCTGCCCGATAGGGGATATGCCTTCGGCAAGGCGCTTTCTATCCTTATCATCTCCTTCTTTCTCTGGCTTGCCGCCTCCGCTCACATCCTGCCCAACACCCGATGGGCCATCATTCTGATCATCGCCCTGCTTGCCGTGGGCTCCCTTTTTCTCCTCATACGCCGCCGTCACCAAATAGTCAGCTTCATCTCTGAGAACCGCAACGTTATCATCATCACAGAAGCTATATTCCTCCTCGCCTTTGTCCTCTGGGCGGTGGTGCGCGCCTATAACCCAGAGATACTTTTCGGCGAGAAGCCCATGGACTTCGCCTTCCTCAATGGCATCCTCAGAAGCGAATACTTCCCTCCCCACGACCCCTGGCTAAGCGGATATTCCATCAGCTACTACTACTTTGGCTACCTGATGATGGCCACCCTGACCAAGCTTACTGGCATATCATCGGCGATTACCTTCAATCTTTCCGTGGCCCTGATCTTCGCCCTGGCTGCCATCGGTGCCTTCAGCATCGTCTATAACCTAGTTAGGCTGATGAAGGGAGGGAATCGAGCGGCGATCGGCTTTGGTCTGGTGGCAGTAGGATTCTTGCTGATCCTGGGCAACCTTGTGGGGGTACTGGAGCTATTACATGCCCATGGCTTCGGCTCTGAAGGCTTTTGGGGCTGGGTAGGCATCAAAGGGTTAGATCAACCCTATAACAGTGTGCATTGGTATCCCACAGACTTTTGGTGGTGGTGGCGCTCCACCAGGGTGATCGATACCGTAGTGGGCGGCGCCAGCTTGGACTACACCATAACGGAGTTCCCTGCCTTCAGCTTTCTCTTCGCCGATCTCCACCCCCACCTCATGGCGCTACCTTTTGTATTGCTCAATTTGGGCTTTTGCCTGGAGATACTGAACTCCTCGGCTTTCGTTGGTTTGGCCTGGCTGAGGAGGAACTGGC
Source organism: uncultured Dehalococcoidales bacterium (assembly GCA_964583545.1). Lineage (GTDB taxonomy): Bacteria > Chloroflexota > Dehalococcoidia > E44-bin15 > E44-bin15 > CAZOVW01. Next base: position 3,896 of record CAZOVW010000003.1, on the reverse strand, counting down.
CAAAGTTTTTAGTCTTCGCCATCTGCTTTGGGGCGCTGGGCTTCATCAATACCTGGGACCTCCCCACCTACATCTTTCTATTCGCCCTTGTGGCACTAATAGGGGCATACCTAGCGCGAGGAAAGATAGACCTCCGATTATTGAGGGATGTGAGCATGTTCTGCGTCGCCCTACTTGCCTGTGCCCTAATATTCTACCTACCCTTCTATCTCGGGCTACAAAGCCAGGTTAAAGGCTTCGCCCTCGTTGACAATATAGATACCCAGCCCTTTCACTTCTTCATTTTCTGGGGACTTTTTCTCTTCGTGACCATCTCCTTTGTTTTGGCTCACGCCTGGGACGTATTGAGGAAGAGAAATCTCTCCCGGCAGGTGATCATCGGGGTTATTTTGATTCCTCTCTTTCCGCTGGCAATTTGGATAGTTGCCGAGCTGGTAGAAGGCGCTGGGACTCTCTTTATCCTGGAAAAGTTTGGGCATTTGCTGCCATTACTATTAATTCTCTCCCTTATCCTGCTGATTATTATCAAAAAGTCGCAAGCCATCGGGAAACTAGAGAATGAGGGCCGGAGGGCTCACCTCTTTGTATTGGTGCTCCTGTTTACCGGCTTCCTGATTCTCACGGGCTGCGAGCTTTTCTTCGTTCGAGACCTCTTCTTCCCCTGGCGCATGAACACCATGTTCAAGCTCTATTATCAGGTGTGGGTCTTCATGGCCATTGCCTCCTCTTTCGGCCTCTACTGGATGGCATCGCGCTGGCAGCCAGCGACCATCCCCCGAAAATTGGCCGCAACCTTCTGGTGGGTGGTGTGTATCTTATTGATCGCTGGTTCTTGCGTCTTCCCCATCGCCGCTACCATCACCTTTACCAATGGCTTCAGCGGCGATGTAGGCGAGCCAACACTCGATGGCCTGGCCTTCGTACAGCGGTCAAACCCCTCAGAGTATGAGGCGATAGCGTGGTTGAACAGTGAGGTGGATGGGGCACCGGTGATTGTGGAGGCCACTGGGGGTTACTTCACCGATTACTACCGGATTTCGGCTCGCACCGGACTGCCTACCATCTTGGGATGCCCAGGGCATGAGCTACAGTGGCATGGCTCTGACGCCCTATTCCAAGGCAGGGAGCAGGACATCAACCTCATCTATGAGAGCGAGGACATAAGCCGAGTGCAAGAGCTGCTGGAGAAGTACGATGTCACCTATGTCTATGTAGGGTATCTGGAGAGGGAACAGTATGGGGATGAGGTGGGGGAGAATTTCGCCGATTTTATGGATGTGGTCTTTGAGAATGAGGGGGTGACCGTCTACGGAGTGAGGGAGGAATAGTGGAGCAGGCTAGGAATGTTTTCCTATCACAGGCTAGTCGTCTGTGCTCCTGCTTTAGCTGGGAGATCGCCTTCTATATATTGCTCGCTCTTATCGCCCTGGTGATGCGCCTCTGGGAGCTGGGCGCTCGCGCCTTCCACTATGATGAGGTCCTTCATGTCTTTTACAGCTGGCATTTTGCCCAAGGGCAAGGCTATCAACATATGCCCATGATGCATGGCCCCTTCCAGTTTGATGGCACCGCCCTAATTTTCTTCCTCTTCGGGGACAGCGACTTCACGGCACGCCTGCTCCCCGCCATCTTCGGCACTGCATTAGTAGTGCTTCCATATTTTCTGCGCCGCCAGCTTGGTCGCTGGGGAAGCCTTGCGGTAGCAACTCTCCTGGCCTTCTCCCCCCTGCTCCTCTACTACAGTCGCTACGCCCGAAACGACATCTATATCGTCTTCTGGAGCCTCCTTATAGTCATCTGCATGTGGCGCTATTTCGAGGAGAGGAAGGCAAGATACCTCTACATTGGCGCTGCTGCTTTGAGCCTCAGCTTCTGCACCAAAGAGGTGAGCTACATCACCGTAGCCATCATCGCCCTCTTCCTCCTCATCGTAGCCGCTTGGGAGTTGGTAAGCAGGCTCAGAAAGAGGCTGGACCTGAAAGAGTTATCCGCTCCCGCTGAATTTCTGATCATGATCGGGACGCTATCGCTGCCTTTATTTGGTGCGCTCTGGTGGGCAGCATATACTAACCTGGACTCCGGGTTGGAGAAGGTGCTTATTGTGCTCCTCCTGTCCGGGGTCTGCATAGTGTTCGCCATTTGTGCCGTCGTTGGGATTCTCTGGAACTGGCGCCGCTTACTGATTTCGGCCATCATTTTCTATGGTATCTTTACCCTCCTCTACACGTCCTTCTTCACTAACCCGGGAGGCTTCGTAAGTGGCATCTGGGGCACCGTCGATTACTGGATCGAACAGCAAGAGGTAGCAAGAGGGGGACAACCCTGGTTCTACTATATAATGCTTCTGCCCATCTATGAGTTTCTGCCCCTGCTCTTCGCCTTTGTTGGCGCCGTCTACTACGCGATAAAGGGGAACCTCTTTTCCCGTTTTCTGGTCTACTGGGTTGTAGTCAGCTTACTCCTCTACTCCTTTTCGGGGGAGAAGATGCCCTGGCTCTCCCTTCACATCGCTCTCCCTGTGATTCTCCTCGGCGGGGTGTTCATCGGTCGGCTGTTGCAGGGACTCGAGTGGCGGTGGGTTAAGCCCAGGATCGCTCAAGTAAGCACCGTGCTTGTCTTGCTCTTTCTCTTCTCCTCTACAGTGTACATCGCCTGCCAGGAAAGCTACCAAGAGGGCGATGAGCCTCCCCAGATGCTTCTCTATGCCGGGATGTCCTCTGATGTACCCCGGATCATGGATCAGATCGAGGAGCTGGCTGAGGAAACGGGAGAGGGAAAGGAGATAGCCATCACCCTCGATAACGATCTTTACTGGCTCTGGCGTTGGTATCTCAGGGATTATAAAAATGTTGATTATTCCATCGACCAACCTAAAGGCTCGGTGCTTATCCTCAGCGCAGACCACGAACCCGCTGACGAGAGCTACTTAGAACAGTATGATGAGGGAGAAAGAATCAAGCTGCTAATATGGTTTCCCGAGGAATATCGGGATTTCGACCTGGGGTGGTGGTGGGGTTATTTCCTGCATCGAGAGACCTTGGGTCCCTACTGGACCTCGGAGGGCATCGTCTACTTCTCCGAGAGCGCCCCGTGATTGCGCCGTTATCCCTCTCTACTCTATAATAGCCGCTTGGGGAGCGAATATTGCTGAAAAGTCGCCGTTTCTGGATCGGGCTGGGAATTACCTTCCTCTTCCTGTTCCTTTTCATCTTTCAAGTCCGTGATGAGTTCGGCGAGATGGGACAGGCGCTAGAGGAGGCAAAGTACATATTCCTGCTCCCCGCACTTCTCGTCTACCTTGTGGGCGTTTTTTTTCGGGCAGTGCGCTGGCGCTACCTCTTGAAGCCCCTGAGAATCTTCTCCTCCTCTCGCCTCTTCCCGCTGATCATCATCGGCATGCTGGTGAATAACATCCTGCCCGCCCGCCTGGGCATAGTGGCTAGAGCGATCATCCTAGGCGAAAGGGAGGGCATTAGCAAGATGGCCACCGGGGGCACCATGGTAGTGGAGCAGGTGTTTGACGGGGTGACACTCCTCCTCTTTGCGGCGATCATTTCCTTTTTCGCACCTTTGGAGGGATTGCTCCAACAGGTCGTTTATATCACGGCTGGGCTATTTGTGGGGGCACTGGCACTGTGCTTCATGCTAGTTTCCTCGCCAAGGCTTGCCCGAATGGCGATCGCGGCGGTGCTGCATTTCCTCCCCCAGCGGTGGCAGGGAAAGACCGAGGAGTGGCTGATTCGCCTTATCGAAGGAATGCAGACAATGCGCAGCCCGGGTAAGCTCCTCACTGTATTCGCCTTATCGACGCTGGTCTGGCTCTGTGAGGCGGCATTGTTTTATATGGTGGGTTTTGCCTTCGATTTGGGGCTACCTTTCTATGTCTATTTGCTGGC
>CAZOVW010000002.1:0-44097 GCA_964583545.1 uncultured Dehalococcoidales bacterium | reverse complement strand
AAGAGGAAAGAATGGGATAGAGGGGGGGGGTGGAGATAATATGTGGCAAAGGGGGGGGGGGGGGGGTCGGGAGTTCGAAAAACGAGTTTCGCGTTTTCACCACCCGCGCGGACACCATCTACGGGGTAACCTTCGTCGTCCTCGCCCCGGAGCACCCATTGGTTGCACGACTTACCACGGCGGAGCATAAAGAGGAGGTAGAGCGCTATATTGAGAAGGCGCGGCGCCAATCGGAGATCGAGCGAACCGCCACGGAGCGGGAGAAGAGCGGTGTCTTCACCGGCTCCTATGCCATAAACAAACTGAACGGGGAGCGGGTGCCTATCTGGATCGCCGACTATGTGCTGATGAGCTATGGCACCGGGGCTGTGATGGCAGTCCCCGCCCATGATGAGCGCGACTTCAAGTTCGCCAAACGCTTCGGCCTCCCTATTAAGGTAGTCATCGCCCCGCCAGATTGGTCCGGCGAGGAGCTGGCAGAGGCCTACATCGAGCCGGGCACTATGGTCAATTCAGGCCAGTTCGATGGCCTGCCCAGTGAGCAGGGGATGGCGGCGATCGCCAACTTCATCGCGGAAAAGGGCTATGGAGGGCCGCAGATAACCTACCGCCTTCGCGACTGGCTCATCTCCCGACAGCGCTACTGGGGCGCCCCCATCCCCATCGTTTATTGCGATCGGTGCGGGCTCGTCCCGGTGCCCGAGGAGGAGCTGCCGGTACTCCTCCCGGAGGATGCTGAGTTCAGACCTACAGGGGAGTCGCCCCTCAAATACTGCGAGTCTTTTGTGAACACCAGTTGCCCCAGTTGCAGCGCCACGGCGCGGCGGGAGACCGATACCATGGACACCTTCATGTGCTCATCGTGGTATTTCCTGCGCTACTCAAGCCCGAACTATAAAGATGCCCCGTGCGATGTCGCAAAGCTGAAATACTGGCTTCCCGTGGATCAATACACCGGCGGGGCGGAGCACGCCACCATGCACCTCCTTTACGCTCGCTTCTTCATTAAGGCGCTTCGCGACCTGGGAATTGTGGATTTCGATGAGCCCTTCATCCAACTTTTTAATCAGGGGGTCATTGTCACCCAGGGGCAGAAGATGAGCAAGTCGCGGGGCAGGGTGATCACCCCCGATGAATATGTCGCTGAGCTGGGCGCCGACGCGGTGCGTGCCTATCTCATGTTCATCGGTCCCTGGGATCAAGGTGGGGAGTGGGACGACCGGGGGATCAAGGGGATCGCCCGCTGGCTGAATCGAATCTGGTTTCTCATACTAGAGACTTATGAACCATCTGGAAAAGAAGCGACCAAAACGAATGAGATAAGGCATATTACCCATAAGACCATTAAGCGGGTGAGCGAGGACCTGGAGAAGTTCCGCTTCAACACTATGATCGCCGCCCTGATGGAGTTCACCAACTATCTGGGCAAGATGCGTGAGGAGAGATCCGTCGATTCAGCCGCTTTCAGGGAGGCCATCGATGCCCTTATGCTGCTGCTTGCCCCCACCGCTCCCCATCTTGCAGAGGAGCTCTGGACAAGGACCGGCCACCCCTATAGCATCCATGCTCAGGCCTTCCCCGAATGGGACGAGGGGCTTGCCGCCGAGGAGGAGTTCACCATGGTGATCCAAGTAAATGGCAGGCTCCGCGATCGGGTTACGGTACCCATCACCATTACCGAGGAGGAGGCCCGTGAGCTGGCGCTCAGCCGGGAGAAGATACAAGCCTACCTGAAAGACGCACACGAACCCAAGGTAATATATGTGCCGCGCCGGCTGGTGAATATTGTAATGACTTGAGCTTATCCCTTAATTAGTGTATACTACTGCTAATTTCCTAGGGGGGTGAATTATGAAGCTGTCATGTCTTCAAGAGAATCTGAGTAAGGGCTTGAGCACTGTGGGGAGAGCGGTGGCCACCAGAACCACTCTGCCGATCACCAATAACGTTCTGTTAGCCACGGAAAAGTCCCGCCTCAAGCTGGCAGCCACCAACCTGGAGATCGCCATCAGTTGCTGGCTGGGTGCCAAGGTAACGGAGGAAGGTGCGATCACCATCCCCGCGCGACTGCTCACCGACTTTGTCAACTCCTTGCCCAATGACAAGATCGAGATGACCCTTTCGCCGAGGACCAACACCCTAGAGCTCAAGTGCGCTCGCTTTGAGGGACGCATCAATGGAGTGGATGCCGAGGAATTCCCCCCGATCCCATCGATCGGGGAGGGGGTGATGACCAAAATGGAGCCTGAGGCCCTTCGGTTGGCGATCGCCCAAGTGGTTTTTGCCGCCGCCACCGAGGAGACGCGGCCGGTGCTCACCGGCATTCACAGCGAGTTCGATGGCAACACCCTCACCCTTGCCGCTGCCGATGGCTTCAGGCTTGCGGTGCATAAAGCACCCCTTGCCGAACCTGTCGCGGAGCGGACTGAGGTAATCATCCCGGCACGCGCCCTTACCGAGCTTCAGCGCCTCCTCATGGATCAGGAGGAGCCTGTTGAGCTAACCGTCAACCTGAATAGGAGCCAGGTGCTCTTCCGCCTAAAGGATGTGGAGATGGTGTCGCAACTGATCCAGGGGACCTTCCCCAATTATAATCAGCTCATCCCGCAGCGCTATACTACTCGCGCCGAGGCGAGCCTCGCTGAGTTCACCAAGGCAACAAGAACCGCCGCCATCTTCGCTCGCGAGGGGAGTGCCATTGTGCGCCTCCAGATAACCCCTGGCGAGGAGCTAACACCAGGCAAGATCGTGCTCTCCGCGCGCGCTGAGGAGGTAGGGGACAACATTGGCGAGGTCGATGCCACCGTGGAGGGGGAGGAGGCGAAGATCGCCTTCAACAGCAAGTATCTCTCCGATGTGCTGGGCGTGCTTCACGAGGAGCGGGTCGCCCTGGAGACCAGCAGCCCCTCAAGCCCTGGGGTGATCCGACCTGTGGGCGTGGAGAACTACGTCCATGTAGTCATGCCCATGTTTGTGCAGTGGTGATTTCGCCTTTTTCGCCCTTTTCGCTTATTGGGTAGCCTCTTATTTTGAAGGTGTCTCTCTCCGTGACAGGCTGATTGAGCACGCTCTCCCTGCTATCGATCCCCTTGCTCTCTCTAAGGATGCCTAGCCACTCCAGAACCTCCCTCAGCCACCAGTTCGGCGACCTCATCGTTCCACTATAACCCTGGCTGCGACCTCGCCCCACTATAAATTTGAGCCCCGGCAAGGTGGAGGTTGTGCTATAATACAGCCTGCAAACATGCCGCTACTACTTAAGCGAAATCCCCTCGGAGGTGGATCATCCTCATAACCCATTTGAGCTTGACCAACTTCCGCAATTACGAGCGACTGGAGCTCGACCTCCCGCCACACCTTATGGTGCTTCAGGGCGATAATGCTCAGGGGAAGACTAACCTCCTTGAGGCGATCTACCTCCTGGCCACCACCAAATCCCACCGCGCCACTGTGGAGCGGGAGCTGATCAACTGGTCCACCCAAAGGGAGGGGCTCTCGGTGGCTCGCCTGCTGGCCCAGGTTCAAAAAAGGACGGGGAGCCTTCGGGTGGAGTTCGCCCTCATGGCAGCATATCCCCACCCTGAGGCACATGTTCAAAAGCGGATCAAAGTAAATGGCGTGCCCCGCCGTGCCATCGACCTCGTCGGTCAGGTCAACGTGGTGCTCTTTAGCGCCCAGGACATCGACCTTATTGGCAGTGCCCCCTCCCTGCGTCGCCGTTACCTGGACATAACAAACTCCCAAGTCAATTCTCGATACCTCTGCGCCCTCCAGAGATACAATAAGGTGCTCCTGCAGCGAAATCACCTCCTCAGGTTGATCGGGGAGCGGCGCGCTGACGGGAGCCAGCTTGATTTTTGGGACCAGGAATTACTGGAGCACGGCTCCTATCTCATCACGCAGCGTCAGCTCATGGTGGCAGAGCTTAACGACCTTGCTCAGCCGATCCATCACCAGCTCACTGCAGAGCGAGAGAGATTGAGGATGACTTATCTACCCAGTGTAGGCGTAACGGATTTTCGGGATAGGCTTCGAGATGTTCGAAAAAAGGAGATCGCTCAGGGGATGAGCCTGGTCGGTCCTCATCGGGATGACCTGGTGTTCCTGATAGGCGATGTAAATATGAATGTTTATGCCTCCCGGGGCCAGCAGCGTACCATCGCCCTCTCCCTGAAGCTTGCCGAGGCTCGCTTCCTACGCTCTAAAATAGATGATGAGCCCATCATGCTTTTGGACGATGTGCTCTCCGAGCTTGATGGGGCGCGGCGTCATCACCTACTGGGATCCGTTGCCTCTTTTCAGCAGGTGGTAATCACCACCACGGATCTCGACCGTTTCGACCACGACTTTCTGGCCGAGGCAGCGCTATTCCAAGTGAGCGAGGGAAGGATCAAGCCCCTTTATTCCTCCTCGCCGGCGCCCTGATCAGGAACAGGGATACCGTTGAGATGAGGCACAGTATCGCCGTGACCAAGAAGGCTAGATCGTAAGATCGCGTGGCCTCGTGGATGAATCCGAATAACACAGGACCGATTGACTCAAATAGCCCTGCAGCGAACAGCAACACGGTGCCAAAAAGCGCCGGCACACTAACCACCCCGAACAGATCTCCCAGGTATGTGGGGAATACCGAGAGGCCGATTCCATAGCAGAATCCGATAAGCAGGGAAACCAAAAGAAGCCCTGTTTTGGTATCAACCCCCATAGCCAGAAAGCACCCCAGGGCGACGCCAATGGTGCAAACATATAAGACGGGCTTCCGGGAGATACCGAATCTGGCCATATACCAATCGGAGAAAAAGCCCCCGAAAAGCCTGCCCGCCACCGCTGCCAGCACAAAAAGGCTCAGGATGATCACCGCATCCCCCCGGGGTATTCCCAGGTCGCTGCCCCAGAAAACGATGTGGCCGATAATCCCGATGATCGCGATATTATAGAACTGGGAAAGTATGAGGAGCCACCAGCTAGAGGTGCGGAAGGCCTCCCTCACCGACCACCTCTCGGAGCGGGCAAGAAAGTCAGCCCTGGCCTCAAGCTCCTCAGCCGCAGGCTTGACGCCATCGGGATAGGTTCCCGCCGACTCCGGCTCTTTCTTCAAAAGTGCCCCCCCAATGATGGTGCCGACCACCATGATGAGCCCGAGGGCGATGTAGCTATCGCTCCAGCCAATAGCCACCATGAGGCGGTGAACCAATGGCAATAGAATCACCACCCCCAGCCCCGAGCCGGTCATGGCGATAGCTACTGCCAAGGCAGCCCTCCGCATAAACCACCTCCTCACCGTGGCCACTGTAGGAACAATAAAACATAATGCGACCCCCGAGGGGGCGATGACCCCATAGAGGAGGTAGAAGTGCCAGATTTGGGTTATCTGGCTCAACAGGGCCATCCCCAGCCCCCCGACAACGGCGCCGATGAACACGAGCTTTCTCAGCCCGACTCGATCGGCCAGCATCCCCGCCACCAGCCCGAATACTGCTATCGTAATCGTATTAAGGGTGTAGCCCAGGGAGAGCATCCCCCTCGTCCAACCGAATGCTTCCTCCAGTTCCGGAGCGAATATGGAGAAGGAGGCAATGGTCGCCGAACTAACAAACATCGCCAGCCAGGCGCCCACCACAACTACCCAACCGTAGAAAAACCCTCTCCCCTGCGCTGGCACGCTTCAGTTCCTCGCTGCCCCAAACATACGCCCACGATTATAGCACAGTAGCCAGTGCACAACGAAAGAAGCGGGGACATACTTTTCCCCTGGATCAGGAGGGGAAAGCAAGGGAGACACCTCTGGACTCCCCTTTCCACTATTCCCTCCCCCTTGAAGGGAGAGGGCTAGGGTGAGGGTGAAATCCCCCTCCCCGAGATTGCTTCGGTCACCTTAGGCAACCTCGCAATGACAAGTGAAAGGACCTCTTCCAATGAGGGGAAGGTGTCACCCATCTATCTGAACAAGACCAATCGTATGATGTGTTCACCTTGTTTGCTGTGTTGACTGATTCAAAACGGAGGAGTAGACTAAAAAGCAGGGAACTCGAAAGGATTATCTGGCCCCAGTCCTTGACACACGGAATGTTTTGTGTAAACTGGCAAGCAGTGTCCTGTGGGGAAAACTGAGCGGGGCGACCGTGAAAGAGAGCGCCGCGAAAGGGGGAAAATGAATTGGAGACAAAGGTAAAGTCGCCGGCATTAGAGGAATTCACCACAGCCGCCGAGACCATCCTTAACCCTAAATTGAAGAAATGGATAGAGCAGGGGGGCAAGGTGGTGGGTTACTTCTGTTCCTACGGGCCGGAGGAGATCATCACCGCTGCTGGCCTGGTCCCCATGCGAGTGAGGGCCACTGGCAGCACGGGAACGGAGCTGGCAGATGCGTATTTGAGCAGCATCAATTGCAGTTTCTGCCGTCATGCCTTCAATATGGGGCTCCTGGGAGAGTATGATTTCATTGAGGGGGCTGTCTGGCTCAACAACTGCGACCACGTCCGCCGCATCTACGACAACTGGAAGCGCAAGGTGGGGACCCCCTTCACGCACATGATGAGCCTCCCCAAGAAGACCACCGAGGTGCAGGTGGAATGGTGGCGGGACGAGCTGGCAATATTCAAGGAAGCGCTGGAGAAGCATCTCGGCATAACGATCACCGATGATAAGCTGCGGGGGGCGATAAAGACCCACAATGAGACGAGACACCTGCTGCGCAAGCTTTATGACCTCAGGAAGAAGGAAAACCCGCCGATTACCGGCACTGAAGCGATGGCTGTCGTCGTAGCCAGCACGGCTATGCCCAGGGAGCAGTACAACAAAATGCTTACCGAGCTGCTGGATGAATTAAGCCAGGCGGAGGGCATCAAGGGTTACCGGGCGAGATTGATGCTGGTGGGCGCCATACTCGATGACCCGGCCTTCATTAAAGTCGTTGAGGAACAGGGTGGCCTTGTGGTCACCGATTCGCTTTGCTTTGGCACCAGGATTTTCTGGAAAGATGTCGATGAGAGGAAGAAAGATCCGCTTACCGCCCTGGCGCGGTACTATATCATGGAAAAACCCGCCTGCCCACGGATGTTCGATGCTCAACCGCGAAGGTCCCAGTTCGTCAGGGACATGGTCAGGGATTTCAAGGTGGATGGGGTTATCGGCCTGCGGATGATCTTCTGTGACCTGTGGACCGTTGAGAATTTCATGCTCGACAAAGACTTGAAGGAGGCAGGTATCCCCTTCCTCAAACTGGACAGGGAATACCTTCTGGCTGGCATCGTCGGCCAGGTGAGAACCAGGGCCCAGGCATTCTTGGAAAGCATGGGAAGGTAGACGATGACTGAAAAGAGATTGGAAAGGTTTATCCAGGAGCGCGATACGCTCCACATTATGGTGGAGACGTTTACGCAGTCTCCAACACCGGATAGCAAGCTCTATATGGTTCCGACCAAGGCCTTTGTTGACCACCACAACGAAATAATAAGGTGTGTTGAGGAGGGCAAGCCATTCATCGCCAGCTACTTCGCTTGTGCACCGGAGCTATACACCGCCATGGAACTCCCCTGGTACACCTTTTTGACCCCCGCGTTCACCGGGGCTGTAACGCCCACTCTACCAGACGAGATTGATGGGAGCGAGAAACTGTTCGGAAAGGACCTGTGCACCATCCTCAGGATAGCCGGATACTATATAGCGGAAGACCTTGCTCCACTACCAACTGCGGTCATCGCTCTACTTCACCCCTGCGACGGTACAACGGTGCTGCACCAAATAATCGCGCAAAGCGAAAACTGGCGTAACGTTCCGATGTTCGCCTGTGACCCACCCTATTGGGAGGATGAGCGAAGTGTAGATTACTATGCTGTTGAACTTAAGCGGATGGTATCATTCCTCGAGGAGCACACCGGGCACAAACTGGATATGGATAGACTGCGGGAGGTTATAGGGGAGTCCAACAAGCAATACGCGCTGTGGCAGGAATACAACGACCTGAGACGGGCGGTGCCATGTCCCCACGGCTTCGGCTTCGGAATACAGACGTTCGGTGTAGTGCAGACCTTATTAGTGGGTGATCCCGTAGGCACTGCCTGGATCAGGGATCTCATTGCCGACGCCGAGGAGCTAGTCCGACAGAAGAAGAGCAAGGTGCCGAAGGAGAGGATCAGGTTACTGTGGTTCGATGTTGTGTCTTTAGCGCTGAGCCTTGACATCTTTCCGTGGTTGGAGGAGGAGTGGGGAGGGGTCATGGTTATGGACATGTTCGGCTATACGCCATACACGCTGATTGACACCTCAAGTGAGGACGCCATGTTCAAAGGCCTGGCTAAGCGGGCTTTGTTTGACGTGCCGATGGTGAGGCAGGCGCGCGGTGTGGCGGATCACTTCCTCGACGATATAGAGCGAATAGTCAAGGACTACAAGATAGATTGCGTCATCTGGCCGGGCCATATGGGCCATAAGGATGGATCGGCAAACATTGGCATGATGAGGGAGAAGTGTCGCGAGATGGGGGTACCATTCCTCCACATCGGGCTTGACCTCTTCGACAATAGGTATACCTCTCCGGACGAGGTCAAAGACAGGTTCTCCCAGTTCTTCAGCGCGCACGGCCTGGGCCAGAAGTGAGTAATCGATGACAAAAAAGGTAAGGAGACTGGAATAACGCTTGGACAGCGCAGTTAGGAACCAGGGCCCAGACATTCCTGGAAAGCATAGGGAGGTAAACAATGGTTAAAAAGGAATTGCAACGGTTAGTGGATGATAAAGCTTTTCTTCAGGGTCTCCACGATGCGCTTGCGCTAGATACATCGGAGGAAGGAGACATCAACCGGTTTGTTATAAAGACAGTTATGAACAAGTATGACGAGATAGTAGGTTGCGTCGAGGAGGGCAAACCTTACATTGCCAGCTACTTCTGCTGCGCACCGGAGATATATACCGCTATGGATTGCCCGTGGTGGATTTTCTTGCAGACACCGTTCCTGGGGGTTTCAGCACCGCTGCTAGACCAGGATATCGATGGAGCCGAGGGCATGCTCGGCAGCGATCTGTGCACCGTCCTCAGGCTGGCAGCGTACTATGTAGAGGCTGATGTTAGTCCAAAGCCGACTGCGCTTATCAGCCTGCTTCATCCCTGCGACGGCACGACAGTGGTCCACCAGGCAATCAAGCACGGCAAGTGGCGTGATGTTCCGATCTTCGCCGCTGACCCGCCCTACTGGGAAGATGATCGGAGCTTCGAGTACTATGTTAAGGAACTTAAGCGGATGGTGGAGTTTATCACTGAGCACACTGGGTATACGCTGGACATAGACCGTCTGCGGGAGGTATGTGAGGAGTCCAACAAGGAATATGCGCTGTGGCAGGAATACAATGACCTGAGGCGGGTGGTGCCGTGCCCGCACGACTGGACCATCGGTCCGCCGCAGTGCTTCGCTATAGCTACGTACTACTATCCCGGTGTTCCCGAGGGCACCGAATGGTTCAAGAAGCTCGTTGCCAACGCCGAGAAGCGGGTGAAGGCGGGGGTAAGCGGGGTACCGGGCGGGGAGAGGATCCGAGCACTCTGGTTCGACATCCTGCCGCTACTCTGGCAATGGGATATCCAACCGTGGCTGGAGGCGGAGTGGGGAGTGAACTTCGTCATGAATATGTTCGGCTACACCCCTTACGAGCCGATAGACACCAAAAACGAGGACACCATGTTCATGGGCCTGGCTAAGAGGGCCCTGACTGAGATGCCGATGATCAGGCAGGCGCGCGGTGTGGCGGATAACTTCCTCAGCGATATATCGCGAATAGTCAAAGACTACAAGGTAGATTGCGTTATCTGGCCGGGTCACATGGGCCACAAGGATGGGTCTGCAAACGTAGGCATGATGAGGGAGAAGTGCCGTGAGATCGGGGTACCTTTCTTGCACATCGGTCTCGACCTGTTCGACAAGAGGTACTCGGGGGTGGACACGGTCAAGGACAAACTCTCCAAGTTCTTCAGCGTGCACGGCCTGGGCCAGAAGTAAGATAACAGCAGGGAAAGGAAAGATCGTGATTGTCGGAGGCTGTGATGTAGGTTCTGCTACCGGTAAGGCTGTCGTCATGAAGGATGGGGAGATCGCCTCATACATCATTATCCCGTCCACCACCAAGCCTGAGTTGACGGCGCGCCGTGTGATGGATGAAGCCTTGGGTTATCTCGGCATCTTCTCACTGGACGAGGTGGACTACATTGTAGGCACCGGCTACGGCAGGCTCAAGGTGCCTTTCGCCAACGAAAATGTTTCGGAGATAACGTGTCATGCCCGGGGTGCTCACTGGCTTTGTCCCACGGTGAGAACGGTGGTTGACATCGGGGGGCAGGACTGCAAGGTGATGTCCATAGACGAAAAGGGCAACGTTATCGAGTTTGTGATGAACGACAGGTGTGCTGCGGGGACGGGGCGGTTTTTCGAGGCAATGGCCAGGGCACTCGACTGTGGGCTTGAAGGGCTTTCATCGCTATCTCTCCAGTCGAAGAACCCTGCTACTATTACCAGCCAGTGTAGCGTGTTTGCTGAGTCCGAGGTTATAACCCTTATTAATGAGGGCGTTGAACTCGCCGATATTGCTGCCGGCCTGCATAACTCGATAGCGGGCAGGTTGAATTCCATGGTAAGAAAGGTTGGCCTTGTCGAAGACGTGGCGCTGACCGGCGGATGTGCCAAGAACGAGGGCCTGGCCAAGGCATTGGAGGAGAAACTGGGGGTTAGTGTGAAGAAGTTGCCCCAGGACCCCCAAATCGCTGGAGCAATAGGGGCGGCACTCATCGCCAGGGAGAAACTGAACAGTCGACCCTGAGCCAGTTCCCTCATCGGGCAGGCTACGACAAACTCTGACGAAACTCAATCTCCTCAGGAGCAAACAGATTATGGCGATCTTCGATGTGTATGTTAAGAAGCTGACTGAATACGGCCTGGAAATGCGTGAAAAGGGGAGGCAGGTCAAGGAAATCGATTGTCCCGCGGCGGTCAGCGAACTGGTGGAAGGACTGCCTGTTCGGGTTGGCCCCCAGGCTAGCTCAGGCATAATACTGCGGGGAGATACCTTCATCGAGCTGGGCAACCCCAACGCCGGTTCCTGCGCCTTTCTCCTGTGGACAGACAACCCGTCTCTGATCAGCGATGGCAAGATTACCCTGATCGGCCCTGATATCCCCGAATCGCCGGGGGCCAGCCTGCCATTCGGTCAGGTCTTGATGGTGGGGGGAACAGGCCTCGGCGAGAAAGATCATGAAGCGCTGCAAGCTAACCTATACATCGCCGACCAGATAGAAGGGTACATGATCAGGAGCATACCTCAGTGCATGTGGAGCAGGGTGAGCAGTGACGCTGCGGCGAAGGGTTTTTGCTTTGAGACCCTGGGAAGAGCGCTGATGGCCACCTTCAAATCAGAGGTGCCCAAAATAGAGGCGATGGAAATTGTTTTTGTCACCTCGAGCAAAGAAGACCTGCAACTTCTGGATGACATTGGCACGCAGGTTCGGGAGATATCCAGGAACATCACCAAGGAAGTCTGGAAGGCCAAAGGCTTTGACATTGAGTGCACCCTGGGCTGGGATTGCCGGTCCTGCGACTATAAGCCGGTGTGCGACGAAATTAGGGAAGTGGTCACCGTGCGCAAGAAAAAGACCGGCAAGGCTAAAGTCGCTGCTAAATCATAGTTTATAAATTCTGCTTAAGAGAAAGTACTGATGTCTGAATCTTTTACCTCGAGCAAGAGGTTGGTCGCTGTATGTGGCAAAGGTGGCACGGGGAAAACCGTGCTCACGGCTATGATAACCAGAGTCCTTCTGGATAGTGGCAAGGCAAGCAAGCTACTGCTGATTGACGCCGATCCGGCCATGGGCCTGTCCCACGCCCTTGGCGTAAACGTCGGGAGAACCATGGGCCAGATCCGCGAGGAGATAATAAAGACCGCCAAAGGAGGCAAGCAGGAAGAAAAGCGCCAGTTAGCTGACATGCTTGACTATATGGTTCTGGAGGCCCTTAATGAGATGGACGGCTTCGCCCTGCTGGCCATGGGGCGTACCGAAACACTAGGCTGCTTTTGCCCGGTCAATGCCCTGCTGCGCGAGGCGATAGAGACCCTCTCCCAGAGCTTTGATACTATCCTCATTGACGGAGAGGCCGGCCTGGAACAGATAAATAGGCAGGTCATGGGCCGTGTCGACACCCTGATTATTGTTACCGACGCCACATCTAGAGGCATACAAACCGCAGCCCAGATAAAGAGGATGGCGCAAAGCGAGAGGGTGATACAGTGTGAAAAGCTAGGTCTGGTCTTTAATAGAGTGCAGGGCAGCGAGGAACTACTTAAGCAAGCCGCCCAGAAAATGGGCCTGGAGGTACTTGGTTATATCCCCCATGATGAGAACATCGCCTACTACGACTTGATTGGTAAGCCGATAACGGAACTCCCCGACTCACCCGGACTTGTTGCAGTTCGCAATATCGTGGAAAAGTGCATTTTTGCGGAACGCTTCAGCTAGCGTCCTCGCAATTAGCTCTGCAGACCTGTGCGTGTTACTACCCACCTGCCCCGGGATGTATTCCTGCTCCGACAGATCGGAGAGGCCCCCGCCGCAGGACTCCCCTTCCCACGATCTCAGGTGTCAACTATCTATCTGAAGAGATTGTCTATTAACCTCACCCCCTTTATTCCCCTCTCCTTTTAAGGAGAGGGGGAAGAGATTTTAGAGAGGGGCGTATTAAGTGGGGCCCCCGCAAAATCGCAGATTTTGTGGGGTAAAATCCCCTCTCTTACCTACACTCCCCCTTCCCTTAATAAGGGAAGGGGGATAGGTTGCTAAACAATCTCTATCTGAACGAAATCGCTCACCAGTGGGATCTAAACAGGTTTGATTGACAGGCCTGCCAGCCCTGTTACAATAAACAAAAAGGAGGAGGTAGTTTATGAGCAGTGCTAACCCGAAAATGAAAAGACCGGACAAAGTTGAACACTACCTAAACAGGGCAAAGGTTGCAGCCGAAAGAAGTACCTGTTTGAGAAGGAGAACAGGGGCAATTATTATCAAGGACGGTGTAGAGGTTAGCTCTGGTTACGCGGGGTCTCCGAGGGGGACAGAGCATTGCATTGATATTGGCAACTGTCTCAGGATCGAGCTGAGAATTCCGTCTGGAGAACGATATGAACTATGTAGGAGTGTACACGCAGAACAAAACGCCATAATAAATGCAGCAAGGACAGGTGTGAATATAACAGGCGGAGAAATGTATATTTCAAGTGAGAAGATTCAAGGCGGATATGATGAAAGCAGGGGAGAAAGGCCGAAGATATACGGCCCGTGTATGCTTTGCAAGAAGGAAATTATTAATGCTGGGCTGGAAAAGGTACACATGAGAGAGGAGGGTGTTGGGACTAGAACTTTTACTACGGGACAGCTCAAAGAAATGCTGCGGCAAGAGGAAGAAGAGCTAAGAAGAGAGTTCAGGCATTCTAAATCAAAGTAATATCTATGTCACATCACAGTACCAGCATGGCGTCACCAAAGCTATAGAAGCGATAGCCCTGGCGTATCGCCTCCTGGTAGGCCAGCCGGATGAAGCGTTGACCGGCAAAAGCGGCGACCAGCATTAGCAGGGTGGAGCAGGGCAAATGGAAGTTGGTGATCAGCCCGTCCAGGGTGCGAAAGCGATGCCCCGGCAGGATGAGGAGATCGGTCCAGCCGCTAAAAGCCTCGATTTCCCCGCTCTCCCCACACTGCTCACCTCCCAGTGCAGCCTGCTCCAAAACCCTCACCGATGTGGTGCCAACGCAGATAATTCGCCGGCCCTCCGCTTTGGCCTGAGTGAGCTGCTGCGCCACCTGCGGCGTTAGCTCGCCGTACTCCTTATGCATCGGGTGATCCCTGGGGTCTGCTACCCGCACCGGAGAAAAGGTATCAAGCCCCACATGAAGGGTAACAAAGGCAAATTGAACCCCCTTTCCCCTCAGGCGATGGAGCAGCTCATGGGTGAAATGCAGCCCCGCCGTGGGGGCAGCAACACTTCCTTTTACTCTGGCGTAGATCGTCTGATAGCGCTCCGGGTCCTCGATAGGAAGGTGAATGTAGGGGGGCAGGGGCACCTGGCCCGCCCTCTCCAGGGCCTCTTCATCGGAGAAGCGGATCACCCTGAGCGCGCCTTCCTTTCGTTCCATAACCTCGCCCCAGAGGCCTTCCGCCTCTATCCTCGTCCCCTCACGCACCCTACGCCCCGGCCGGACCAATGTCTCCCAGAGGCCAGGGCCCAAGCGGCGAAGGAGCAGGAGCTCCACCCTCCCCCCTGAGCCCGCTTTTCGACCGATAAGCCGCGCGGGAAGGACGCGGCTGTCATTAAAGACCAGAACATCACCATCGTAGAGAAGATCCACGAGCTCAAAGAAGCGGCGATGCGTTATCGAGCCATCAGCCCGTGAGAGCACCATGAGACGGGAGTGATCCCGGGGCTCTACGGGAACCTGGGCAATGAATTCAGGCGGGAGGTGATAATCGAAATCGCTGGTCTTCATGGGAACAATTATAATGCGATGGCTCAGCCTGTGTCGACTCGCCCAAACCTTGATTTCTGGCCTATCCCGTGCTACGATGAAGGTAGCTATCTGTCCTCATGACAAGCTGCTCGTCAGGCTCCTTTTCAGACTTGGGTGCCGCGCCACCAAAGCCCTAGCCGCCAGCGAGCTTGATAGCTAGACACCATGAGCATATCATCAGCACCAAGCTTGAGGTTAGGAGCGAGGGGGTAGGTATGAGGTTTAGCAGCAGTGTTGAGATCAATGCTCCTCTAGAGAAGGTCTGGACGTTAGTTGATAATCTTGAAGAGTGGTCCGAATGGATACCGTCCATTAAGAAGATTGAGAGAGTCCCCGAGGGGCCTTTGACAGTAGGCTCACAACTTTCTGTGACACTTAAGGTAAGCAGGATCAGAGTTAAGTTGGTGATGACTATCACCGAATTCGTCCCACAACGCGCCGTGGTCATGCAAGGAAAAGCCTTAGGCACCAAGTTAACACGCTTCTATACTCTGGAACCTGTAAATGGCAAAACGAGGGTCACTATAGGCGGCGAGGTCTCAGGGCCCCTGGCATGGCTGGCATACCGAGGTGGTCAAGCAATCTCAGACAAGATTGCGCCAGCAGCAAAAACGAGGATCGAGCGATCGCTATGCAAAGAAAAGTGAAAAGGCCCGGCAGGTCAATGCCTCTGAATTCCATTGAGAAGGGTATATTAGCTGTTGACAGCATAAACGAGCCTATGATTGCCCACCAAATCCTGAACATCGAAGGAGAAATAGATGCCGATAGGTTGAATCGAGCAATCCTATCCGCCCTAAAAGCTCATCCCCAAATGAGAACAATCCTGCGAAGTAAGTATTTCAGGACTTTCCAAGAAGTACAGGAAGACCTCGGAGAGAAAGCTCTGACTGTCAAAGACCTGGCCAAACTCCCAGATGCAAACTATGAGAGGTGCCTTTCTGAATGGATAAACCAACCCCTGAACCTATGGAAGGAATTCCCATTTAGAGCCCTTCTCTTAAAAAAGAATGAGGTTGAATCTTCACTGATTTTCACTGGTCATCACATTGCAGTGGATGGGCTCGGCGCCGTTCTTTTCATCCGGAAGATCTTTGAAAGTTACGATAAGGACGTTCCTGAAGACTCTAAGTCCCTCGATGATATCCCCATATCCCGTAAAGGGGATGAAATACTGCAATTTGCACGCAGCCAAAGGCCAAGCGTGGAGCACTACTATATGAAAATGATCTACAGCCTTTTCCATCGATTCTTCATAGCGCCTTTTCACCCAACGAGAAGGATCTTCCACGACAGGTCGGGGCAGTCAGAGGGAACCGGCTACTGCAATGGTACCATAGACCCAGCAGAGTTTGGGCAAATTCGGTCAAGAGCGAAGGCAGCCCGCGTTACCCTGAACGATGTCCTGCTGGCAGCCTGCTTCAGGGTTATTGAGAGATGGAACAGCCTGCACGGCAAACGCAGCAAATGTATACGCATATGGACTCCCCTATTCATCGGGCCCAAGTGGCCTAAGGATGTGGTTTCAAACCAGGTATCCGGGATTTCCCTACCGACCATGCCCAAAGATAGGGCCGATCCAGTAAAGCTGCTACATAAGGTGAGGGCGAATATGGCCTCAATGGTCAAGAATGGAATCCCCTTCTCCCAACTTTACCTCGCTTACCTCCTCTCTCGCTTTCCTCTGGTGGTTATGAGAGGAATGGCCAGGTTCTTTATGATTACTCGAATATATGTTGATACCATTGTCGTTAGTAACCTAGGCGTGATCTGGCCCGAAGCATGGAGAGAAGAGCTCCGAATCGGCAGCGCCAGGATAGTGGGCATAGAGGGCGTTCCACCTGTTGGGTCCCTCCTGCCGATGACCCTGGTGACATCCGTCTACAACGGCAGGTTGCAGGTCTGCCTGGGCTATAGAACCGGCCTCTTCTCCAGGGAAAAGGCTCAGAGGTTTTTAGACCTATATGTTGAAGAGATAAGAAACTACCCCGTGGTCAGGGAGTGTTGAAATAACCGCCGGTTTGTCTGATAATTATTCTACTGAAAAGTGGGTTTTCCATACTATATTTGCGACAAGGGTTGCTGTTTTGTGAAGATGTTCAAATTCCACCATATTTAGGGGTCAAATGAATGGAGTTAGGGCTGGAAGGTAAGACGATTATCGTTACCGGGGGAGACTCAAATATTGGTCGTGCCATAACTCTGGCTTTCGCCAGAGAGAAGTCTAATGTGGTGATCGCTAATCTTGATGAGGAACAGGCACAAAAGGTGGTCAAGGAAGCTGAAGCCCTGGGTGGAAAAGCCCTCGCCATTAAGACGGATGTAACAGATTATGATTCCGTAGAAGCGATGGTAAAAAAGACTCTGGAAATGTTTGGAAATATAGACATCTTGGTCAATAACGCAGGCTGGGTAGCCAACAAGCTGTTCATGGAGGAGCCCAGGGAGGAATATGAGAAGGAGATCAAGATCAATTACCTGGGCGTGATCAATTGCACCAGGGCTGTTTTGGATCACATGATCGAGCGTAAGGCTGGCAGGATTGTGAACATTTCCTCTGATGCTGGTCGGATGGGTCAGTCAAGAGGAGCGGTTTATTCGGGGACGAAGGGAGCTGCCATCGCTTTCGGGAAAGCTATAGCGCGGGAGATGGGAAGATTTGGCATAACCGTCAATACTGTCTGCCCTGGACTTACCATCCCTGAGAAACCTGGGACGGTGAGTAAAACCAGCGCGTGGGCCGGCGTGACTCTCGACATGATACCTCCAGAGATGAAGGAGAAGGCAATTAGCCAGTACCCCATGGGCCGCCTGGTGAAACCGGAGGAAGTGGCTAACGCAGTAGTATTCCTAGCCTCAGACGCCGCGAACTTCATCACAGGTCAGACCCTTAGCGTTAGCGGCGGTTTCAGCATGATGTAAGGAGACATGAAAATGGATTTGTGGAGTCTGGTAAAAAGAGGGTTTATGAATTATCCTGACCGGGTAGCAGTAGTCCACGCTGACCGCCGGGTGACCTACCGGGAGTTGGAGAAGCAGGTAAACAAGATAGGCAATGTCCTACACGGTCTTGGCCTTAAGAAAGGCGACCGTGTCTCGATACTGGCAGAAAATTCTCTGATGGCCGTAGAAGCCCAGTATGGACTGATCAAGAACGGCATGGTATGGGCACCTTTAGATTCCCGTCATCACCCCTTGGAGCATGCCTACCATCTTAACAACGCGGAGTCCCGAGCCCTTATCATCCAGCAGAAGTTCGCCGAAGGCATAGACTCTGTGAAAGATAAGATCGAGACTGTGGAGCACTTCATAGTAGATGGCGAGGGCTTCTCTGGTATGGAGAGGTATGAGGACCTTATGGACAAAGCAAGCGACAAACCCACGCGAGTGGAAATCGATGAGAACGACCCTATTGCCATCCTCCATACTTCGGGCACCACCGGCAAGGCCAAGGGCTGTGTGCAAACGCATAGGGCCCTTATAATGGCCACCTATATGTACTGTATTGAAACAAATGTCCAACCCGACGATGTGGCCCTCTACGTCGCCTCCATAAACCACGCCTCGGGCGTTCTCCTCCCACCCCATTTCATGATGGGGGTGCCCAACATCCTCATCAGCCACCTCGACATCGATTTCGCTCTGGATACAATTCAAAAGGAAAAAGTCACCACGGTATGGCTGGCACCCACTATCATCTATTTCCTCCTCGCCTACCCTAACCTCAAGAATTATGACCTCAGCACTCTGAGGAGACTCCCTTATTCCTCCGCACCCATGGCTGTGGAGAAGTTGAAACAGGCACTGGATGTTTTCGGAGATGTGTTCATCCAGGCCTATGGTTTGGTGGAGTGCTTCTTTATAACCTCGCTGAGCGTGGATGATCACGTAATCGGAGGCACTGATGAGCAAACTCGTCGGTTAGGGTCAGCGGGACGCGAGCTCGTCATGACCAATATACGCGTGGTGGATGATGACGGAAATGATGTCCCGACAGGAGAGAAAGGAGAAATCATCGTCCGCAGCCCATTGGTGATGAAGGAGTACTGGAAAGACCCGGAAGCAACTCAGAAAGCGATAAGAGATGGGTGGCTTTTTACGGGGGATATGGGGTATCTCGATGAGGAAAGATACTTATTTATAGCTGACCGTAAAACGGACATGATTATCACTGGAGGCTATAACGTGTATCCCATGGAAGTGGAGAATGCTATCTTTAAGCACCCGGCTGTACTTGAGACGGCGGTTATCGGCATCCCTGACGAGGTGTGGGGGGAGTCTATAAAAGCCTTTGTGAAACTGAAGCCGGGAATGAAGGCGAGCGAAGAAGAGATTATCCGGGGCTGTAAGGAAAACCTGGCATCATACAAGAAACCCAAGTCAGTCGAGTTCGTGGAACTCCTACCAAAGAACCTCGCAGGCAAAGTACTGAAGGCTGAACTGCGCAAGAAGTACTGGGAGGGACAGGAGCGTCAGGTCAATTAAGAGGCAATCAAAAAGAAGGGAGGATAATAATGGGAAATTCCAACGTTCGAATGCCTCTGAATTGCGTTAGCAAGTGTCTACTAGCTCTTGACAGCATAAACGAGCCTATGATTGCCCACCAAATCCTGAACATCGAAGGAGAAATAGATGCCGATAGGTTGAATCGAGCAATCCTATCCGCCCTAAAAGCTCATCCCCAAATGAGAACAATCCTGCGAAGTAAGTATTTCAGGACTTTCCAAGAAGTACAGGAAGACCTCGGAGAGAAAGCTCTGACTGTCAAAGACCTGGCCAAACTCCCAGATGCAAACTATGAGAGGTGCCTTTCTGAATGGATAAACCAACCCCTGAACCTATGGAAGGAATTCCCATTTAGAGCCCTTCTCTTAAAAAAGAATGAGGTTGAATCTTCACTGATTTTCACTGGTCATCACATTGCAGTGGATGGGCTCGGCGCCGTTCTTTTCATCCGGAAGATCTTTGAAAGTTACGATAAGGACGTTCCTGAAGACTCTAAGTCCCTCGATGATTTCCCCATATCCCGTAAAGGGGATGAAATACTACAATTTGCACGCAGCCAAAGGCCAAGCGTAGAGCACTACTATATGAAAATGATCTATAGCCTTTTCCATCGATTCTTCATAGCACCTTTCCACCCACCGACAAGGATCTTCCACGACAGGTCAGAGCGGTCAAAGGGAACCGACTACTGCAATAGGACCATAGACCCAGCAGAGTTTGGGCAAATTCGGTCAAGAGCAAAGGCAGCTCGTGTTACCCTGAATGATGTCCTGCTGGCAGCCTGCTTCAGGGTTATTGAGAGATGGAACAGCCTGCACGGCAAAGGTAGCAAATGTATACGCCTAATGGTTCCCACATTCATCGGGCCCAGGGGGCCTAAGGATGTGGTTTCAAACCAGGTAGCCTGGGTTTCCCTACCGACCATGCCCGAAGATAGGGCTGACCCGGTAAAGCTGCTACATAAGGTGAGGGTGGATATGGCCTCAATAGTCAAGGATGGCATCCAATACTCCCTGGTTTATTTCTATTACTTTTGTTCTCGCTTTCCCCAGGTCGTTATGAGAGCAATGTGCAGGTTCTTGATGATTACTCGAATATATGTTGATACCACTTTCGTTAGTAATGTAGGCGTGGTCTGGCCCGAAGAATGGGGAGAGCTCCGAATCGGCAGCGCCAAGATAGTGAACATGGAAACCGCCCCGCCACTGGTTACCCCCATGGGGCTGAGCCTGGGGACATACACCTACAGCGGCAGGTTGCAGGTCTGCCTGGGCTATAGAACCGGCCTCTTCTCCAGGGAAAAGGCTCAGAGTTTTCTGGACTCATACCTCGAAGAAATAAGAAACTACCCGTTGGTCAGGGAGTAGCGAGCAATGTTCCCTCTGAGCCTCGGCTGGTTGGGGGGCGAATAATGACAGTATCGCTAGTGAGATTTGATGGGTCTCTTGATTCTATTCGACGCGCCATTAAACTATGTGATGGATTTGAGAAACTCAATAGGAATGACGAAATCCTGATAAAACCCAATAACTGTTTCCGCCACGAAATAATGCCTCCCTATGGAATGGTGACCACCTCAAAGATCATAGACGGAATCATACAATTATTGCTCGAATATGGCTGCAAAGATATTTCTATAGGTGAAGGTGCCATCATTGGTATATTTGATGAACTTGAGCCGTATACGAAACGAGGTTTTAAGGGGACAGGTATAGACAAGGTGGCTGAAAAATACGGGGCTAAACTGATCGATTTCAACCAGGGTCCTTTTCAGGAGCTAGATTTAGGAGGGGTAAAAGTCCAGGTTTCCAAAACAGCTTTAGAGGCAGACTTTCTAATCAATGTCCCAGTACTAAAAACCCACTTCCAAACAAAGGTCTCTCTGGGTTTCAAGAATCTGAAGGGTTGCCTCAGCCAAGCTTCAAAAAAAAGGTTTCATATTACCAACCGACTAGATTCTCTAATTTGCCTTTTGAACGAAGCAATCAAGAGTGACTTGGTCATAATTGATGGAATATACATGTTGGGAAAAGGGCCAGAAACTCTCGTGGGGGTGGCCCACCGCAAGGATTTGATTATAGCAAGCCCAGATATATTCGAGTGCGATATTGTTGGGGCAACAATACTGGGGATCGATCCGTCACAAGTTGACTATCTGAGAGAATTTGCCGAAAGGCATAATCGATCTTTAGATATCAGCACGATCCAAATCAAAGGAGAAGATATAGAATCTCTAAAGGAGCAGCTTGAGTGGCAGTTTGAACCAGATAAAGAATTATTGACCCCAGCAAAAGTTACAGGACTTTCAGCTCCCCCTCCAGGACAGAGCCTTTGTTCAGCTTGTGGTGCCACGCTCGCTTTAGCGCTATCAATACTTGCCAAAGATAATCCTAAAATGGATTTTGGCGGTGTGGAGTTATATTATGGGCTGGAATTAAGGCCAGAAAGAGATACGAAAAAAGTCTTTCTTTACGGCGACTGTGCAATCAGAAGTAATAAGAGCTTACAGAACGCCACCAAAATAGAGGGATGCTCACCTACACTGACTAGAACCCTTCTTGTGCTGATGAAAGCACTTCTTAGTAAGCCAAGGATGCTTAGAATGCTACTTCTGAGAGCTATAAAGTTAATTGGGATAAGGCTTGGGATCTACCAAGAGATTTTTCCAAGATGGGAGCGATACCGATCGAAAGAATTTGATAAGACCCACTTTTGGCTCAAAAATTAGGCGCACTTCTTGAGATACTCACCTTGAAAGTAAAGGACAGGCAAGCGATCTGTCGTTGACAAGCATGCCTTTAAGATGTGATAATTATACATCGCATAGATTACTATATTCCACTAGTTGCAGTATATTCGAGCAGGAGGGAAAGCTATGTTGTCAAAGAGAAAAATTTCTCTCTTTAAATCGGTGGGCAGATTTGTCTCGAGGAAGGCAATCTCGCTTGCGGCAAAGGTAGTGGACAGATATGTGCCGGATAGCCTGCTGCTCCTTTTCATGAATATATTAGATAAGTGTGTCCCACCTAAAGCGATCGATAGGGTCATTAATGAGCTAGATAAACTTCCTCATAAGGTGCGCTCTTCTCTTATTGCCGCAGCAGATGAGTATATCCCGGATACAGCAGCAAATTCGAGAAAGATTTCCGCTGTCATCGCCGGAATATACAAGTATGTGCCGGACAGGATAATTCCCTCGAAGTCCCTTGATAGCTGGTCAAATCTTAAGATGAAGTTTCATATCCCAACGTTGCTATCGAGAGAGGAAGGTAAATCACGCAAAGATTAATACAACATTTTCCTTTAGAGCTTCTAACCGTTGTGATGTGCCATGTGATGCCAATATGTCGCTGTAGAAACCGGGAGCTATGTTCCTGACATGGTAGCGAGTCTGTAGAGGGGTTATTCGATGTTATACAAAAACGTCTGCATTGAGTCTTTTGGGTACAAACTCCCAGGAAACATCATCACGTCATTGAGCCTAGAGGAAAGGTTAGCCCCGGTATACGATAAACTGAACCTTGCCTTCGGTCGCCTCGAAATGATGACCGGAATTCGCGAGCGGCAATTCTGGAATGACGGAACGCCTCCGAGTTGGGCTAGCACAACGGCAGCGGAAAAGGCCATCGCAAATTCTGAGATAGAGAAGGAAGACATTGAATGTCTCCTTCATACTTCACTTAGTCGCGACTTCCTAGAGCCGGCGACAGCCTTCTTAGTCCATGATTCTTTAGGTCTCCCTCCCACAGCCACTATCTTCGACATCTCAAATGCCTGTTTGGGTTTCGTCAACGGCATGGTAACTCTGGCAAATATGATCGAATTAGGCCAAGTAAAAGCAGGAATTGTGGTTGCTAGCGAGAGCAGTAGACACATCACTGACACAACAATAGATGAAATCTTGCAAGACCCAAACATGACCAGAGCCAAGCTCAAAGCATCCTTTGCCACTCTGACCTTGGGATCCGGAGCAGTAGCAGCGGTGCTAACACACTCCTCCCTGTCAAAATCCAGCCATAAACTTCTAGGTGGGGTGATACGGACTGCTTCACAACACAGCGGCCTTTGTCGTATAGAAGATGATACCTATTTCTTCAACCCGAATAGCCGTCCGACTATGCGTACGGACTCTCAAGGAATTCTGATAAATGGCCTGCTGTTAGCGGAGGAAACATGGAAGGCCTTAAGAAAAGAGCTGGGGTGGCACAACTCAGATGTAGATAAGGTTTTCTGCCATCAGGTTAGCGTTGTCCATCAAGAGCTACTGTTCGATACTCTGAGGCTGGGTGACTCAAAGGGCTTTTCCACTGTAGAATACTTAGGAAACATCGGAGCAGTATCCCTTCCCATTACGCTAGCCATAGCAATCGATGAGGGTCACCTTAATAGTGGTGATAAGATTGCGATGCTGGGAATTGGCAGCGGCTTATCTTGTATTATGCTTGGTGTGAAATGGTAGCGCGATCCTTGCCCTTCGGGCAAGGATACAATTAAGGTAGTTGCCAAGATGAATAATGAAACGCGAATTGTAATAACCGGGATTGGTCTAACAGCACCAAACGGAAACAATCTTGCAGAGTTTCGGCAGAATCTGCTTGCTGGCAAATCTGGAGTAGGGAAAATCGAGACCCACTACATGGGTGAAGTCATAGCTGGTGTGTGTGATTTTGACCCACTGAAGTATCAGAGTAAAAAGGAACTGCGTCGTGGAACGCGAGCAGGGTCTATTGCGATCTACTGCGCCCATGAAGCAATCGCCGATTCGAAATTGGAGCTTGCTTCTGTTGATAAATCGAGAATTGGCATCTATCTCGGGATTACCGAGCACGGTAACGTGGAAACAGAAAACGAGGTTTATAACATCAAGGAATATAACTACAATGTAGATCTTTGGTCCCACCACCATAACCCAAGAACGGTGGCTAATAGTCCAGCCGGCGAGGTCACCATGAATATGAAGATTACTGGCCCGCACTACACATTGGGAGCCGCTTGCGCCGCCGGCAACATTGGAATTATACAAGGCTTACAAATGTTGTTGCTGGGTGAAGTGGATTTGGCCCTGGCGGGGGGGGTCTCAGAGACCCCTCGTACATTCGGTGTTTTTGCCTCTTTTAAAAACGAAGGGGCGTTGGCGAGCCATCCCGACCCTCAAAAGGCATCCCGCCCTTTTGATAAGAACCGAAACGGTATCGTTGTTTCCGAAGGTGGCTGTATCTGCGTTCTGGAAAAATTGGGTGATGCACTTGAAAGAGGTGCCAAGATTTACGGCGAAATCGTCGGATATGCGATTAACTCAGATGCATTTGATTTCATCCTTCCAAACCCAGAAAGGCAGGCTGAGTGTATGAAGCTCGCTCTCAAAAAAGCTGGCCTATCAGTAAGCGATATCGATATTATCAATACACACGCCACTGGAACCCCTGAAGGGGACAAGGCAGAATGTCAGGCAATCAGAGAGGTCTTTGGGAATAATTCAAATGCGTATATAAACAACACCAAAAGTTATATTGGCCATGCGATGGGGGCTGCTGGCGCTTTAGAATTAGTGGGGAATTTACCCTCCTTTGAAGACCGTATCGTTCACCAGACGATCAATGTGGACAATTTAGACCCTGAGTGTGCTCTTAAGAACCTTGTTATCAACGAACCCAAAAAGGTCGATAAGGTCGACTATATCTTGAATAATTCTTTCGGAATGTTGGGCATCAACTCTGTTCTTATCGTCAAAAGATTTGAAGAATAATAGAGGGCTAAGAAACATATGAAAGCAGAGGAAATTAGATCCAAGATTTTAGAGTTCATCCACCAAATTTTACCGGACGAAGATTTGAGCGATCTTAAGAGTGATGTCCCCATACGAGATCAAATCGAAATGGACTCGATGGATTTTTTGGACATCATCATGGAGTTGCGAAAACGCTACCGTATCATGGTGCCGGAAGACGACTATATGCGATTATCTACATTGGACGGCGCTGTGGCTTATTTAGAGCCACTGATGAAAGATATGTAGCCATTAGATGTCAGCGAACCGAAATACATTATTCCACCTCATTTCACCAAAGAATCGAAGGTCCACATAATTTTCTCCCCTTGCGAAACGGGGGAGAAGTCTCTCTATAGGGCCTAACTATGAGTTACGACGTTCTCATTATTGGCGCAGGAATGTCTGGTCTTGCCGCCGGCATTAGATTGGCCTACTACGGTAAGAAGGTTTGCATCCTCGAAAAACATTATCGTGTCGGGGGATTAAATTCATTCTATAGCCGGGACGGACATAAATTTGATGTTGGTCTTCATGCAATGACCAATTATGTTCCCAAAGGTATCAAAGCAACGCCACTGCCAAAGTTACTGCGACAGCTCAAGCTAAAAGTTGAAGATTTTGCTCTCTGCCAACAACGGATGTCAGTGGTTAAATTCCCAGAGAAAACCTTGAGATTTAATAACAACCTAGACTTTTTTGCCCAAGAGGTAGTCGAGAATTTTCCAGCGCAAGCTGACAACTTTCAAAAGTTGCTTAAAACTATTTCTGAATATGACGCATTGGCCCTGGATGCAAAACCAATCTCGGCTTGCGAAGTTGTGAGCTCGATTATTTCTGACCCGCTCCTCATTGATATGATCTTTTGCCCACTCATGTACTACGGCAATGCCCAGGAAAATGACATGGAATTCGGGCAGTTCGTTATCATGTTCAATAGTATCTTCTGCGAAGGTTTTGCCAGGCCCCAAGCTGGTGTCCGGCAGATACTCGATGTACTAGTCAAGAAATATAAAGATAACGGCGGCGAATTAAGGCTAAAGTGCGGGGTGCAAAGTATTCAAGTTGCTAACAGCAAGGTTGAGTCGATATTACTCGATAATGGTGAAGTGCTGACGGCTGATAAGATAATATCATCGGCTGGTTATGTTGAAACCATGAGGCTTTTGTCTGACTATGACCCTACGAGATTCAAGTGTGATGTGGGGCAACTTTCATTCATAGAGTTTATTATGATCTTGGATAGAGAACTTGCTGAAATGGGCTATGACACAACAATCACCTTTTTTAATAACTCGGATAAATTCAATTATAGAAAACCAGACGATTTGGTTGATGTTTCAAGTGGTGTTATATGCTGCCCTAACAATTTTCACTTCGAAAGCCCACTGCCCGAAGCCATGATCAGGGTAACCAACATGGCTAATTTCGATCTCTGGAACAAGCTAGGTGAAGAAGAGTATAAAGCCCAAAAAGCTGCCTGGCTTGAAACCACGCTTAAAGAGGTGGTAAAATTCGTGCCAGATTTTCGTGATTCAATCGTTTATTCGGATGTATTCACTCCTAAAACGATTTACAGATTCACCAGTCACTTAAACGGCGCAGTATATGGGACTCCAAATAAAATCAAGACAGGAAGAACTCATTTAGATAACCTGTTTATTTGTGGCACGGACCAAGGATTTCTGGGAATCGTCGGAGCAATGCTTAGCGGTGTCTCCATGGCAAATCTTCACATACTACAGAAGGGATAAGAAGAGGGAAGGTTGCTGATGAGCGATCGGTTCAAAGACACAAAGCCAGAATATGATGCCATCGTCATTGGCAGTGGATTGGCTGGACTGACTTGTGCAAACATACTAGCGAAAAACGGCCATTCAGTTTTACTTCTGGAACATCACCATCAGCTCGGTGGATTGGCTACCTGGTTCAAGAGGAAAGGGGGGCACATCTTCGATATCTCCTTGCATGGATTTCCAGTCGGCATGATTAAGACCTGCCGTAAGTACTGGACCCCTGAAATTGCTAACATGATTGTTCAACTCAAGGGAATTAGGTTTGACAACCCTCAGTTCTCCCTTACAACGACTTACGATAGGGAGGATTTCACGCGCATCCTGCAGGAGCGATTCGAAATACCCCGAGAGAATATTGAAAGCTTTTTCAATACAGCCAGAGATATGAATTTCTATGATGACCAAACCATGACAACCAGAGAGCTTTTTCAAAAGTTCTTTCCTGGCCGTGACGATGTTGTCCGCCTGCTAATGGAACCGATCACCTATGCGAATGGATCAACTCTAGATGACCCAGCGATAACTTATGGAATCGTGTTTTCCAACTTCATGAGTAAAGGCGTTTATACCGTTCGAGGCGGGACAGACAAGTTTATTGGAGAGATGCAGGCTGAGCTAATAAGAAATGGTGTCGATATTCGGACTAAGTGTCTGGTGGAAAAAATTGTCATCCAGGATCAAAAAGTATCGGGAGTAATCGCTAATGGAAAGATGATCAAGTGTAAGGCTGCTGTCTCCAACGGTAATTTAAAATCGACCATTCATAAACTCGTCGGGGACGAGCACTTTTCTGGAAGCTTCATTGAAGAGGCAAGAAAGGTACGCCTCAATAACAGCAGTTGCCAGGTCTATATAGGTATCAAAAAAGGTGAAGGATTCGACTACATAGGTGATTTGCTTTTTACCTCAGTAGCAGAAAAATTCGATTCCGAAAAACTTTGCAGCAAAAATATCACCAGCCGGACCTTCTCCATCTATTATCCAGAAACCCGACCAGGCTCTGACATGTACTCGATTGTTTCTTCGACTAATGCAAACTACGAAGACTGGGCAAGCCTGTCCGAGGAAGAATACCGCACATCTAAAGAGGAATTAATCGAATCGACACTCGATGCTTTAGAGAAATATATTCCTGGAGTCCAAGAGAAAATCGATTATGTAGAAGCTGCTACCCCAAAAACATTTCAGAGGTACACTCTTCACGAATGTGGCGCTTCTTTTGGCACCAAATTTGAAGGATTAAAAATCAGCATGGGACTTCCCGAAGAGATACCCGGACTTTTCCATACCGGGTCGGTGGGAATTATTATGTCCGGTTGGTTGGGCGCGGCCAACTATGGGGTGATTGTCTCGAATAATGCTGACGAATATTTGCGGTCTTGATTTCGGCTTGCAGGGGGCCCCAGATGTATGATTTTAAAGGGCAGACCGTCATCGTCACTGGTGGCACGAGAGGGATAGGCAAAAGCATTGCGGAGAGTTTCCTGAAAGCTGGTGCCCGAGTTATTGTCACCTACTCCGCAAACGAAGCTGCTGCGGCACAATTTAAGCAAGACAACAGCGAGTTCGCTAAAAATATTGATATCCAAAAATATGACGTAGCTAAATATGAAGAGGTTGAAAAGTTTTTTGAATACATAGACAAGAAATATGAAGGATTCGAAGTACTTGTCAACAATGCAGGTATTCGGAAGGACGCTGTCCTGGCCATGATGAAAGAATCGCAGTGGCATGATGTGCTGAATGTCAATCTCAACGGAGTCTTTTACATGTGCAAGTTTGCGGTCATGAGCTTGATGCGCAAACGATATGGACGGATTATTAATATAACCTCTCCTTCCGGCAAGTATGGCTTTGAAGGCCAGGCAAACTATGCCGCCGCAAAAGCAGGCCTAGTTGCGTTGACCAAATCATTGTCCAAGGAAGTCGCCAGCCGCGGCATTACGGTCAATTGCGTCTCGCCGGGATTTATCGCCACCGAATTAATTCAAGACCTTCCTAATGAATTACGCGATTCTTATATAGCCCAGATCCCCTTAAAGAGATTCGGGAAGCCTGAGGAGGTCGCTGCTTGCGTTCTTTTCTTGGCTTCTAGAGAGGCGTCATACGTTAACGGTTCTACCCTTGAGGTGACTGGAGGTTTATGAAATGGAGCAAGTCTTGAAGGCGATACCTCATCGTCCACCCTTTTTGTTCGTCGATAAAATCGTAGAGTTAACAGCAACGAAAATCAAAGCAACAAAAGAGATAGGCTCCCAGGAAGCATTTTTCAAGGGGCATTACCCAGGAAATCCGATTATGCCAGGGGTACTTACTTGTGAGTCCATTTTTCAAACTGGGGCGATTCTGCTCTCCAGCATTATTGGTGATGTTGGCGATGGTACCCCTGTGCTGACCCGAATTAGCAACGCCAAGTTCAAAAATATGGTCAAGCCGGGTGACCTCTTAGAAATGGAAGCCGAGTTGGTGGAAAAAGTGGGCAATGCCTTTTTCCTGAAGGGCAGCGCGTCAGTCGCAGGAAAGACGGTGGTAACGGTTGAATTTGCTGTTAGCTTAGCTAAACCTGGAATCTAAAGTTTAAAGGAAATCGTATGGATTTCTTAGGTATTGAGAATAAGACCATCCTCGTTTTTGGTGTGGCTAACAAGAAGAGCGTGGCCTACTCTGTGGGCCAGGTTCTCTCTGAGGCAAAGGCAGAGGTCGTCTATGCAGTTCAGTCTGCAAAAATAAAGGAAAGTGTTTCCAAGCTTTTTCCTGATGCAGACATCTATATATGTGATGTGGAACAGGAACACCAGATCACAAAACTAGCGAAAGACATCTCCCAAAAGTATGCCACGCTTCATGGCATTGTTCATTCCATTGCTTTTGCCAACTACGAAGGTGGACTTAAGCCGTTTCACGAAACAAAGAGGAAAGACTTCCTGCAATCTGTTGACATATCCTGTTACTCGTTAATTAGTATTGCCAACGCATTTAAAGACCTCCTGGATAAGAAGGCATCTGTAGTTACCATATCAATCTCAACCACAAGAATGGCAGCCGAACCTTATGGTTGGATGGCACCTGTAAAGTCTGCTCTGGATTCGACAATATGCTTTCTGGCCAAGTCCTTCAGTTCGTTTTCTCAAGTCAGGTTCAACTCAGTCAATCCCGGGCTGTTGAAAACCTCCGCATCCGCAGGGATACCAGGATACCTGGACTACTACCTTTATGCCGAACAATTAACGCTACGCAAAAAAGCTCTAACCACCAAAGAAGTGGCCAATACAGTGGCATTTCTTTTGAGCGACCGATCGAGCGGCATTAATGCCCAAGGCATCATCGTCGATTGTGGAATGGCGACCAACTACTTCGACAAAGATATCATCAATAAGGTAATGAGGGTTTGACCAGACCAATGACTCTATTTCCGGTAATCCTGACAGTTGCCGAGGTTGGACATAAACTCTCTGGAAGAGAAAAAGTGGCCAGGCTAAGCAGAATTTCGAGAGAGGCATTAAGATTGAGTGCGGAAAAGAGCGGAGTGATACTTGGAGAGCTACTGAAAGATGAAAACGATGTCCCGTGCCCATTTGATGGCAATTATTGGTCCCTCTCCCATAAATCGAAGTACGTGACAGCGGTTGTCAGTAAGGAAAAGATCGGGATCGATATTGAAGAAATAAAGCCTCGGTCCGAATCTATCTTTAGCCATGTGGCAAGCGACGGAGAATGGGAGTTAAGCAAAGACAGGTCTTGGGATACCTTTTTTCGCTATTGGACTGCAAAAGAAGCGACTCTAAAAGCTATCGGAATCGGCATCGGTGGGTTAAAGACCTGTCGGGTAATCTCGGTTCCCGATGAGAATCATATTGTCTTGGAGTATCGAGATCGCTTCTTTCGAGTCGAGCAATTGCATTACAAAAATCATATTATTTCCGTCCTTAAAGACGACAATGAAATTGAATGGATTATTGCGGAGGATTTCAGTTACTATTGACTA
The DNA here is from genome assembly GCA_964583545.1 of uncultured Dehalococcoidales bacterium. Classification (GTDB taxonomy): domain Bacteria; phylum Chloroflexota; class Dehalococcoidia; order E44-bin15; family E44-bin15; genus CAZOVW01. The sequence continues at coordinate 13,505 of CAZOVW010000002.1, read as the reverse complement.
ATGGAGACAACTCATGGCTGAACCAGAGACAAGGCCGATAAGCAAGATTGCTTATGTCTTTCCCGGACAAGGCTCACAGGCAGTTGGGATGGGCTACGAACTTTATCAGAGTTCACGTCAGGCCAGGCAGGTCTTCGAGGAGGCCGATCAAGTGCTTCAATTTCCCCTGTCCCGACTTTGTTTTGAAGGTCCTGAGGAGGAACTCCGCGAAACCATTAATGCCCAGCCAGCAATACTGACAGTCAGCATTGCCTACTTAAAAGCTACTTCAGAGCTCAATGGTGCGCTAAAGCCCGCCCTTGTCGCCGGACATAGCATTGGTGAGTACACCGCGCTGGTGGCCGCAAACGCCCTTGAATTTGTTGATGCGGTTCGCCTTGCCAGGGAACGAGGGCGCTTGATGCAGGAGGTAGGCAAGAGTAAACCCGGAGGCATGGCAGCGATCATTGGTCTTCACGAGGCATCCGTGGCAGAGATATGCCTGGAGACCGCCACCCAGATTGCCAATATCAACTGCCCAGGGCAGATGGTTATCAGTGGCACTAGGGAGGCAGTGGCACGCTCCATGGACTTGGCCCAGTCGAGAGGAGCCGTCGGCGTAGTACCGCTTGAGGTTAGCGGCGCTTTTCATTCCGCCCTGATGCAGCCTACCATTGAAGGCATGGCCCAGGCCATCTCACGAGTTAACTTTCGCTCGCCCGAAGTTCCCATCGTGGCTAACAGCACGGCTAAGCCTGTAACCACCCTCGATGAGGTGAAAGAAGAGCTCCTACAGCAGCTATGTCACTGTGTTCAGTGGCAGCTCTCAGTGGAATATATGGTAGGGGGCGGAGTCTCCACCTTCATAGAGATTGGCCCTGGGATAGTCCTCTCCAAGCTGATCAAAAGGATTAGTAATAAAGTACAAGTTCTCAATATGAGTGACACGGAGTCTATCAAAGCGATGCGCCTTTGAAGCACTTATGTCCGATAATCTCTTCCAGGGAGATTATGGTATAAGTAGCGGGAGAAATATCTGAGGGGGCAAGGCGATGTGTGAGTTTTGTGTTAAGCACGGTGAGGGAAAGAAATGGTATCTTCAGGTGAAAAACTACCTTGAGGACGTGCTCACGGATGAGGCAAGACAGTTCACGCTTTGGCTATATGAGAACCTTGAGTCATGGGCGGCACATGGTTGGGCCGCTCTTGATAGGTCAGACAACCCCGATGAGGCTCTCAGGAAGACGTTTACGGAAATGAAGAAAATGCACTGGGGACAGGTTATTCCTCTGGAAGACGTAGAAAAGATACTGGATATGACCCTCAACATAGTGAGGACACCCTGCCTCTGCCGGACTGCCCTTCATGGCGTGGGCGATGCTCGGTTCTGCTTTCACATTGTTGCCGCCGAGTCAGATTTCTGGAAAGATATGTTCGAGCAGTGGCCAGATGTGTCAAGGGAACTGGATGTACTAACCAATGAGGAGACGAAGAGGGAGTTCCATAAGTTTGACCGACAGGGCCTGGTCCATACTGTGTGGAGCTATGGCCCTCCCTTTATCGGCGCGCTCTGCAACTGCAGCCCCACGGATTGTCTGAGTTTCAGGTCAATGCGGTTCGGAGAGCAACGGCCCTTCTTTAAGGCGGAGTATGTAACCGCCATCGATATTGAGAAGTGCAATGGTTGCCGCGATTGCATCAAGTTCTGCCACTTCGGCGCGATCAACTATTCACATGCTTCAGAGAAGTGCACGGTAAACCAACTGCAGTGTCTCGGTTGCGGCCTGTGCCGCACAGCATGCCCGCGAGATGCGATTACCCTGTTTGACCGCAACGCGATCCCTGTGCTGGCTAACGAGTGGTGATGCCATGATAAAAATAGAGTGGGATGATAAGAAATGCACCGCCCCGCGCGATTGCCGCAAGTGCCTTGATGCGTGTCCCCAAGGAGTATTCATGACCTATCCGCGGGATGGGCGAAAGCCGGGCAAAGCAGCGGGGAACTGGGCGGTAATGCCGGTTTCCCCGAGCCTGTGTACCGGATGCAAGATCTGTGAGGAAACATGCCCCAAGAATGCCATCACGGTTAGCGTGGTGGCGGATTAAAGCAACGTAGACCAACACCACACGTAAGAAAGGGCGGCGCTGAGCGCCGCCCTTTTTCGCCCTTTTTATTAGCCTGCTTAGAATAGACCCATTACTTTGCCCGTCTTGGTATCGACGTCAACCTTTCTAAAGGCCGGATCGGAACTGGTTCCCGGCATTAGGCTGATGGTACCGGCGCAGGGACACAGGAACTTAGCACCGGAGTAGATCAACACATCGCGAATGGGCAGGCTCCATCCCTTGGGGACCCCTTTTACCGCCGGATCATGGGTGAGGCTCAGGTGGGTCTTCACCATCATGGTAGTGTAATCATCATATTTTGGATCGCCCTCCAGTGATTTGGCTCTGGCCTCGGCATCCGCGGTCCATGCCACTCCATCGGCCCCGTAGACCACCTTAGCGATCTTATCGACCCGCTCCCTCAGCTTCATCTCCAAGGGATAGAGGAACTTGAATTCGCTCTCCGCTTCGCAGGCTTCCATCACGGTATCAGCCAGCTCCAGGGCGCCATCGCCGCCATCGGCCCAATGCGTAGCTACAGCACAGCGCGCCCCAGCTTCCTCAGCTGCCTTCCTCACCATGGCGATCTCATCCTTGGTATCGGTATGGAAAGAATTGATGCAAACTACCGGGTTGATACCGGAAGTTCTGATGACATTGATGTGGTGCAGCATATTAGGGAGGCCCTTTTCCAGGAGCCGCAGGTCCTCTTTAGTGTAGGAATCGGGCAGAGGAATGCCAGCCACTACCTTGGGACCGCCGCCGTGCATCTTAAGGGCGCGGATGGTAGTGGTGAGCACCGAGACGTGCGGCTTGAGGCCACTCAAGCGGCACTTGACGTTCCAGAACTTCTCAAAGCCGATGTCTGCGGCGAAGCCACTCTCGGTTACATGGTAGTCAAACATCTTCAGTCCGATGCGGTCAGCGATGATGGAGGACTGACCCACGGCGATGTTGGCAAAGGGACCGGCGTGGACCATGCACGGCTGATACTCCACCGTGCAACACAGGGTGGGGTTGATAGTGTTGCGCATCCAGGCGGTCATGGCGCCCCCCACCTCCAGGTCTCCGGTGGTAATCGGCTTGCCGCTCTTGTCGAAGGCCACGGTAATGTTATCCATTCTCTCCCGCAGGTCCTCCAAGTCCCTGACGATGGAGAGCATGGCCATGAGCTCGGAGCTCACAGCGATGCCGAACTTGGACTGCATGGTGAAGCCGTCCATGCGGCCGCCGAGGCCGATGACGATATTTCTCAGGCTCTGAGCGCAGAAATCCATAATCCAGCCCATCTCCACCCTGGTGGGGTCAATGTCCAGGCGTCGCATCCTGGTGAGCCTGGCCAGTTGCTCGTCATTGTAGTTGCGCTCGTGCATCATCCTGGAGGTAAGGGCCACCATAGCCAGGTTGTGGGCATTCATGATGTCGTTGATGTCGCCGGTAAGCCCCATAGAAAATTCGGTCATGGGAATGAGCAGCGCATTGCCGCCGCCAGCTGCGGTTCCTTTGATATTCATGGTGGGGCCGCCCGAGGGCTGGCGGATGCAGCCGCCGACATTCTTCCCTCGCTTGCCCAGCCCCTCCAGGATGCCCATCGTGGTGGTGGTCTTTCCCTCTCCCAGCGGCGTAGGGGTAATGGCAGTCACCTCAATGTACTTGCCATCGGGCCTGTCCTTGAGGCGCTCGAAAATCTTCATGAAATCGAGCCTGCATAGCCTTCCATAAGGAATGATCTCGTCCTTCTCAAGGTTCAGCCTTTCCCGCCACTCATCGGGGGTGGGCATGTTAGCTTCGGCAGCCTCAGAGATCTGCCAGTCCTTCATTTTCACGGCATCATAAGCCATATAAACCTCCCTCGCTATTTTACTCGCTCTCTCAGAGCAATCGCTTACTTCTTATTAAGCCCCAGGAACTCCATAGCGTTATCCCGCAGCACTCTTTGCTTGGTCTCATCCCTTATATCCAGCGCTAGGAACTGCTCCTTGGTAAGCTTCAGACCATAGCTATTAGAGCCGAACATGACCTTCTCGCGACCCCGGCTGCTGTTCATGAACCTGACCGTTTCCTGGGTCAGGTTCCGCGGGTTATAGGCGGAGATATCACCATAGACGTTGGGATGGCGGAAGATCATGGAACACCACTCATCGACCCAGGGATAGCCCGTATGGGAGAGATTAATCTTGAGGCTGGGGAAATCGATAGCGACCTTGTCTACCTCCATCGGATGCCCCACCCAGCTGGGCAGCGGCTCCGCGGAGTGCCCCACCTGCATCCCCACGGGAACGCCCAGCTCGCTGCACTTGGCGTACAACGGATAGCACTTCGCGTCTGAGGGGGAAAGGCCGAAGGTGATGGGGTGGAAGTAGACATATTTGAAGCCGTACTCCTTGACCGCTTTCTCGATTTCACGCAGGCTCTCATCGATGCGGAAGGGGTTGTAGCTGGCACCTCCGATTAGCCTGCCCTTGCCCTTCTTTATAATCTTGTAGATCTCGTCAATGGGATACTCCATCATCACCTGGTGGTGGTAGTAGTATGACCACATCTTGACATCGGTGATCACCACGTACTCAAAGCCGATCTCATCCATGGTCTTTAGCAGCTCCTCCACGCTATTGTGGCCAGGCATAAATCCGGCCTCTTTGATCTTCTTGAACTGCTCCCTGGTGGGCGGCTGCCCGCCAAACTGGGTCTTAAAGGTGCTACGCGCCATTATCTTAAACTCTTCCCAGTCAAACATGTACTCTTCATACCCTGCCTCAGTGGGGTAGTTCATGATGTCGACTGCTTTAATGTCTGCGAGCTCTGCCATTTTACCTCCTTTTTATTTAGCCTCAGCCCCCATCTCCGCAGCGCGGACGGTGTTCGCCATCAGCATGGTTACCGTCATCGGCCCTACACCACCGGGCACCGGAGTGATAGCCTTGGCCTTTTCTTTTATGGCCTCGAAGTCAGTATCGCCCACAAGAATTCGCTTACCTTCAGGGGTTGTGCCTACCTGGTTAACCCCCACATCGATTACCACGGCCCCTTCCTTGACCATGTCCGCCGTTATTGCCTTGGGCTTGCCCATGGCAGCAATCACGATATCCGCCTGTCTGGTTATCGATGCCATGTCCTTTGTCCCGGTATGGACAACTGTCACTGTCGCATTGGCACCGCTCCTTTTCTGCATCAGGATGGCCATCAGTGGCTTCCCCACGATGTTGCTTCGCCCACAGACAACCACGTGCTTTCCTTCAGGGCTGTTGCCGCTGCGAACCAGCAACTCCTGGACACCGTGCGGGGTGCAAGGCATAAAGTAGGGATCACCAATTAAGAGCTTACCAACATTCACCGGGTGGAAACCGTCAACGTCTTTCTTGGGGTCGATGGCATTCAAAACTTTATCCGAATCAATGTGCTTGGGCAGGGGAAGCTGGACCAGGATGCCATGGAATTTTGGGTCCTTGTTTAGCTCCTCGACCTTGGCGAGAACCTGTTCCTCAGTAGCATCCTCGGGGAAAACTATTGTTTCCGAGTAGATACCCAGCTCGTCGCTGGCTTTGCTCTTGGCCGTGACATAGGAAACAGAGGCTGGGTCCTCCCCAACCCTCACCATGACTAACCCGGGGGTTACCTCCTTCTCCCTCAGCTCCTCTACCTTGACCTTCAACTCCTCCCGGATCTCTTTCGCTACCTGAGTCCCCGAAATTATCTCCGCCGACATGTTATGTCAACCCCTTTCTTTACCTCTTTTCTCCTTTTTCAGCCACTACCTCTTTAGCGGTGGGGAAAATCCCGCAGCTCTCCGCCTCATCGCAGTACCCGAGGCGATAGCACTTGGGCTTAAGCTCCACCCCAAGACGGGGCGCTACCCTTTCCACCTCAGCCTTGACCTTCTCGAATAGCTCAACAATCTCCCATTGCGCCCTGAGGCAGAGGCGCAGCGAGCAGACATGAAGCAACTCACGGGCATTCATTGTCATCACCAGCCTGGTCTCCATAGCACCAGGGAGCACATATCGGGCATCCTCGGCGGGGATGCCCGCATCAAGCATCTCCAGGTAAAGCCGATGGCAATCACAAACCATGTCGCGATATTTAGCCTCAAGCTCAGGCCTGGCGCTGATTGTCGCCGGGGTAATATAATCAGCCTCCTTCAGGGAGACATACCGCTGGCTCTGCTGGGTGTAGCTCGCCATCCGATGGCGCACCAGTTGATGGCTGGTGACCCGAGAGATGCCCTCAATGGCGAAGGTGAAGCTGGCATGCTCAAAGGGGGAGAGGTGACCTGAGGTGAGGAGCTGAGTGAGCAGGCGATCGACAGCCTCAGGGGTCAATTTTTCCATGAGCTTTGATGCGGCAACAGAGGAGGTGGAAACACGGGCAGCAGCAGCAATGGTACGCTCGGGATCGGGGGTATAACTGATCAGGGACACGTAAATCATAGCCGCTTGGCCTTGCAAACCGAGATTATACCACGCCATCCAGGGAAAAGCAACAATGTTGTGATTTTTTTCTCTAACCCATTATTAAGGAAGGATTTGGAGCGGCTTAAGAATGTGGTATACTATGGCTGAATAGCTGAAGAATTGGGCCTGGTGAGCTGGCCATCAGCCTTTCCCATTCCGGGGACTATGCCATCCTTCAGTTATCGGGGGCAGCAGTGAAGATTGTGACCATAGATGAGATGAGGGAGATTGAGCGCGGCTGTGCCAAGCAGGGTCTTCCCACCGAGGTGCTCATGGAGAACGCCGGGCTGGCCATTGCCCAGCGAGTGAAAGGGTGGCTCGGTAGCGTCGCGGGGCAGCAAATCCTCGTCCTGGTGGGACCGGGCAATAATGGCGGGGATGGTTTGGTTGCCGCGCGCCACCTCTACGACTGGGGAGCCAGGGTCAATGTCTACCTTTGCAGCCCGCGAAGGAGGGATGACCCAAACTACCACATCGTCAAGGAGCGTGGTATCCCCACCTCCATAGCTAGCGAGGATAAGCACTTAGCCGAACTTGATAGCACACTTTCCTCAAGCGATGTGGTCATCGATGCCCTCTTCGGCACGGGGAAGCTCCACCCCCTCGAAGGCGTCATTAGAGAGGTTTTGACAAGGGTGCGGCGGGGCAAAGAAGCACAGCCTGGGCTTAAGGTCGTTGCCTTGGACCTGCCTTCGGGGCTGGATGCCGATACCGGAGCCGCTGACCCCTCATGCCTTGCTGCTGACCTGACGATCACTCTGGGCTACCCAAAGATAGGGCTCTTCTCATTCCCCGGCAGAGACCTTGTTGGTGAGCTTGTGGTTGCCGACATCGGCATCCCGGCAAACCTTGGCGAGGGTATCGCCACTGAGTTGATCACCGAGGATTTTGTGCGGGCGATGCTCCCCCAGAGACCGCAAAGCGCTCACAAGGGCACCTTCGGGCGCGTACTCGTTTGCGCCGGGTCGCTTCACTATATTGGGGCTACTTATCTTGCCTGTGAAGGGGCCATGCGGGTGGGCGCCGGGCTGGTAACCCTTGCGGTGGCCCAGAGCCTCCAGCCCATCCTGGCAACGAAGCTAACCGAGGTGACCTACGCCCCATTACCTGAAGCGGAGCCAGGGTTTATCGATGCTGAGGCATCCAAGGTGCTCCATGAGCGGCTCGCTGACTATGATGTCCTGCTCATGGGGTGCGGACTGAGCCAGCACCCTTCGGTGATGGAGTTCATCGTAGATTCCTTGCTTGATATGCCACCTTTCCTTTCCCCAGCCCTGATCCTCGATGCCGATGTCCTCAATACCCTGGCCCAAACCCCTCAGTGGTGGCAAAGGCTAGGTCAAGATGCTATACTTACTCCCCACCCAGGAGAAATGGCGAGACTTAGCGGGCTCTCCATGGAAGAGATTGGTCGAGAGCGCTTAAGGGTGGCACGGGAGGAGGCTGCCCTGTGGCATAAAACGGTGGTGCTCAAGGGGGCGCATACTGTGGTGGCCTCGCCCGATGGCGCGGCAAAGATTAGCGCTGTAGCAAACCCTGGCCTGGCTTCAGCGGGCACGGGGGATGTGCTCTCAGGGGCCATCGCGGGGCTTTTGGCTCAAGGGCTTCCCTACCTTGCCGCTGCTGCCTGTGGGGTCTATCTCCATGGGCTCGCCGGGGAAATGGTGAGGGCAGAGCTTGGCGATGCTGGCATGGTCGCCAGCGACCTGCTGCCTGCCCTACCCAGGGCGATCAAGAAAATCAAGGAAGGCTAAGATGTTACTTGCCATCGATATAGGAAACACCAATATTGCCTTCGGCGTCTTTGAAGAGGAGACGCTGCGTGCTACCTGGAATGTGGCCACCGACCTTAATAAGACAGCAGATGAGTACGCCGTGCTGCTGTTGAACCTACTGCAAAGAGAGGAGCTCGCCCTCTCCGATATCCATCATGTGAGCATCGCCTGCGTTGTGCCCCCGCTGCGGCGCATTTTCGAGGAGCTGAGCCTCCGTTACCTTAAAATCTCGCCCCTCATTGTTGGCCCGGGGGTGAAGACCGGGGTGCGCATCTGTACCGACAACCCCCGTGAGGTTGGTGCCGACCGAGTGGTGAATGCCGCGGCAGCGCACCGCCTATATGGCGGGCCACTGATCGTGGTCGATTTTGGCACCGCCACTACGCTTGATGCGGTATCTAAAGAGGGCGATTACCTCGGTGGCGCCATCGCCCCCGGGATCGGCATTGCCGCAGAGGCGCTTTTCGAGCGAGCATCAAAACTGCCCAGGGTTGAGTTAATCGCTCCCGGACATGCTATTGGCAAGGATACTGTGGCCGCGATGCAATCGGGAGTCATCTTCGGCTATGTGGGGCTTATCGAAAGCCTGGTCGCTCGCATTCGCCGGGAACTGGGGGGCAAGGCGCGTGTTGTGGCCACCGGCGGTTTCGCCGAAATAATCGCCAAGGAGACAAAGGTGGTAGATGAGGTAAACCGGCACCTGACCCTCATCGGATTACGATTGATTCACGAGCTGAATCAGTAGGAGAAGAGAGATGATTCGAGATAAGACGATAGTTCTGGGTGTCACCGGAAGCATCGCCGCCTATAAGGCGGTGGAGCTGGCTAGCAAACTTACCAAAGATGGGGCGCAGGTCGATGTGGTGATGACCAGGTCAGCACAGGAGTTCGTTACCCCGCTGACCTTCCGGAGCGTTACGCAACAGCCAGTGGTTACTGAGATGTTCGACCTAGCCTCCGAGTTCAGCATCGAGCATGTCGCTCTGGCGGAGCGGGCCGATTTAGTAGTCATTGCCCCGGCAACGGCAAATATCATCGCCAAGCTGTCATGGGGTGTCGCCGACGACATGCTCTGCTGCACCGTGCTCGCTACCAAAGCGCCGGTGATTGTGGCCCCGGCGATGAACGTGAACATGTATGAGAATGTGGTTACTCAGGAGAACATCGCCCGGCTTAAGGAAAGGGGATTTAAATTTGTCGGACCCGCCTATGGTCGGTTGGCGTCTGGCGACTGGGGATTGGGGCGCCTTGCCGAAATCGATGACATCCTGGGCGCGATTCATCAGGTGCTCGGCCGAGGTGGCGACCTAGCTGGAAGGCGGATCGTGGTGAGCGCTGGGGGCACTCAGGAGCCCATTGACCCCGTGCGCCATATCGGCAATCGCTCCTCAGGGAAGATGGGCTATGCCCTGGCGGAGGCGGCCCGCGACCGCGGGGCAGAGGTGGTTCTAGTGAGTGCCCCGACTGCCCTCACTCTCCCTGTTGGTGTAGAGGTGATCCCGGTTCAAACCACACTCCAGATGCGAGATGCCATCGCTAATGCTGTCGCCAACGCCGATGCACTGGTTATGGCTGCTGCCCCCGCTGACTATCGCCCGGCAGCCATGGCCCCGAGAAAGATAAAGAAGGGCAAAGGAGCACTCACCCTAGAGCTAGTGGAAAACCCGGACATCATCAGTGAGGTGAAGGGGGATTTTGTCAGGGTTGGTTTTGCCGCCGAGAGCGAAAACCTGGTGGAAAACGCCAAGGAAAAGCTAAAGAAGAAAAACCTAGACCTTATTGTGGCCAATGATATCACCGCTACCGATAGCGGCTTTGGTGCCGATACCAACAGGGTGGTGCTCATCGACCGCTCTGGCAATGTGGCGAGCCTGCCCCTCCTCCCCAAATCTGAGGTGGCCCATAAGATACTGGACAAGGTAGCGGAACTATTACCTAGAAGAAAGAGAAGAAAGGCCAAGAGGTAGGTTCACAAGATCCATGGCACAAAAGCTAGCTGAGATACCCAAAGCCTATGACCCAAAAAAGGTAGAGACCAAGTGGTACCAGTTCTGGCTAGAGAAGGGATATTTTACCCCTAAGATCGACCATAAAAAGAAACCCTTTGTGATCATTATGCCCCCTCCCAATGTCACCGGCGAGCTTCACCTAGGACATGCCCTCACCGTAACCTTGGAAGATACCTTGATTCGCTGGCACCGCATGAAGGGTGACCCAACCCTCTGGCTTCCCGGCATCGACCACGCTGGGATCGCTGCCCAGGTCGTTGTGGAGCAGGCGCTCGCTGAGGAGGGAATCACCAGGCACGACCTGGGGCGGGAAGCCTTCCTGGAGCGGATGTGGCAGTGGATGAAAGAGTATGGTCGGGTGATCGCCGAGCAGCACCAGCGCCTAGGCACCTCTTGCGACTGGAGCCGCGAGCGGTTCACTATGGACGAGGGGCCATCACAGGCAGTACGCACCACATTCGTTCACCTCTATGAAAAGGGGCTGATCTATCGAGGGGAGCGCATCATCAACTGGTGCCCGCGCTGCTCAACCGCCCTCTCCGACCTCGAGGTGGAGCATGAGGAGGCCCCCGGCCACCTCTATTATGTTCGCTACAAGCTTGCCAATGGTGACGATTTTATCACGGTAGCCACCACCCGCCCCGAGACTATCCTCGGCGACGCTGCAGTGGCGGTGAACCCAGAGGACAACCGCTATAAAGGAATAGTGGGAAAGAAAGCAATCCTCCCCGTCATAGGGCAAAAAATCCCGATAATCGCCGATAGCGCTGTCGACCCCTCATTCGGCACCGGGGCTGTGAAGGTTACCCCCGCTCATGACCCGGTGGATTTTGGGATTGGCCAGCAGCATGATTTACCTTCAGTGAATATATTAAACCCCGACGGGACGATGAACGAAAACGCCGGCCCCTATGAAGGGCTTGACCGCTTCACATGCCGCGAGCGTATTCTCGCCGAGCTGGAGAAGGAAGGTCTGCTGGTTAAGGTGGAGCCCCATCACCACTCCGTGGGGCACTGCTGCCGCTGCAATACCGTGATCGAGCCGTGGGCCAGCAAGCAGTGGTTCATTAAGATCTCGCCCCTGGCTATTCCAGCAATCGACGCGGTTACGGATGGCAGGATAAGGATCATCCCGGAGCGCTTTACAAAAGTCTACCTCGACTGGCTGGAGAACATCCGCGACTGGTGCATCAGCCGCCAGCTCTGGTGGGGGCACAGGCTACCGGTCTGGTATTGTGGCGACTGTGGCCAGCTCACCGTGACTAGCGATGACCCCAAGGCCTGCCTTCACTGCGGCTCATCAAACATCCTTCAAGATCCCGATGTCCTCGATACCTGGTTCAGCTCGGCGCTCTGGCCCCACTCTACCCTTGGCTGGCCTGATGCCACCGAGGACTTTGACTATTTCTATCCAACCTCCGTGATGGAGACGGGGTATGACATCCTCTTCTTCTGGGTCGCCAGGATGATCATGATGGGGCTGGAGAATACCGGGGAGATACCCTTCCACACCGTTTATCTTCACGGACTGGTACGCGATGAGAAGGGCGAGAAGATGAGCAAGGTTAAGGGCAATGTCTTAAACCCCCTGGATGCCATCGAGAGCTACGGCACCGATGCCCTACGCTTCGCTCTATCCACCGGCACCTCGCCGGGAAATGACATCCGGCTGAGCAAGGGGAAGCTGGAGGCCGCCCGCAACTTCGCCAATAAGCTGTGGAACGCCTCCAGGTTCATATTGGGCAATATGGAGGAAGGGGTGAGCATCGATGAAATTCAAAGAGCTACACTACCTCTGGAGGATCGCTGGATTCTGAGCCGCTTAAGTCGCCTCGTCGCCAGCGTCGAGAGCCTCATGGAAGACTTTCAGTTCGGCGAGGCCCAGCGGCAGATCCACGACTTCACATGGGGAGAGTTCTGCGACTGGTATATCGAGATGGCGAAGCTCCGCCTCCGTGAATCCCCTTCCCCCATGCCTGTTCTTGCCTATGTCCTAGAGACCTCGCTGCGCCTGCTCCATCCCTTCATGCCCTTTATCACTGAGGAGATATGGCAGAGCCTTAAGGGACACATCGATGGCGAGATGGCCGAATCCATTATGGTCTCCCCCTACCCCACCGCCGATGAAAAGGCCATCGATAGCGAGGCGGAGAAGCAGATGATGGTGGTCATAGAGATCGTTCGGGCGATCAGGAACGCGCGCGCCGAGTTCAGGGTGGAGCCCACCAGCTGGATCGAAGCATTGGTTGCCGCCGCTGAAACAAAGCCTGCGATCGAAGCCCAAGCTCAGGCCATCGAAACCCTGGCCAGGGTGAGGCCGCTCACCATCATCAGCACCAAAGGTGCGAGGCCTGATAAAGCTAAGACGGTAGTGCTTGAAGGTGCTGAGGTGATTCTGCCCATGGCGGGCATGGTCGACCTTGAGGCGGAAAGGACGCGTTTGAAGAAGGAGATCGAGGGCAATCAGGCAGAGATTGCCCGCATCGAGGCCAGGCTAAAGGACGAAAAATTCCTCTCCAAGGCGCCAACGAATATGGTGAAAAGGGAGAGGGAAAGGCTCAACGCTCTTCAGAGAAAGCGAGAAAGGCTGAAGGAACGGCTTGCCGAGCTAGGCTAGCAAACCGGGTTAAAAAATTCCCTTGGTATGAACTCCAAATCAGAGTATAATATAAAACGAAGCATTTAGGAGGGGGTTAAGAAGTCAGAATGATCGAAAAGAATGATGAAGAGATCAAGAAATTTGTGCGTAAGCGTTACGCTGAGATAGCTAAACAGCAAACTCCCTCCTGCTGCGCACCGCGGAGCGAAGAGGCCTCGAGTTGTTGCAGCCCAAGCGCCACTGAAGCAAGTTTCGCCCAGAGGCTATATTCCAGAGAGGAGCTAGAATCGATATCGGCGGACATACCATCACTGGGCTGCGGCAACCCTGTAGCCCTGTCGGAGCTAAAGAAAAACGAGGTGGTTCTCGACCTGGGAAGCGGGGGAGGGCTGGACTGCTTTCTGGCAGCGCAACGGGTTGGCCCTCAGGGGAAGGTCATCGGGCTGGATATGACCCCCGATATGATCCAATTGGCAAGAGCAAACGCTGAAAAACTCTCCCTGGGTAACGTCGAGTTTCGGCTGGGCGAGATGGAGCACATGCCTATCGAGAGCGACTCGGTGGATGTGGTTATCTCCAACTGCGT
>CAZOVW010000001.1:35464-61303 GCA_964583545.1 uncultured Dehalococcoidales bacterium | reverse complement strand
ACCGGGCACCTGACACCCTTTTGCTTCACCCCTTATCTGCTTTGCTGCTTCTATTACTCTTATCAACCCGGTAGCACAGACAGGATCAGCACCCAGTGCCCCACCGCTCGGATTTACTGGCAGCTCACCATCTGTGCGAGTTGTGCCCCTTTCAATCAAATTTTTCCCTTGACCCTCCTGGCATAGACCCAAGGCTTCGTAAATCATCAATTCCTCGTGAGCGAATTTCTCGGAAACCTCGGCAACATCCAACTCGGAAAAGGGCTCCTTTACACCAGCTATCTTGTAGGCTGTTCTGGCAGCCCTCTGGAGGGAATCAAGATTATGGATATTTCTGTCCCGAAGATAGGGGTCCTGGCAGCTACCGACTCCTTCTATCCACACTGGTTTGTCAGTGATCTCCTTGGCCCTCTCCTCAGAGGCAAGTATTAAAGCACACGCCCCATCGCTGATCGGGGACATCGTCAGCTCCCTGATAGGGTCGCAAAAGATTTTTGAACTCATCACCTCTTCCACAGTCACGTCTGGCATCTTTCTGTGTGCATAAGAATTCTCAGAGGCGTTGGTAATGTTCTTTACCGCTACCATTGCCAGATGCTCTTCCGACACATTGTACCTGTTCATATACATTCTCGCCTGAATAGCGGCAGCCGCTATATCATTGAGCACACCTATCTGCCGATCAAATAATGGATCAAGGGTGTAACAGGCTACTTGATGGGGATTGAACGTCGAGCCCTGTGTATGTGCCTCTATCAGGGCTACATCATGGGTGCCGGCAAGGATTCTCATCAAAGCATAGTAGAGCGCAAAAGTCCCGTCCTCCTCTACCTTTGATTCATCCTTCAGAAAAGCTCCAACAGCCATGCTGAGAAAGACGCTTGAAATTGTCCTTCCATCCAGAAAATCCGTAGAGGCGGTGATCACGGTATCCAGATCCTCTCTCAGGATGCCGGCATGGTGCAAAGCCTCTTTGCAGACTTCAAAGACCATGTCCTCTCTGGTTTTTTGCATATTATGCTGATGGTGAGATTGAGCATATCCAACTATTGCCACTCTTCTGATCATTTTCCCATCCTTTTGGTCCAAGAAATCCACGCTCTGATTTCTAAGGTCCCTGATTATTTGGGTTAATTATATCATCTGGGATTTCCCATTTCAGACCGGAATAACCACCTCACCCTCCTTTATTTAACCAATTTTCTCTCCCTTGCTTTGCGTATATATTCTGGCTCAGTCCACCATCTCTTGAGTCCTAGGTCCTCTGCCACTACGTTTGCCGCATTATAACCACCACCCAGCAAAACCATGCCCCCCGGGTAGGTGCTTGACCCGCATACATAGAGGTTCTTAACAGGCGTGCGATAACTAGAGCACTCAATATTTGGTCTCATATATCCCATCTGCGTTGCGTCATAAGCACCATGTTTGAAAGAGCCTCTAACCATATTCACGAACTTTTCTTCAATGTAAGCTGGCGAATTATCATACCTGCGGATTATCTTCCCTTTGTCCACATTTGGTGCATACTCCTGGATCCTAGCTAAGAGGCGGTCCCCATAACTTGCGGCAATTTCGTCCCACTTGCCTTCCTTAGCCTCATAGGGAGCCAATGCCTCAAATCTCAGTGTAGCTACACCGGGTTGGACATCCATCGGAGCCTGTAGTGGGTCAAGATCGCTGGTAACGGTAACGTGACCAGCAGCGCCCAGCTCTCCCTCACCTAATCCTTTGAGGTGAGCCAAAAAATCCTCCGGGCTATCATAGCCAATAATCTTTATGAAAGCTTCATTTACCGCAGGGTCGAAATCGGCGGCTTTAAATTGCGGCCTTTCCTTCAGGGCGAGGTGAAGCCCAAATAGGCTCCAGTGCTCCCATTCCCATCGTTTAGCCGTTTCAACACAACCTCTGGATATCGGTGCCATAACATCTTCGGGGATAAGTTTGGTAAACGTAGTCAGCGGATCAGTGGAGGTGATTACCACTTTAGCCTCAAAGGTTTTTCTGCCAAGTTCTTCAGCATTAGTTAGGCCTACCTCAACCCCCTTCGCCGTCCCATCTTCAACAACTATCTTTGTTACTGTATAACTTTCCAGTACATCGCCACCGGAGCTGATAATCGCTTTTTGGAGTGCCGAGGATAGACGATGTGACCCCCCTCTAATTAGGGACATATTCAGCATGCGGTTGAGATAAAGGGGTACCAAGAAGCCTACCCCACTGACCTCCGGTTCCAGCCCCCACATGCAAACAAGGTGCAGAATCAGGGTCCGCAAAAGCGGGTCCTCAAAGCCCCATTCATCCACAATTTCCTTAGGCGTCTTTTCTCCGATGTCGAGAATCTTCTTCCCAACATCGTCTTGTTTAACCATGTCAACAAAATCTAGCGCAGGAATAGGAAGGGTATATGTGAGCGGGATTAAAGCCTCAAATGCCAATTCCTTGGATTCCAAATAGGCATCGCGAAATCTCTGGGCATCCTTGGGAGAGAATCTCTTGATAGATTCGACACTGCGGTCAAGGTCACGATAGAGGGTCAAGGCCTTGCCGTCCTTGGTCAGCAGGGAAACCTGCACCTCGGGTTGTAAATAAACACAACCCTCTGCGTGAAGGTCCAGATCATCGTATGGTGGCATCACGTCCATCACCATCATATAAATAGCGTGGAGATTGAACCGAAAAGCGGAGAAATCCTCGCTAACAAGCCCCCCTCCTGTTTCATGGCGCCTTTCAACCAGAAGCACTCGCGCCCCAGCACGAGCCAGGTATGCGCCTGCTGTAAGGCCATTAGGCCCTCCTCCCACGATGATTACATCGTATCTCTCATTTTCCACGATCTTTACCCCTCTTTCTTTGGCCTTGGTACTTCAATCCATGAGCACAACCCGCTCACCCATCCTCTCTAGAAACAGCTTCGAATAATCCCCCGGTTTACTCGCCCACCAATCCTGCTCCCTCACCCCAAGGTCTTCAGCGACCACTTTGGCACATACATAACCACCACCCAAGGAGGTCAGCGAGAGGCTTCCCATCGAGTTGCTGATATACAGTTTGGTAATCGGAGTCCGCGGAGCACCGCAGCCAGCAAAAGGCCTCCAGCTCCAAAACTGGTTCTCCGCAAAGGAGCCGCTGCTCATATGACCCCTGGAACTTGGATTTCTTCTCCAGGTATCCCATGGGGTATCGCAGTAGCGGGCGATCTTTGCGCTCTTCAGATTGGGTATGAGTTCATTCAAACTGTCTTCCACCTTATCCCCGTACTCCTCCCTGATGTCATCCCATTTCTCAGGACCTCCCAGCGGCCTGATGGTAGCTGGCACGTTAGCCCACGCCAGAACGTTATACTGGCCTGGAGGCGCCTGTGTCGGATCAGCGTCACAAAAACTGTGAACACAGTAGCCCATATTCACCGGGGGATCGGGAGGTGTATCCAATATCATAACATGTTCATGCATCCTGAGAATATCAGCCATGGTATCGGCACCGAAATTGAAGCTAAACCCCCGGTCGACCTCAGGGAATCTGTCAACGCATTTCCATTGGGGTCGCTCGTTGAGCACCCACCAGTTGGTGAACAAAGGAGCACCCCTGTAGTCAAACTTTCTCGCCCCCAGAGCGGCAAACTCTGGTAGCTTATCCTCACCCACAAGCTCGATAAATGTAGGATAAGCGCTGAGGTTGCTTATCACTGCTCTCCTTGCCCGAAATTCAGCTTCGGGGTAGATGGCATCCTTTGAGAGGGCAATCCCCTTAGCCTCGCCATTGTCAACGATTATTTTGGCCACTGGGCAACCGGCGAGTATCTTGCCCCCGTGATGAAAGAAACACCTGGCAAGGGCATGCGTAAGGTTATGGCTTCCTCCCCTGCAAGTGCCCACACAACCAATGCCTCCTCCTACCACTAGAAGTGGCATCATCAAGCACATTACTGGGCCAGCGATCCTGCTCGTAATATCGTACGCGAGTGTAATTGGAACCCCAGATAAAAACACCTTGCTGCGCTCATCTTCCCACATTTCGTTGAGCGTCTGAACGCCCGTCATGTACAAGAAATCTTTGGGGAAAACAGGCACAAGACTCGTCATCATTTCCATCATGTTCTGCAATGCCACGAAGCTTTCATCGGTCGTAGGTTCGAACAACATCATCCTCATGATTTCGGGGAAAAGCTCGGTCTGCAGCATTGGGCCCGTCAGTTTCGCTATGGAGCGGAAGGTTTCAGCATCCTTCTCATTTACACGACGCCACACATCGTAGTTAACCTTCGCGTTGTACCAGTGCAGCACTAGTGCAGTGCCATCCTTAAAGGGGGCGAAATACCATATAGGTCCCGGCAGAAGCAACTCCCAACCAAATCTTTCTAGGTCAAGGTCAAGGGGAACCGGACCCACCGCAGGGAATATGCCGTTGGCATGAACGCTTACCATAACTCCGGGATGCAGCAACTCCTGAGTGGAGCAGAAGCAGCCTACCTCATCTCTTCTCTCGAAAATAACTACTTTCAGCCCTGCCTTCTGCAGATAGCAGCCAGCAGTCAATCCGTTGATACCCCCGCCGATAATGATCACATCGTATTCTTGCTCAAGCTTGGTCATTTTCCCCTCCTCGTTTTATTAAACATCCAAAACGCAGTGGAAGCCAAAATATGTCTCATTTAATTATTTCTGCCAAATTTAGCGCGCTTCCGACTGCCATTTCAGTACCGATACCCCGAGCGCCAGCGTCTGAGCCAACGAGCCACAGTCCAGCTATCGGCGTAGCTAGCTCGGGTCTCAGTTTTCCTACCTGTTGAGGGTTTTGCGCAAGACCGATAGCCTCTCCCGCGTGATGGCCGATTAATTTGTCTACTTCAGTACTTGTTGACCGTGATTGCCATACTATGGCAGATTCCAGGTCGGGGAATAGCTCACACACTTTTGCGTGGACCTTGTCCAGAATAGAATTATATAGCTCATCAGACGCCTCGGGAGGTGCGGCAGTGCCTGCGATTACCAACTGTTTACTTTTTGGTGCAAGATTCGGGTCGTGGTTAGACGGTATTGGCATGAACAGATATGGATCTTCTGGTACAGTCTTATCTCTAATATACTTGAATACACTTTCAGGAGATAGGTGAGGCATATAGAAAACGACTGGATAACGGACAACTTGATGATCCAGAGCGTACTTGATTGTCACATAAGAATTAGAATATGTATATTGCTGAGACTTAGTAACATAATCAGAGGGGAAATGTTCCTTGCCTACCATATCAATAGTTCGATGAATTCCTGAATTGGATATAACAGTGTCTGCTTGGTAATACCCTAAACTTGTCTCCACGCCAACAACTTTTGCATTCTCGACATGAATACGTGAAGCCCGGCTGTTGAAATGTATTTTCCCACCGAGGCGCTCGAAAGCGCCGAGAAACGATTTGGGTATACTACCACTTCCTCCTACGGGATATCCAAAGCTTGCGTCGTTGAACATTTTCGAAAAGCACCATAAAAATTCCCCTGCTGACGCCTCTTCATACGAGATAGCAAAATATAACTGTGATAGGCAGTTTAAGAAGAGACGGATCATCTCGTCATCGGTATAACGGGAGACATAGTCCTGAAGAGTAACCTTGTCACTAGCATCGATGTCTTGTGCTTTTAATAGAGCGCGGATTAGACGAAATGCCCCCCAATAGTTCTTTGACTTAATTCCAACTTTCTAGCTATAGTTATCTGATGCCCAATTGGTCTAATATCTAGAGGGAAGTCAAACTCAGCCATTCCCATTACTCGGCAAGCAGGATTCATATTAATCCATCTTAAATTGCCGTCTATTTTTCGATTGACTTCGCCGTGGGGACCTTTGTTACCTCGACTGAACATATGCACGCCGAAATCAAAATAGTAACCTTGTTTTTCCATAGCAGCGCAACGCCCACCGGGGAAGGAGTGTGCTTCCAGAAGAGTAACTTGATAACCAGCTTTAGCTAGTAAAGCAGCCACAGCGCATCCACCGACACCTGAGCCAATAATTACTATATTTCGAGCCATTATCGCACCAATCTATACTACATACTTTATCCAAATAATCCAGACTGCTTACCCGAGTTCGTGGAATTCCAAGAGTCTTTTGCGTATAATCCGGGATTTCCCATTTCAAATCTTAATAAGGCCATGCTTGGCCTTTATCGTGGTGTACGTGAATTATAACACATCCTATCCCGCAACTGTCAATCTCTCCACCAAGCCCAAAACCAGCCCTATCAGCCAAGACACGCGGAAAATCCCGGTTTAGCAGGCTCTTGATCGTTGAGGCATGATAGTCGTTGATATAAGTTTTCAAAAAGCCTTTGCATGTTTGACAAAAAAGCCGAGCTATGACTATTATAAAGTATAAAGTGCAGAACCTAATAAGGAGGCACCGGATGATTCCAGAGGAGTTGAAGCAGTACATAGGCAAACAGTATGCGCCGCACGTTAGGGAGGTAGAGAAAGGGGCCATAAGAAGGTATGCCGAGGCCATAGACGATGACAATCCCATTTATTGTGACGAAGAGTATGCCACTAAGTCGAGCTATGGCACCATCATCGCCCCACCGGGCTTCTTTGGCTGGGCCAAAAAAAGGGCTGACGTTGCGCCGAAGGCGATAATCGAGGTCTGGGAAGCCACGATGAAAGCGGGCTATGGTCGACTACTGGACGGTGGAATCTCGTATGAATTCAACCTGCCCGTTCGCGAGGGCGATACACTTGTGGCTAGCATGAAAGTCAAAGACATATATGAGCGAGAAGGCAAAAGCGGGACTAAGATGATATTCCCTGTTTTCGAGACGACTTACATCAATCAGAACGGCGACATAGTGGCCAAGGCGTGCCACACCATGATCTCCCGTTAACTCTAACCTTGTGGAGGGGAAATGGCAAAACAACAACTATATTGGGAAGACGTTGAGGTCGGCACTGAAGTGACCCCTCTACCAAAGGTTGCCACCACGCAGATGTTGGTAAGATGGGCAGGAGCCAGTGGTGATTTCAATCCGCTTCACTACGAGGATACCTTTGCTGCATCCCAGGGAGTCGGAAAACCCATCGTCCACGGCCTGCTCAAGCACGCGTGGCTAATTCAGCTAGTGACTAGATGGATGGGAGAGGAAGGCTTCCTGAAGAAGTTTTCCTGTCAGTACCGCGGTCTGGACTACCCCCGTCTGATGAAGTCCATAACCGAACCCCAAGAAGGAGAAACTTGGTGGTGCAAAGGAAAGGTCACCAGTAAATACGTTGATGGCGATGATCATTACGTAGAGTGTGAGATCTGGGTGGAGAATGGCAAGGGAGAGATAACCACTCCTGGCAGTGCCACAGTTCTCCTTCCCTCGCGAGGCTGATAACCCCGTAACTCGATAACCTGATAAGAAGATGAAGTCAGAAACGGCTCGGAGAAAGCCCCACACAAACTCTGTGACGTATACGGGCAACCATTGACAGAAGTACTGTGGTCACTTACGATGTGTATACCAGAAAGCGGCGCACAATTGGCCTAGCCTGAATGAAAGTGAAATGCCCAAAATGTCAGTTTGAGAATAAAGAAGACTCCTTACTGGGCAACAAACAGGGGAGCGCGTGCTGAATATCGTTGTTACTGTTAAGCAGGTTCTTGACCCTGAGGCTCCGCCTTCTATCTTCAAGATCGACCCTGAGGCGAAACGAGTTATTCCCGCTGCCGGTGTTCAACCAGTGCTAAACCCCTACGATGAGAATGCTCTGGAGGCTGCTCTCAGGATCAAAGATCTTCACCAGAGCAGGGTAACCGCAATAAGCATGGGAGCAAAGCTGGCGAAGGCTGTACTGAGGAAATGTCTCGCTGCCGGTGCCGACGAGTTGGTTATCTTGGAGGACGTGGCTTTCGAAAACCTGGACAGTAACGCTACTGCCTACATATTGGCCACGGCTATCACTAAGATGGGCAAATATGACCTTATCCTTACCGGGAGGCAGGCAGCGGACACTGATGCTGGCCAGGTGGGCTCTGGCATTGCCGAGATTCTAGGGATCCCCTCTGTCACCATCGCCCGACAAGTGGAAGTCGACAATGGCAAGCTGAGAGTGGAACGGGTGGTATCGGATGGGTATGAGGTGGTCGAAGCCCCGTTGCCTGCCCTGGTTACAGTGAGCCATGAGCTGGGGCAGCTACGGAATGTTGCCCTGCGGGAGCTTATGGCTGCTCAAGACAAACCGGTTGCTACTTGGAGATGCCAGGACCTCGGCATTGCGTCACTACCGATGAGGCGGACGAGAACACTCAACCTATACATACCTCAGAAAGAAGCGATATGTGAGATTGTGGAGGGCAATACCGAGGAGGAAGCAGGGGTGAATCTGGCCGTTAGACTCAGGCAGGCGGAAATCCTTTAAACTTGCAGGAGATGAAAGGGGCGATTAATGTCCGAAAAAGAGGAGTTGATAGCAATTATTGGAGATGCAAATGTTTCCGATGCACCCGAGGCCCTTGAGGCCTATTCCAAGGACGAGAGCTTCGTTCGGCAGATGAAGCCTCAGTTTGTGGCGAGACCCCAAAATGTCGATGAGGTACAGGAGATAGTGAAGTGGGCTAACAGGGCGGGCATGCCCCTAATCCCGGTGAGCTCCGGCCCACCTCATTTCAGGGGAGATACTATCCCGGCTCTGGGGGGTGTGATTGTCGATCTCCGCCGGATGAATAGAATACTGCGTATCGACCGCAGGAATCGGGTGGCCATGGTCGAACCGGGTGTTACTTTCAGCGATCTCAAACCTGAAATTGAAAAACAAGGTATGCGTTTAATGATTCCGCTAGCTCCGCGGGTTGCCAAATCCGTCATCGCCAGCTACCTTGAGCGGGAGCCGATCCTAGTACCCAAATGCCACTGGGATATGTCCGACCCGCTTTGCTGCACAGAGGTCGTTTTCGGCAAAGGTGACCTATTTAGGACGGGAGCCGCGGCTGGTCCTGGCACGCTCGAGGAACAGCGGAAATCAGGGCAAGCCCAGAAGAACCCTCTGGGCCCCTCCCAAAGCGACCTGTTCAGAGTGATACAGGGGGCTCAAGGTACGCTTGGGATTGTCACTTGGGCCACCATCCGGCTGGAGCTTTTACCGTCCATCCAGGAACTGTTCATGGTGGGCTGCGAGAACGTGAATGAAATCATAGACTTTGTGTCCTGGATTCAACGGCTTAAACTAGGTGACGAATGTCTGCTCCTAGACCGGCTCAATCTAGCTTCGATTCTTGAGCAAGACTCGGAGTCTATCGAGAAACTCAGCGCTGAACTACCGCCGTATCTCCTAATCTATGTAGTTGCCGGCTACGATAGATTCCCCGAGGAGCGGGTGGATTACCAATCAAAAGACATGAAGGAGGTGGCGCAAAGACATGGCGTTCATCCCGTAACCGCACTTGCCGGGGTAAATTCGACAAAGCTTCTTAAAGCGCTGAGTGAGCCTTGCCACGAACCCTACTGGAAGCTGCGTTACAGGGGCAACAGCGCTGATATATTCTTCTTGACTACTCTCGATCGGTCCCCCGAGTTCATAAAGGTCATGCATGAGGCCGCGAACGAAACAGGTTTCCCCGCAACCAGCATCGGCGTATACATACAACCGATCCAGCAGGGCCGATCCTGTCATGTAGAGTTCAACCTCGCGTTTGATTCGACTAGCAAAGCGGAACGCGCACGCGCAGGAGTTACCTTCGATAGAGCTAGTAAAGCTCTGATGAACCAAGGGGCATTCTTCTCAAGGCCTTATGGAACTTGGCCGGAAATGATTCGCAACCAGTACGCCGAAAATGTTATCGCGCTCAGAAAAATTAAAAAGATTTTCGATCCCAATGACGTAATGAACCCCGGGAAACTGTTCTTCTAAAAGGATAAAGGAGTGAGGACATGTTGCTTGAGCTCAATGACTACGTTGGGGACATGAAGAGATGCGCCAGGTGCTCGATCTGTAAGTGGCCACCTTTGGCTGTGATGAAAAGTTGGAGATTCTCTCAAAACTGCCCCAGCATCGCCAGGTATAACTTCTACGCGTATTCTGGTGGCGGCAGGATGGCTCTGGGACTTGCCCTCGCTGAGGGTAAACTGGATGATGTGACGGATGAACTGCTGAACATAGTTTACCGCTGCACGGCGTGCGGTGCGTGTGATTCTTCGTGCAAGTACAATTCCGAGCTGGAAGTACTATGGTCGATATACTCCACACGTGCGCACCTTGTGAGTATGGGGAATTTCCTGCCGGAGCACTTTATGATTATCGAAAGTCTGAGAAAGGAAGACAATACCCTGATGCAGCCCAAGGCCGACCGCGCCAAATGGGCCGAGGGCCTGAACATCAGAGACCTATCACAGGGCGGACAAGCGGAGGTGATCTATCATGCGGGTTGTCTCTATTGTTACGACCCAGATTTGTCGTCGATAGCTAGGGATGCAGTGACACTGCTTAAACAGGCGGGAATCGACCTGGGCATTATGGGCAGCAATGAAGCATGCTGTGGTAGTATGGCCTTCCAACTGGGCTTCCAGGGCGAATTCATCAAGTTCGCGGAAAGCAACATCGATGACTGGAACGCCGCTGGCGCCAAAAGGGTGGTCACCTCCTGCGCGTGTGGCTTTGGAATAATGAAGGCGGTGTATCCTCTACTGGGCAAAGAGATGAAGTTTGAGGTGCTGCACATCACCCAGATCCTTGATGAGCTAATTAAAGAGGGCAAGCTGCAGCTTTCCAAGAGCATCCCTACACGCGTCACCTATCATGACCCTTGTAACCTAGGCCGTAACTCCGAGGAGTACGTGCCCTGGAAGGGTGTGGAGAAAAAGGTGCTAGGCCAATTCATCTTGAGGGAGCCAGAAAAGGTCGTGCACCGGGGTTGGGAAGGGGTCTACGAACCTCCCCGCGACATCATTAGGAGGGTTCCGGGGATCGAGTTAGTAGAGATGGAGAGGATCAGGGAATACTCCTGGTGTTGTGGAGCTGGCTCCGGAGTCAAGCTTTCCATGGATGACTTTGCCTTGTGGACTGCATCCGAGCGGATCAAGGAGGCTGAGTCAGTGGCAGCTGAAGCGATCGTAACCGCCTGCCCTTGGTGCGAGCGCAATTTTAAGGATGCCATTGCTCAATCTGGCGATCACCTAATGGTCTACGATGTCGTGGAACTTGTGAAACAGGCGCTATAACGACGGATCATTGATGAACAGGAGGCGAACATGTCCCTTGACAAAAAGGTATACAAATCATTCGAGAGCGTAGTAGGGCCGGAGAACATCTCTGATGCCCCGGCAGTGCTCAGGTCATATATGTACCAGCCTTTTGGTAACAATAAAGGCGTGTGGGCCGACATCTCGCCCGAGGCCGTGCTCATGCCTGCGAGTACAGAGGAGGTGGTTGCCATAGCCAAAATCTGCAATAGGCACCACATAGTCTTCAAGGCCATGAGCACCGGGTGGGGCATCCACAACCTGCCAGGAGTCGAAGGGGCGGTATTGATAGATTTGCGCCGCATGAACCGCATTCTTGAGATTGACGAGAAAAACATGTTTGCGGTTGTCGAACCACACGTGATCTGTATGCAACTCCAGGTAGAAGCGATGAAGAAGGGGCTCAACTGCCACATTATCGGAGCGGGCTCCAACACTTCGGTACTTGCCAGCGCAACTTCAGTGGCTGGCTACGGGCCTGATGGACTAAGCATGGGTCACAGCGGCCGCAATCTCCTTGGAGTGGAGTGGGTGCTGCCCACAGGTGAGGTACTCAAGCTAGGATCGCTTGGAGCTGATGCAGGCTGGTTCTGTGGCGACGGGCCAGGTCCCAGCATGAGGGGCATCATGCGCGGCTGGGAAGGCGCGTGGGGAGGGCTGGGTGTGTTCACCAAGTGCGCAGTGAAGCTATTCCATTGGAACGGGCCTTCAGAACTGGAGATGAAGAACGCCCCTCCCAACTATGTGCTTAAAGAGCCGCTCCAGTTCTTCAAGGCCTCGCTGTTCAGCTTCCCCAGCCTTGACCAGCTTGCCGAGGCAGCTTACAAGCTTGGCGAGTCGGAGATCGGCTATTTCATCTGCAGGCTGACCCCTGCGTTCGTGGGCTTGCAAATGACTTCCGGCAAGAACTACGTTGATATGTGGCAATCAGGCATGATGCAGCAGGTGCTCAAATATGGCTTCTTGTTTGTGATCTTCGCCAACTCGGAGCGGGAGTTTGATTATCAGCAAAAGGTTCTCGCACAGATTTTGGAGGAGACTGGCGGTCAGGCCTCCCCCATATCTGAAACCAAGGAGATGCAGGAGCAAATCGCCACTACCGTGCTCAAGGTGGATGCGGTTGTACGCTCGTGCTTCCGTAGTGCGGGGGGCTTCAATACCTCGTTCGGAGCGATGGATACTGTAGACCTGGCCATAAACCAGATCAAGGCCGGAGCGGGACTCAAGGAAAAGTACATCAAGAGGGGTGTGATCATGGACGACGGGGGCGACAATTCTGCGACCCTATTGTTTGAGCAGGGCCATCTAGCTTATACTGAAGTGCTAGTTATGTACGACCACCACGACGGTGAATCCGCGCAAGGAGCATTTGAGTACTTGGCGGAATCGAACGAGATATGCCTGAAACAGGGGCTGGGTCCGCCCATTTTCCAGATATCGCAAGTGGGGATGGGCAAGCACGGCGTGTTCGGGCCCGTGTGCTTTAATTATGATGCATGGTTGCGCGAGATCAAAAAGGAGCTGGACCCAAATAATGTATGTGATCCTACTGCCTATATATCACCGGAGGAGCGGGAGCGAGAATGACAAACGTTATCAAGGAAGGAGGTGATTTTAAGGAAATATAGGTACTACAGTATATAGGCTACAAAAATATTTAGCAAAAGGGGGTTCCCAATGGCAAAATATGATGTTGTTGTGGTAGGTGGAGGTCCTGGGGGCTCTATGGCAGCGAAAACTGCTGCAGAGGTCGGATTGAAAACGATATTCTTTGAAAGGGGTCGCAGGCCAGGTGAGAAGAATTCATCCGGCTGTGGTTTGGGTCAAAGATGGTGGCGGGACTTCCCTGAGATCATAGAAAAGGTTACCAAACTTCCATCGTATAGAAGGATTACCATGTGCTTGGTTAACGTCATTGATGAAAATAACAATCTAAGAATGAGAATATCCACTGGAGGGTCTGATCTAGATCTTGCGCGCTATACGTACGGGGGGCGAAATCGTGGAATGGATGGTTCATCTGTATTGAGGATGGATCTTGATCCAATGTTGGCCGATATGGCCACTGAAGTCGGTGCTGAATTGAGAACCTCAACGCTCATAACTGATGTCATAAAAGAAAATGGCAAGGTTGTTGGGGTAATAACAGATAAGGGTGATAAGATAGAGGCGGAGGTAGTTATAGGGGCTGACGGGGCAATGTCAACGATGGCTAGAAAATCTGGATTGAGAAATAGATGGAAAGCCGGCGTTACCCTTGTCCCGCAACTTCATTTTTCTTGCTCAGAAAGCAAACTCGATGATGTCGTTGGTGATGCTGAGTGGCTTTGGTTTGGCCCCTTTTATGGCACCTATCAAGTGCACTTTCGCGACTCATTCCACCTCGGTGTTGGTAATTGGCTGAGAAGATGGGATGCCAAACCTATTGATATGTTAAAACGTGTACTTGAAATTCCAGCCTTCCAAGCCGTGGTGAGGGCAATTGAAGCAAAGCCTATTGAATACCAAGCCCACATGCTTCCCTGGATGGAAAAGCCCCCGCAGACCTATACGGACGGGCTTATGTTGGTAGGAGATGCGGCAGGCTACCCCTGTCCTCTCGAAGGGGAAGGGATTTGGCATGCATGTTATTCCGCCCGTATCGCTGCCGAGGTTGCTAAAGATGCTATCTCTAAAGGTGATACGTCGGCAGAGACATTGAAAGAGTACGAAAAGAGATGCCGTGAATCCCTGCTCGGTCTTGAACACAAGTTCGGCACCGAGTTTGTTACTTTATGGGAGAATTCGGTCTTTGATCCAGAACGCATGAAGCAGCTCATACAGCTTCTTCTGGAACTCCAGATGTTACATCCCTTTTCTTTCATGTTCGATTGGGGTGGCGCCCATATGGAAAACCTCAATCAACATTTGGGACATGTCCTGGATATGCTGCCAGAGTTCTCGGAGTTTGGACGAGAGTATTTACTTCCTCTGCTCTCTGGGATGTCTCCTGAGAACCTTGGCCGAATCATCCAGCTTATCAAACCAATGCTCCCGATGGTTAAAGCCCTCGGGGAACCCGGGGAGGCGTAAGATGACGGAAGCATTCGTGCTCAACCTAAACAAGCTAACCAAGAGGGTTGGTGATACCGGGGATTTCATAAAACTCGATGAGGGAAAATGTAATGGCTGTGGCAAATGTGCCTTGGTATGCTCTATGGGCCTGTGGACAGTCCAGCCAAATAAAAAAGCAAAGCTATCTAAAAAATACACGGCACTTTGCCTCGAATGCGCAGGTTGCTGGGAAATATGCGAGCAGGATGCCATAGATTTCTGGTATCCCAAAGGAGGAACGGGGATCATTATTGAATATGGTTAGCTAACCGTGAAACGGCACTGCAAGGAAAGAATCCTTGTTGGTTTCAGGCCGAGTGCAGAATTTTCAAAGTCGGACGTCCTTGGCGTTTCGGTTTGGCTTTAAACCCTAGAGCATGTTTTAGCTTTGGGGGGCTGATACAAGAAAGTTTGGCAGCTTATAGAACCTTAGGCTATCATTAAAGCTGACCGAGCGAATAGCCCAGCCAGGCGGCTTTGGAGAGAACACGATGTGCTATTTTGCCTATGCCTCTAACCTTAGTCGTAGGCAGATGTCGGAACGCTGCCCTGACAGCCAGCCTAAATTCAGAGCTGCCCTCCCCAATTACAAGTTAATATTTGCTGGATGGTCACCAAGGTGGCACGAGGGAACTAATTCATCGGATTGCGACCTTTAGAATACGGGAAAACGTATCTCACGCGATTTGCAGGGGCAATCTGTCTCAAGCTGCCAAAGAAATTTTGGAGTGCTATTTTCAGAATAAGAGCCTAAGACTTCGGCCTGCTCTCTCCCTATTTACCCAAGGCAACCCAAGTAAAGGATTTAGAGAAGGTTATTGTGCTAAGCAGCCTTTGATTGTATAATCCTATACGGGGCTGGCAGTTAGTTCTTGCTTTTATCTTAAGTGGCCAGCCACTTTTATATTATGCGCTTTAACCTTGGGTTTGGAGTGACCCCTGGTATTCGACCACGCTTTGCAATTGGCTTCCCCTCTATTTCGTGGAGGTCGGCGGTGAAGTCGATAGGCCTGGCGCCGCTGATGTAGCTGCCCACACCGAAGGCGTCGACGGGGGCACCGTTCTCCAGGTAGTGCCTGATCCGCTCCGGGTCAAGCCCCCCACTGACGAAAATTTTGACTTCCTTGAAGCCTTCGAGGTCAAGCCAAGCCCTTGTCTCCTTGACGAGGTCAGCGGTAACCCTGCCACGCTCCGGTGGCGTGTCGAGGCGCACCCCCTGGAGTCTTCTTTGCATCGCTCGGGCCACAATCACGCTCTCCTCCGGTTCATCCTTGAAGGTATCTACTAAAGCAATGCGAGTTACCTCTGGTGGCATATGTTTATCAAAGGCAAGGGTAGCGGAGGCTGTATCGCCCATGACTATAATCAGAGCATGGGGCATAGTCCCTGTCGGGGCAATGCCAGCAAGCTTGGCGCCAGCGATGCTTGAGCACCCAGCACAGCCGCCGACGATGGCGGCGTAATCCATAATACCGGCTATTGTAGGGTGAATATGGCGAACACCAAAGCTAATAATCGGAATACCTTGAGCTGCCTCAACACACTCCCTCGCTGCTGTGGCCCAGCCGCTGCACTGGGATAACATGCCTAAATAGGCAGTCTCATAGACACCGTAGCTCTGGTAAGGGGCAGTGATCCTGAGTACCACCTCTTTTCTTTGAAAGGGCTCCCCCTCGGAGAGAGACCAGACCTCTCTATTCCCCTCGGGAAGCACTTTAGTAAGCAAGGCATGAACCTCGTGCATGCCACAGAGAATACCCGCCCTTGAGGGGAAAACCTCCATGGTTGCCACTGGATTAAGCCCTTCCTTTTTTAGGATCTCTACAGTGCGGACAAAGTAGATATCAGCCGTCTCGCCAGATAAAATGGAAGCGGGGGTCTCAAATTTGGCTTTTTTGACCTTGGGTGCCTTTTGGGAGCCAACCAGCTTTGCCCCGAGGGTTTTCTCCATGTGCCCCAGGGCGAAGTGGTGGGCACTTTCATCGAAGGAGGCGACGCAATCGAGGGGTACCTCTACCTCGTAGTCACGATTTCTGGCATCGGCTACGGTATGCAAAACGCAAATATTTGTGGCCACGCCACAAACGATCAGCTTCCCTGGGGCGAGCGCCTTTAGCTTCTCCTCCAGGTCCGTTTCGAAGAAGCCACTAAAGCGCCTTTTCGGGATGACATCCCCGGAGTATTCGGCAAGCTCTGGTATAACTTCGGTCTCCGCGCTTCCTGTGATGCAGTGAGGGGGAAACATCTCGAACTCTGGGTCATCGGGGGTATGGTGGTCGCAGAGGAAAAATACCCTGGAGCCCTTCTCTATCTCTTGCTCCAGAAGCCTCTGGATATGGGGGATGATGCGACGCGCCCGCTCGCCGCAGTAGAGAGGATTGCCCTTCTCCAAAAAGCCCCTCAACATATCGACTACTAAGATGGCATCAGGCATAAGAATCCTCCGCTTTAGTTGGATACAATCTTAATACATCTGAGGGAAAAGTCAATCCAACCTATCTACTGGAAGTGGCCGCGGCAAAACCGCAGCCTTAGCAGCCCCTTTAGGTCGTCGAAGACTGTTTTAGCGATGGCGACCCTTGTGTCGGGGTTCTCGATCCAGGCTACTGGGATTTCCCTGATCCGATAGCCCTTCTTCTCCGCGAGGATAAGTAACTCGGTATCGAAGAACCATGCTTGATCCTGGATCAGGGGTACCAGTTCCTGGGCTGCTTTCCTGCTCAAGGCTTTAAAGCCACACTGGGCATCGGTGAATTTCGTAAAGAACATCGCTTTAATTACGAAATTGTAGCTTCTGGAGGTTAATTCGCGCTTAAAAGAGCGCTTCACCGATGAGCCACGCAGGAGCCGGGAGCCGATGGCGATGTCATCGCCCTCATCGATAGCCTGGATAAGGTTAGGGAAGGCAGCAAGTTCGGTTGATAGGTCTACATCCATATAGCTCACGATGTCAGCGGTGCTCTCCAGCCACGCTTTACGTAGCGCCCGACCTCGACCCTTCTTGTCCAGGTGCATGGCGACGACATCGGGATGCTCCTGAGACAGTGCTTGCGCTATCTCCCTCGTCTTGTCGGTGGAGGCGTTATCAGCGATGACGATTTTCCACTTGTTGGATAGGTTTTCCGATAGAAACCCGCGGAGGGTAGCTATGCTCTGGGCCAGGATATGCTCTTCATTATAAACCGGGATCACCACATCCACGGTGGTCATGTGAAGCCTCTTATCAATGCTTGAAATGGCGCATGCCGGTGAAAACCATGGCGATATTGTGCTCATTGGCGACCCTGATCGCCTCCTCATCCCTCACCGAGCCCCCCGGCTGGATGATGGCAGTGACCCCTCCCTTAGCGGCGAGTTCCACGCCATCGGGGAAGGGGAAGAAGGCGTCTGAGGCGAGCACACTGCCGGGGGCACGTTCGCCAGCCTTTTTCAAGGCGATTGCTACACTATCCACCCTGCTTGGCTGCCCGGCCCCCATCCCCAGAAGGGCACAATCCTTAGCCAGGACAATGGCATTGGACTTTACATGCTTCACGGCGCGCCAGGCAAAGAGGAGGTCTCTCGTCTCCTCAGCGGTTGGGTAGCGCTCCGTCACCGGGCACAGGCTCACATCCTCGGCGGTGAAGTCAGCGGTCTGGGCGAGAAACCCTCCGCTTACCCGGCGAAACTCTAAAGTGGTGGGCCTCCCCTTGACCGCAGCGCCTAGTTCGAGAATACGCATATCGCGCTTTCGCTTCAGCAGTGAAAGGGCGCTCTCCTCATACTTAGGGGCGATAACGGCGTCGAAGTGGGTCTTACTGATCTCCTGGGCGGTAGCGACATCTATAGCTTTATTAGATGCCACGATGCCGCCAAAGGCAGAGAGGGGGTCACCAGCAAGGGCCCTGCGAAAAGCCTCAGTGAGGTCATCATGGGAGGCCAGCCCGCAGGGGTTAGTGTGTTTGACGATGGCGATGGTAGGGGCAGAAAAGTCGCAGGCCGCGCGCAGCGCGCTATCGATATCGAGGATATTGTTGAAGGAGAGAGCCTTCCCAGAAATTTGGGTTGCTCCGGTGATGCCGGGTTCACCCTCACCTGTGGCCTTCTCTTTATAGAAGGCAGCTTCCTGGTGGGGGTTCTCGCCATAGGTGAGGTCCTGTAGCTTCTGCAGGACTAACGTCATCTCTTGGGGGAATATTTCGCCCTTGGGCCTGAGGTAGCTGGAAATCACCGTATCGTAGGTGGCTACATGCTGAAAGGCCTTCTGTGCTAGTTTCATCCGCTCCGAGATGTCTATTTCACCGGAACGTAGCTTCTCTAGTATTGGGGCGTAATCGGTGGGG
The DNA here is from genome assembly GCA_964583545.1 of uncultured Dehalococcoidales bacterium. Classification (GTDB taxonomy): domain Bacteria; phylum Chloroflexota; class Dehalococcoidia; order E44-bin15; family E44-bin15; genus CAZOVW01. The sequence goes on along the minus strand of CAZOVW010000001.1, from coordinate 42,679 downwards.
TCGACCACCACAAGGACATGTTTAAAATTCTTGGCGGCGGCGCGGATCATCGTCGGCCCTCCGATGTCGATGTTCTCCAGTGCCTCCTCCAGGCTCACCCCTTCTCTGGATACGGTCTGGATGAAGGGGTAGAGGTTGACTGCCACCAGGTCGATGGGCTGGATCCCTTTCTCTGCCAGTTGCGCCATATGGCTTTTGAGGTCTCTCCGGGCGAGAATGCCGCCGTGCACCGCGGGGTGAAGCGTCTTCACACGCCCATCGAGGATCTCGGGGAAATTGGTCATCTCCTCGATACTTGTGACAGGGATACCTGCCTCTTCGATGGCCTTCTTGGTGCCCCCCGTGCTATAGATCTCGAACCCCAGCTCGTTCAAGCCCCGAGCGAAATCGACCAGCCCTGTTTTGTCCCAGACGCTTAAGATAGCGCGCAAGAGTTGCCTCCTAAACTATGATTACCCGCTTTTCCCCTTTTTGCGCGGTCACCTCACCGATAAGTCTAGCCCCGGGTATTTCTTTTGTTAGCCTCGCCACATCGCCAGGGGCGCAAACTATCGCCATGCCAATCCCCATATTGAACACGCGATACATCTCCCCCTCCTCGATATTGCCCTGTTGTTGGATCAGGGAGAAGATCGGAGGGATTTCCCAGGCCTCCCTCTCGATTTTAGCTGCCAGCCCTTTGGGAAGGATGCGGGGCAGGTTTCCGGGGATGCCCCCTCCGGTGATGTGGGCGATGCCCTTAACTTGAGGAAGCAGCGGCTTGAGCAGGGGGTAATAGCGACGATGGGGCTCCAAGAGCTCCTCTCCCAGGGTCCGACCGAGCTCAGGATAAAAAACGTTCAGCGCTTGAGGTTCAACGCTAAATAACCGCCGCACTAAGGAATAGCCATTGGTATGGAGTCCGCTTGAGGGCAGCCCCATAATGATATCGCCAGCCTTTATCGAACTTCCATCGATGATGCTTCTCTTTTCCACCACGCCGACGATGAACCCCACCAGGTCGTATTCACCTTCGGGGTAGAGGCCGGGCATCTCGGCAGTCTCGCCGCCGATGAGGGCGCAGCCCACCTCCCCCAGGGCATGAGCCATCCCTTCAATAATGCTCTCTACCGTCTCTTGGGCAAGCTTGGCCATGGCGATATAGTCCTGGAAGAAGAGGGGTGTGGCGCCGCAGGTGAGGATGTCGTTTACGCAATGGTTGACCAGGTCAATGCCGATGGTGTGGTGCCTATTGAGGGCACAGGCGACCTTTAGCTTGGTGCCCACCCCATCGGCGCTGGAGACAAGGACGGGCTCCAGATAGCCCTTCAGCTCAAAAAGCCCGCCAAAAAACCCGAGGTCGCTGAGGACCTCGGGGGTGAAGGTGACACGCGCCTGTCTTCGGATCACTTTCACAATTCTATCGGCAGCATCAATGTCCACACCGGCGTCGCGATAAGATTCTCTCCTAGCACCCAAAAATCACCCCTTGAGCGGTTCCAAAGCCAGTTTGTCCATCCCCAGCTGCACTGGCACGGGATAATCGCCGGTGAAGCAGGCAAGGCAGAAGAGCTCCTTGGGGAGGCCCACCGCTTCGATGAGATCCTCCACGCTCAGGTGACCAAGACTGTCAGCGCCGATGAACTGAGCAACCTCAGGGATATCTTTCTGGGCGGCGATGAGTTCCCAGCTGCTGGCCATATCCACCCCGAGGCAGCAGGGGTAGCGAATTGGTGGGGCGCAGATTCGCATGTGTACTTCCTTAGCGCCAGCTCGCCTAAGCAAAGCGATCACCCGCGGCGTGGTCGTGCCCCGGACGATGCTATCATCAATCAGGACCACCCTCTTTCCTTCCAGTCTCTCTGGCATTGGATTGAACTTGAGTTTGACGCCAAGCTCCCTGATTCTCTGGTCTGGCTCGATGAAGGTACGCCCCACATAGCGATTCTTCAACAGCCCCTCGGTAAAGGGGATGCCTGACTCTTGGGAGTAACCAATTCCGGCGGCGGTTGCTGAGTCAGGGACGCCGATTACTAGGTCAGCAGCCACCGAATGCTCCTGGGCCAGTTTTGCCCCCATCGCCTCTCTCGCTGAATAGATACGACGGCCGGCGATTATGCTATCGGGCCGAGCAAAGTAGATATATTCGAAGATGCACAAGGCCCGCTTTGTGGCGCGCTTTTCCTTGTAGCTTCTCATCCCGTTGGCAGTAATGACCACCACCTCGCCAGGCTCGACCTCGCGCACGAATTGTGCCCCGATATGATCCAGGGCGCAGCTCTCCGAGGAGAGCACCCAGCCACTATCGAGCTTGCCCAGGCAGAGGGGACGAACCCCCAGCGGGTCGCGAACCCCAAAAAGGGCATCCTCAGTGAGGAGCACCAGTGAGTAAGCGCCCACCAGTCTCCTCATCGCATGTCTGATCCGCTCGACCCATGTCTTTCGGTGAGAGGAGAGGATCAGATAGGCGATAATCTCGGAGTCTGTGGTGGTGGTGAAATTGTAGCCCTGCTCCTCAAGCTGCTGGCGCAGCTCTCTGGCATTGACGATATTCCCATTGTGCCCTAGGGCGATCCTGCCTGTAGGGTCCTCGACCACAATAGGCTGGGCGTTACTGCGACGGCTCGAGCCAGTGGTGGAATAGCGGTTGTGTCCGATGGCGATGTTGCCCCAGAGTTGGCTCAACACCCCTTCATCGAAAGCCTGGGCGACCAGCCCCATTTTGGTGTGTACATGAATCCGCTCCCCATCGGTGGTGGCGATGCCGGAGCTTTCCTGGCCGCGGTGTTGGAGGGAATAGAGACCAAAGAAGGTAAGCCTGGCTACATCCTCGCCCGGGGCATACACCCCAAAAAGGGCACAGCTCTCTTTCATGCGTCTTTTTTGCCCCCTCCATGTTTATTATATTCCTTCCCTTGAGGTAGGGTCAATCCTTAAAGACGCGGGCTGTTAGCCAATTCAGAGCACCCTCCATTGCCTTCTCTGCGACGCGAAGCCGATGTCCCACCCCAGCGATGACCATGAGATCCTTAGGTTCTCCTGCCCGCTCATAAAGCACCCGGGCGCTCTCGGGGTCCACTATATCATCCTCGGCGCCGTGGATAATCAGGAGCGGCCTGGGGGAGAGATTTTCGACCTGCTCGATGGGCTTCACCTCGTTGAAGCCACTCATCCAGTCGGCTAACGATGGAGGGAAATTTTCGTCTTTGATTATGCCAACGGCGCGAAAATGCGCGATGGCGGATTTTGCTTTCTCGGCATTGGCGGCGAAGCGGAACCTGGTAGGGCAAGCGCAGGTGATAAGGGAGGAGACCCTGGGGTCTCGGGAAGCGACATAGATGGAGACGGCAGCGCCGGCACTAAAGCCCATTAGGGAGATTTTGCCCTTGTCCACCTCACTCATATTGTAAAGATGATCCAGCACCGCCTTTAGATCCCTGGTCCAGCCCATAATATCGAAGTTGCCCTCACTATTGCCTGTCCCTCTGAAGTTGAAGATGAGTGTCAAAAACCCGGCTTGAGAGAACCTCTCGGCAAGTGTAGGATAGCCTCGATCGCCGGGGTCGGGGATCCCTCTGGGAATGCCGTGGCACAGGCAGAGAGCGGGGCAGGGTTTTTGCTCTGGAATATAGACCCGGCCCTTAAGCTTAATGCCTTCCAATTTGAAGGAAATAACCCTCTTCTCCATCGCTATATCTTTAACAGTACGAAAAACTCCCGATTTCCTGAGGCTCCCAGGATTGGTGAAGGGGTGAGCCCGCCGAGTCTGAACCTTTTTTTGTGCTCTCCCCTCTCCTCCCAGCCCCTTTTGATGACCCCGGAGATAAACCGCCCCAGGACGCGGGCGTGAAGCGAGGGATCCTTGACTAGCCCTCCCTTGCCCACCTGAACCCGCCCCACCTCAAACTGAGGCTTTACCAGGCAGATCAACTTACCCCCTGGCTTTACCAATTTGGCCACATTGGGCACCACCTTCTCCAGCGAGATGAAGGAGAGGTCTATGGTGGCTAGATCAACCGGTTCGGGCAGGGAGAAAGGGTAGCGAGCGTTCACTCGTTCCATTACCACCACCCGTGAGTCCACCCGCAATCGGTAGTCCAGTTGTCCATAGCCGACATCGACGGCATAAACCTTGCTTGCCCCCCGTTTCAGCAGACAATCGGTGAACCCTCCTGTTGCCGCGCCGACATCGAGGACCACTAGGGAACCAACATCGATGTGGAACTGATCCAGGGCGTGGGCTAACTTTATGCCCCCTCTGCTCACGAAGGGGGGCTTTTGGCGCAGGCGGATCAGGGCATCCTCCCCCACCTGAGTGGCTGGTTTAGTGACCACCCTTTCCGCAACAAGAACCTCGCCTGCCAGGATCATGGCGTGCGCCTTCTCCCGGCTCTCCACTAGCTCCCGTTCCACTAGTAGAAGATCGAGCCGCCGCTTCATTTTGTTTAGCATAAGCCTCCCTTGGGATAATAGTCAAGGAGATATGCTTGACACATTCACCAAATAATGGTAAATTAAGTAAGTTAGTGCTCAGTAGCTAGCCTGACAGAGGTCGAAAGCAAAGGTCGAAAGGCCAGCAAGGCCGGGATAGTAAGGCAGCTCAGCTTTGAGGCTTTCGGCCTTTGATTATGATTTGGAGGTGTATGTGCCTACCGTTAACCAGATGGTACGTAAGGGGCGCGCTAGGGCTAAAAAGAAGACCAAGACGCCGGCGCTGCATTATACTTACAATGCGCTGAAGGGCCGGATGGTGCAAGGGGTGGGTTCTTCCCAGAAGAGAGGGGTCTGCATCCAGGTTAAGACGGTGACCCCAAAGAAGCCTAACTCGGCGTTGCGCAAGATCGCTCGCGTCAGGCTCACCAATGGGATGGAGGTGACCGCCTATATCCCTGGGGAGGGTCATAGCCTTCAGGAGCACTCTGTGGTTCTCCTTCGTGGGGGTCGGGTGAAGGATCTACCCGGGGTGAGGTATCACATTATTCGGGGCGCTCTGGATGCGGGGGGCGTGGAAAATCGGCAGCAGGGCCGTAGTAAATATGGGACGAAGCAGCCCAAGCGCTCCGGTGGAGAATAAAATGTCTAGAAGAGCAAGGGCTACGAAAAGGGAGATACCCCCTGACTCGCGGTACCGGAATGTAACTGTGGGCAGGCTGATCAATAAGGTGATGACCCGGGGAAAGAGGAGCACCGCGGAGCGGATCGTTTATGGAGCCCTCAATATCGTTGGGGAGCAGGTGAAAGGTGACCCTGTGGCTACCTTGGAGCTGGCGATCAAAAACGCCACCCCGCTTCTTGAGGTCAAGCCGCGGCGCGTTGGTGGTGCCACCTATCAGGTGCCTATAGAGGTGAGGGCGGGGCGTGGCCTCTCGCTGGCCATGCGCTGGCTCATCAGCGCGGCGCGGGCCCGTGGGGGCAAGTCCATGGCGGAGAAGCTGGCGGCGGAGGTCTTGGATGCCGCCCAGCGGCAGGGGGCCACTATTAAAAAGCGTGATGATACCCATAGGATGGCAGAGGCAAATCGGGCCTTTGTTCACTATCGGTGGTGAGGAAGATGCCCAGGTCATTTCCTTTAGAGCAAATCAGGAATATTGGAATCATCGCCCATATCGATGCAGGTAAGACAACCCTTACCGAGAGGATTCTCTACTATACCGGTCGCACCTATAAGCTGGGCAATGTGGATGATGGCACCGCGGTGATGGACTGGATGGCTCAGGAAAGGGAACGGGGGATCACCATTACCGCGGCCGCTACTACCTGCCATTGGCTGGACCATCGCATCAACATTATCGATACTCCGGGGCATGTGGACTTCACCGCTGAGGTGGAGAGGAGCCTTCGGGTCCTCGATGGGGGCATCGTGGTATTCGATGCGGTGGCTGGCGTTGAGCCCCAGTCGGAGACGGTCTGGAGACAGGCGGATCGCTATGGCGTTCCCCGGATTTGCTTCGTTAATAAGATGGACCGCATTGGTGCCGATTTCCATTGCACCGTGGACATGATCAGGGAGCGGCTGGGCGCAGGTGCCCTGCCCATACAATTGCCCCTGGGAGCCGAGGGCTCCTTTGAGGGCGTTATCGATATAGTAGCGGAAAGGGCCTTGGTCTTCTCTGATGACCGTGATGAAAGCCCCGTGGCAGAAGACATTCCTCATGATTACGAGGAGGTCTCAAGGAGGTATCGGGAGGAGATGATCGAGAGGCTTGCCGAAAGCGATGATCGGTTGATGGCGCTCTATTTAGGGGGGGGCACCATCAATGCCTCAGATATTAAAGAGGCTCTCAGACAGGCTACCATAGCAAATCGAGTGGTGCCCCTTCTTTGTGGCAGTGCCCTGCGGAATAAGGGAATCCAGCCTCTGCTGGACGCCATTGTTTTCTACCTTCCCTCACCTATCGATGTACCGCCGGTGGTGGGCATCGATCCCAGGAATGGTAAAGAGCTTCAGCGCTTCCCTAGTGATGGCGCTCCTTTCTCCGCCCTGGCCTTTAAGATAGTAACCGACCCCTTTGTCGGCAGGCTGGTCTATTTCAGGGTTTATTCTGGGAAGGTGGAGGCCGGGGCTCAGGTGTATAACTCCAGAAATGAGCGTCGGGAAAGGATCGGGCGACTGCTTCAGATGCATGCCAATCATCGTGAGGAGGTCAAGCAGGTTGAGGCTGGCGATATTGCTGCCGGCCTGGGCTTGAAAGACACCCTCACTGGCGATACGCTGTGTCACCCCAGTGCACCCATCATGCTGGAGATGATTCGCTTCCCTCAGCCGGTGCTCTCGGTGACCATCGAGCCCAAGTCACGGGCCGATCAGGATCGCCTGGATGCTGCCCTGGCGAAATTGACCGAGGAGGATCCCACCTTCATCACCCGCTATGATGAGGAAATGGGGCAAACGATCATCTCAGGGATGGGCGAACTCCACCTTGAGGTCATCGTGGAACGGCTGCTTCGCGAGTTCCAGGTGGAGGCAAATGTGGGCAAGCCCCGGGTTGCCTATAGAGAGACTATCACCGTGCCGGTAAAGGCTGAGGGGAGGTTCATTAAACAGAGTGGGGGGAGGGGGCAATATGGGCATGTCTGGGTCGAGCTTCAGCCTGGGGAGCGGGGGAGCGGCTTTGAGTTTGAGAACGAAATTAAAGGCGCTATTATTCCTAAGCAATACATCCCCTCTGTGGAGAGTGGGATCAGGGAGGCTATGGAGAGTGGCGTTTTGGCCGGCTACCCTCTGGTAGATATTAA
>CAZOVW010000001.1:32315-35364 GCA_964583545.1 uncultured Dehalococcoidales bacterium | reverse complement strand
ATAATCCGCTGCTTTATCCCCCTTGCCGAGACCTTTGGCTATGCTACCGACCTCAGGTCGATGAGCCAGGGGAGGGCAAACTACGCGATGGAGTTTCATCGCTATGAGGAGCTGCCCCAAGATTTAGCGGAGCAGCTCATTTTCAAAGCGGGAGGAGTGGCCTGATGCCCAAGCAGAAGATTCGTATAAAACTCAAGGCCTTCGATCATCGGATACTGGATCAATCGGCAGGGCAGATCGTGGAGGCTGCGGAGCGGACCGGGGCTAAGGTGGTAGGACCAGTCCCCCTGCCCACGCGCATTAAGAAGTTCTGTGTCATTCGTTCTCCCCATGTGGATAAGGACTCCAGGGAGCAGTTTGAGATTCGCACCCACAAGCGCCTGATCGATATCTTGGAGCCCTCCTCCAGAACCATCGATGTGCTGACGCGGCTGGATTTACCGGCAGGTGTTGATATCGAGATCAAGCTTTAACGGAATGAAGTGCAAAAAATGATCGAAGGAATTATCGGGCGAAAGATAGAGATGACCCAGGTGTTTGGGGAGGACAGAACGGTATCGCCGGTTACCGCCATCGAGGCTGGGCCCTGCTTCGTGACCCAGATTAAACGGGCAGAAAAAGAGGGCTACAATGCGATTCAGCTTGGCTTTGGGGAGGCGAAGCGCCTGACCGCTCCGGAAAAAGGGCATCTCAAGAAGCTGGGCATGTTTAAGCATCTCAGGGAGTTTGCGGCATCGGATATCGCCTCCATCCAGGTAGGGCAGAGGGTGGATGTGAGTATCTTCAAGCCTGGCGATCTTGTCGATATCACCGGCGTCTCTAAGGGGAAGGGCTTTGCCGGGGTGGTGAAGCGTCACCACTTCGCTGGCGGCCCCAAGACACATGGTCAATCCGACCGCCATCGCGCCCCGGGCTCTATAGGGTCGACCACCAGCCCGGGGAGGGTGTTCAAGGGACTGAGGATGGCAGGTCATATGGGGAATGAGCGGGTGACAGTTCGTCATCTCAAGGTAATTGAGGTGGATTCGGAGCGCAACCTGCTCTTGGTTTGCGGGGCTGTTCCCGGTGGCAGAAACGGGCTCGTCACCATCAGGAAATCGACTGGCCGAGGGGAGAATATTGTTTAGATTCGCCGTTTCCAACGCCTTCAGAAGGAAGGGAATCGCCATTTTCGCCATCGTGGGGACTGCCCTGGGCATTGCCCTGATGACGGTTTTGCTCAGCATCTCTGATGGCATGGACAAGCAAATGAACGAGATGATGGACGAACTGGCAGCGGGTATCGCTGTTTACCCCAAGGCAGCACCCTTGGGGTTTATGATGCCCAGCCCCATAGGCATGCCGATTTCATATGCAGATGAGATAGAGACGATAGAAAACGTGGATAGAGTGAAACCGCAGATAACGGTATTCGTCCCCACCGCGGATTACGACTTCGGCGACCCTATGGGTACACTTTTGAGGGGTATGGATTTGGAGCGCGAGATCAAGGAGGATGACCCAGTAGCGTCGGGCAATATCATTATAGGGCAAACCCTTAACCACAGCCAGCGAGAAGAGGTCATTATCGGTACCTTGGCTGCTGAAGCTGCTAGGGGAAGGGACTATGCTAAAGTCGGCGGCACCATGGAGTTGCCTGTATTGGGCAGCGGTAGCGCTACAATCACGCTCACTGTGGTAGGTATATTCGAGACCGGCAACACCATGCATGATTATAGCATCTATACCGACATAGATACTGCGAGGAGCCTGACTCCGACCATCGCCGCAGATGAGGTAAACTACATCGGCGTCAAGGCTACCAGTATAGATTATGTAAGCGGTGTCGCAGAAGAAATAGAGGCTATGTTTGAGAATAGGGACGTTCCGGTCAGTACCACTGTGGCTAAAGAAATGCTGGAGAGCTTCACAGAAATGATGGGCACCTTCAGCAGCTTCCTGTGGATCGTTTCCCTGGTTGCAGCGATAGCTGGTGGGGTCTCCATATTCATCGTTATGCTTATCTCAGTGATCGAGAGGACAAAGGAGTTCGGCATCCTCAAGGCATCCGGCTGGTCCAACAGGAACATCATCAGCTCGGTGGTTATACAGTCGATCACCATTGGCCTGCTGGGCGCTGCTCTTGGGCTCGCCATCGGATATGGAGGGGGACTAGGCATCGATAACTATATTAATAGGGATATCGCTATTATTACGTGGAGGCTAGTGCTTATAATAGCCGCCTTTGGGATAGCTATGGGGCTGGTGGGAGGACTCTACCCTGCACTGCGGGCAGCGCGGGTTAGCCCCATAGAAAGCCTGAGGGCTTTATAGGTAATGGATATGAGTGAGCATGAGACTGGGCAGCGGAACAACACTGGCGGGACAGCGGTTGAAGATCAACAGCAGAGCATTATAGTCACCCAAAAGCTAACTAAAATCTATGGCAGGGGCACCACCAGGGTAGCTGCGCTCAAAGGGGTGAACCTCAGAGTAAGAAAGGGGGAATTTATCGCCGTGCTGGGACCGTCGGGGAGTGGTAAGACCACTCTCCTCAATATGCTTGGGGCCCTGGATCGCCCTACCAGAGGGCGGGTGTTTATTGACCGGGTGGAAACGAGCAGGCTTCCGGAGCGGCAGCTTTACAAAATCCGCCGTAAGAAGGTGGGCTTCATTTTCCAGACGTATTATCTGGTGCCGACCCTGAACACGCTGCAAAACGTGCTCGTACCCGTGTTACCAATAAGGGGGAACAAACGGTATAAGAAGAGGGCAGTGCGGCTGTTGGAGCTGGTGGGGCTTAAGGACCGCATACATCACAAGCCAGGGGAGCTCTCCGGCGGTGAGCAGCAGCGGGTGGCTATAGCCCGCGCCCTGATCCTGAACCCCAGCGTTATCCTTGCAGATGAGCCCACCGGCAACCTGGATACAAAAACTGGTGCTGAGATCGTTGAGCTGATGCAGAGGCTAAACGAGAAGGGAGGGAAAACCTTTATCATTGTGACCCACGATCGCCGTATCGCTGAAAGCGCTGAAAGGGTGCTCTATTTGGTGGATGGCAGGCTATCCG
>CAZOVW010000001.1:0-32215 GCA_964583545.1 uncultured Dehalococcoidales bacterium | reverse complement strand
GTCTCCGGTGGCGGGCGCAAGCCCTACCGCCAGAAGGGAACGGGGCGAGCGAGGCGAGGGAGTTCAAGGTCACCGCTGCTCAGGGGTGGTGGTGTGGTCTTTGGTCCTCACCCCAGGAGCTATCATCAGGCGATGCCCAAGAAGATGCGCCGCCTGGCCCTGAGGTGCGTCCTTTCGGCAAAGGTGGCTGAGGGTGAAATGGTTGTGGTGGATGAGCTGGCATTAAACGAGCCCAAGGCAAAGGAGATGGCTCGCATCCTGGCGGCATTGGGAGTGAGTTCCTCGGCCCTTATTGTCACTGCCGAGCCCGATCCCAATGTGTATAAATCGGCGCGCAACCTGGAGAGGACGAAGACATTACCTGCCAACTTGCTCAATGTCGCCGATCTCCTTTCCCACCGGATATTGATGCTCACTGTGGCAGCAGTGCGGCGGGTGGAGGAGGTGTGGACGCCGCAGCCAGGGAAGCTGATAAAGACGTAAGGATGAAAAATGCAGGTCTTAGAAGTGCTTCGCCGACCCATAATCTCGGAGAAGAGCACTGCTCTTCAGGAGCGGGGCAAGTACACCTTCGAGGTGGCGCTTGATGCCAATAAGCAGCAGATCAAGCAGGCTGTGGAGCTGGCGTTCAGCGTTGAGGTGGTAAAGGTGAACGTGACAAGCATGCCTGCCAAGTGGCGTGGCCCAGGGAGGAGACGAAGCCAGACCTCGCCATGGAAGAAGGCGGTGGTCACCCTCAAGCCCGGGCAGAAAATCGAATTCTTTGAGGGAGTATAAGGATGGATGGTCGCATAAAGAACGTAACCTTACATCCTGTAGAATCAGCTAAGCCAAAAGAAGAGCTAAGAAAAGAGTGAAAAAGGAAAGGTCAAAAAATGCCTCTCAAGGTATATAAACCGACATCGCCTGGGAGAAGGGGGATGACCGGCGCCACATTTGAGGAGATTACCAAAAGGAAGCCGGAGAAATCGCTCCTTAAGCCCCTAAAAAGGAAGGCAGGGAGAAGTAACCAGGGGCGGATCACGGTACGCCATCGGGGTGGTGGAGTCAAGAGGATGTACCGCATTATTGACTTCAAGCGGGATAAGCTGGGTGTCCGCGGCGAGGTGGCCGCTATCGAATATGACCCCCATCGCTCGGCGCACCTTGCTCTTATCCACTACGCCGATGGGGAGAAACGCTACATTCTGGCCCCCCTCGGCCTCAAGGTTGGTGACACCATCATGGCGGGCAGCAATGCTGAGATAAAGCCGGGGAATGCCCTACCCTTAAAGTTGATCCCTACAGGCACCGCGATCCACAATATCGAGCTTTACCGCGGCAAGGGCGGGCAGCTTGTGAGGGGCGCTGGAGGGGTAGCACAGCTTATGGCTAAAGAGGATAGCTATGTCCTGGTGAGAATGCCCTCCGGCGAGATAAGGCGAATTCATATTGAGTGCTTTGCCACCATCGGTCAGGTAGGTAACGTTGACCACCAGCATATTAAGCTTGGTAAAGCGGGACGGAAAAGGCACGTGGGGATACGCCCTTCAGTGCGCGGCTCGGCGATGAGCCCCCGGGATCACCCCCATGGCGGGGGAGAGGGGCGTTCCCCCATAGGCATGCCTGGCCCCAAGACCCCGTGGGGGAAGCCGGCAATGGGCTACGTAACCCGCAAGAACAAGCGCACCGATAGCATGATCGTGAAGCGGAGGAAATGATCGATGTCCAGATCAGCTAAGAAGGGACCCTTTGTCGACTCGAAACTGATGAAGAAGGTGGAGGCGCTCAATCAGTTGGGAGAGAAGGCGGTGCTCAAGACCTGGTCACGCTCATCCACCATTGTTCCCGAGATGATCGGACACACCATTGGGGTGCACGATGGCAGACGGCATGTGCCCATCTTTATTACCGAGAACATGGTGGGGCACAAGCTGGGTGAGTTTGCCTTCACCAGAACCTTCCGGGGGCATTCCGCTAAGTCGGAGAGGGTGGCCACGTTTAAGAAGCGGACAAAGAAGTAGGCATTATGGAGGTAAAGGCTACCGCAAAATATGTCAGGACATCGCCTGGCAAACTGCGCCCTATTGTGGATGTGGTGCGGGGCAAGAAGGTGGAGGAAGCGTTGGCTATTCTCAGTTTCCTGCCCTCGCCATCGGCCCGCACTGTAGCCAAAGCGGTAAAGTCGGCTGCTGCCAATGCGGAGAATAACTTCGAGATGACACTATCGGACCTGAGGATTGTGGAGATCTTTGTCGATGGGGGGCGGAGCATGAAGCGGTATCGTGCGGGACCACGGGGGCGGGTAAAACCGATCCTCAAACGCTCCAGCCATATCACCGTAGTAGTTAAAGAGGAGGAATGATTGGGGCAAAAGGTTCACCCAATAGGATTTAGGCTCGGTGTGAGCAAGGATTGGCAGGCAAAGTGGTATGCCGATAAGCACTATACCGGGCTTTTGCAGGAGGACCTCAGGCTCCGTGAAGCCATCGCGTCGAAGTATGCGGCGGACGATGTCTCGCGCGTGGAGATTGAGCGTGCCGCCAATCAGGTGACGGTAACCGTCTATACGGCAAGGCCGGGGATCGTTATCGGTAGAGGAGGGCAGCGGGTCGATGAGACGAGGCTTCTTTTGGAGCAGGTCGCCGGAAAGCGGGTGCGACTGAACATCCAGGAGATTGCGCAGCCCGAGCAGGATGCTTATCTGGTGGCCAGGAGCATTGCTCAGCAGATTCAGCGGCGTATTTCTCATCGGCGTGCTATGAAGCAAGCGATCTCTCGGGCTATGGAAAGCGGCGCCCAGGGGATAAAGATCACCTGCTCAGGTAGACTTACCGGCTCTGAGTATTCGAGGAAGGAGACCCTGCATCAGGGGAGAGTGCCCCTTCATATGCTGCGTGCCGATATCGACTACGCCTTAGCTGAGGCGCACACCACCTTGGGCCGTACTGGGGTCAAGGTTTGGATCTATAAGGGCGATATCATCCCCGAGTCTGAAAAGCTCCCCATTGAAGCCCCGCTAGTGGCGCCCCCTGTGGAACGAGGGAGGCTGGGGGAGGAAGCTAAAGTAGAGGAGGAAGCTAAGGTAGGGGAGGAAGCTAAGGTAGAGGAGGAGGTTGAGGTAGAGAAGAAGGTTGAGGTAGAGGAGGAGGTTAAGGCAGAAGAGAAGCCTAGGGCCAAGGCCAAGGCAGAGGAGAAGCCTGAGGCTAAGGCCAAGAAGAAGGCTAAGGTAGAGACTCTGGAGGAGCAAGAGGGACAGTCCTCCGAGTGAGTTATAGGATCATGTTACAGCCGAGTCGAGTAAAGTATCGAAAACAACATCGTGGTCGTCGCCAGGGGGCGGCTCAGGCGGGCAATACCCTCTCCTTTGGGGAGTTTGGGCTTCAGGCCCAGGGAGCTTGCTGGCTCACCTCAAGGCAGATCGAGGCGGCACGGCGTGCCATTATCCACCATATAAGACGCGGTGGCAAGGTTTGGATCCGAGTCTTTCCTGATAAACCGGTAACCTCAAAACCTGCCGAGACTCGCATGGGCAGCGGCAAGGGTTCGGTGGACCATTGGGTTTGTGTCACTAAACCGGGGAGGATTCTCTTCGAGATCGCTGGGGTTAAGGAGGAAACGGCCCGGGAAGCGATGCGCTTGGCCTCCCATAAACTCCCTATCCCTACCAGGTTTGTGTGCCGGGACACTGAAGTCTCTTACAAGGAGGGTTCATAGGTTGAGGATCCAGGAGATTCGCGCCCTTAGTTCGGAGGAGCTTGAAAAGCAGCTTAACGACTCCTATCGAGAGCTATTTAATCTGAGATTTCGCCTAGCCACCAGACAACTGGTGAATTATCATGAGATCCGCAACGTAAGGAAGAGGATCGCCAGGATCAAGACCATCGTAAGGGAGAGGGAACTCGTAGGGGGTGAGTGAAGGTATTCGGGCTTGGACGAGCGAATAGCACTGGATGACTCAAATGGAAACTGAGCGAAAAGGAAAAACCAAGATGGGTCGTGTGGTCAGCAACAGGATGGATAAGACTGTGGTGGTAGCTGTGGAATCCTATAGACCTCACCCGCTATATAAGCGGCCGGTAAGGCGCATCAAAAAATTTAAGGCCCACGATGAGCAGAATGCCTGTGATGTTGGGGATGTGGTGCGGATTGAGGAAACCCGCCCCCTCTCCAAGGAGAAACGCTGGCGGGTGGTGGAGATATTGGTTAAAGGTAAGGGCACATGATTCAGACCTATACCAGGGTGAGGGTGGCTGATAACACCGGGGCCAAGAGCATCATGTGCATTAATATTCCTGGAGGGTCGCGGAAGAGATATGCTCGGGTTGGTGACACCATCGTGGCCTCGGTTAAAGAGGCGACACCTGGAGGGGTGGTTAAAAAGGGCGAGGTGGTGCGGGCAGTGATCGTGCGTACTGCTAAGCCCTATCGGCGTCTCGATGGCTCCTATATTAGGTTCGATGAGAACGCCGCGGTAATCCTCACCGATAAGAATAATCCTAAAGGAACCCGCATCTTCGGACCGGTGGCCTATGAACTAAGGCAGAAGAACTTTATGAAGATCCTCTCCCTTGCTCCCGAGGTGCTATAAGATGAAGATAAGAAGAGATGATACCGTGGTCGTTATCGCCGGCAAGGATAAAGGGAAGAAGGGGAAGGTGCGTCAGTCCCTCCTGAAGGAGGGTCGTGTGGTAGTGGAGGGTGTCAATATGGTGAAGCGTCACACCAGGCCGCGAGGAACAGCGAGGCAAGCAGGCATCATTGAGCGGGAGGCCTCGCTTCCTGTTTCCAATGTGATGCTCCTGTGCCCTAAGTGTGATCATCCCGCGCGCCTCAGTGTTCGCATCTTGGAGGATGGCAGCAAGGTGAGGGTATGCCGCCGCTGCCACGAGGTGATCGATTGATGTCCCGATTAAAGGAAAAGTATCAGAAAGAGATTGTCCCCACTTTGATGAGTGAGTATGGATATAAAAGTGTAATGCAGGTGCCTCGCCTGGAGAAGGTGGTGGTCAATATTGGGCTTGGGGAAGCGACGCAACAGTCCCACGCCTTGGAATCGGCGGAGCGGGATCTGGCAGCCATCACGGGGCAGCACTCGGTGATCACCAGGGCGAAGCGGTCGATCTCCGGTTTTAAGGTGCGTAAGGGGATGCCTATTGGGATGATGGTAACATTGCGAGGAAATCGGATGTATGATTTCTTCGATAAGCTGGTGAATGTCACCTTGCCGCGCCTTCGTGACTTCCAGGGGATGCCTCGAAACTCCTTCGATGGCCGGGGCAATTACACCCTGGGATTAGGGGAGCAGATTATCTTCCCTGAGATCGAGTATGACAAGGTGGATAAGATTCGGGGGCTGGAGATCTCCATCATCACCACCGCCAGGACCAATGATGAGGGCAGGAGGCTCCTCGAGCTGCTTGGCACACCGTTCTCTCGAGATTAACAGAAGGAAAATCAATCTAGTTATCAAGGTTCTCTTAAGCGACGAGCGAAAAGGATGAAACAGCCGAAACGAGCGAAAAAATGGCGAAGGTATCGAAGATTGTAAAGGCGCAACGAGTGCCAAAATATAAAGTGCAAAAAAGGAATCGCTGCAGCCGTTGTGGCCGTCCGCGAGCCTATATCCGCCAGTTTGGGCTGTGCCGCATCTGCTTCAGGGAGTTCGCCCTTAAAGGACAGCTCCCCGGGGTGAGGAAGTCCAGTTGGTAAGAGGTGAAGCGATGGTTACCGATCCGATTGCCGACATGCTAACCAGAATAAGGAACGCCGTTCTTGCCAGGCACGACTTTACGCTTGTGCCATCCTCAGGGATGAAGCTCTCCATTGCCAAGATTCTCAGGGAGGAGGGCTTTATCAGGGATTACGAGGTTTTGAAGGGCAAGCCGCAGCGGGTAATTAAGATATATTTCAAATATACAGAAAAGAAGGAGCCTGTGCTCATCGGACTCAAGCGGGTCTCCAAGCCCGGGCTCAGGGTATATGTTCAGCGGAAGGAGATCCCCAGGGTTTACGGTGGCCTTGGCATTGCTATTCTCTCCACCCCAAAAGGGGTGATGACGGGGCAGCAGGCATGGCGTCAGGGGATGGGCGGCGAGCTGCTTTGTTACATATGGTAACGGAGGACATTGATGTCCCGCATCGGAAGGATGCCTATTCCATTGCCTCAAGGGGTTGAGGTCGAGATCAAAGGAAACGAGGTACGGGTGAAGGGTCCCAAGGGGGAGCTTTCCCGCTCCTTTGACCCGGCAATCGCTATTTCTTTGAACGAGGGCATACTTACGGTCTCTCGACCGAGCAATAATCGAATTCATCGCTCGCGTCACGGGCTAACCAGGAGCCTTTTGGCCAACATGGTGGAGGGGGTGAGCAAGGGGTTTCAGAAGGACCTGGAGCTCGTTGGTGTCGGCTATCGCGCCCAGAAGGTCGGGGAGAAGGTGGTGCTTCAGGTAGGTTACTCCAACCCTGTGGAGATTAGCCATCCCTCCGGGGTATCGGTGGTCGTTGCGGAGACGCAGCGTATTAGTGTTCAAGGCATTGATAAGGAACTGGTGGGGGATGTAGCAGCGAAGATTCGTGCGGTAAGGCCTCCAGATCACTATAAAGGCAAGGGGATAAGATATGCCGGTGAGCAGGTTCGCCTCAAGCCAGGAAAATCAGGGAAGGTTGGTGCCAAGAGGTAATGCGCAGAAAGGATGCCAGAACGGCGCGCAAAAAAAGACACGCCCGGGTGAGGAGGAAGGTTTCGGGCACCGCGGAGCGGCCTCGCCTGTGTGTTTTCCGTAGCCTGAATTATATCTATGCCCAGGTGATCGATGATAAGCTAGGGCATACCATTGCCTCAGCATCGAGTCTGGATCCTGGGATAAGGTCTGATTCGGATGGGAAGAGGAAGGTGGCGACCGCGGCGCTTGTGGGCGAGTTGGTAGCCAGGCGGTCAGTGGAGCAGGGAATCAGGGCAGTGGTGTTTGACCGCGGCGGATACAAGTATCATGGTCGAGTGAAAGCCCTGGCTGATGCTGCTAGAGAGGCAGGCTTGGAATTTTAAACGTGACGGATGCAGAAGCAGGCGCAGAGCTTAAAAAAGCGGAGGCTAATAGATAGGCAAGCGTGAAGGTTCAAAAAATGGAGAGGATTGATCACAGCGAGTTAACCCTGAACGAGAAGCTTGTTAACTTAAAGCGAGTGGCCAAGGTGGTGAAGGGAGGGAGGCGATTCAGCTTTACCGCCCTGGTGGTCATGGGCGATGGCAATGGGCATGTGGGTGCTGGATTGGGCAAAGCCAAGGAGATACCGGAAGCCATCCGAAAAGGGGGTGTCATCGCCCGCAAGCAACTGATCAGGGTGCCGATGAAGGATGGCACCATCCCTTATGAGATAGTGGCCAAGTATGGGGCGGCAAAGGTGCTCCTCAAGCCAGCAGCGCCGGGAACAGGGTTGATCGCTGGTGGTGGGGTGCGCGCGGTACTGGAACTTGCCGGGATTACCGACATCCTCACTAAGTCCCTGGGGAGCGCCAACCCGGTAAACGTGGTGCGGGCTACTATGCTGGCCCTCAGCCAGTTAAGGGAACCTCAGGAGGAGATAGCGAAGCGAAAGTCGAAGCCCATGGAGGAGGCATCCATTGGCTAAGCTGAGGGTCACCTGGGTAAAAAGCGGCATTGGCCACTCTAGGGATCAGCGGAGGACGCTCGAGGCATTGGGGCTTCGTCGCCTGAACCAGACCGTTGAGCACGATGATTCGCCAGCGATTCGGGGCATGATCAGGAAAGTAAAGCACCTGGTAACCGTGGAGGAGAGCGGTGAGGCAGAATGAACTGGCCCCACCCCTGGGGGCGAAACATAAGCGGAAGAGAATCGGGCGGGGCCTCGGCAGCGGGCATGGCAGGACCGCTGGAAAGGGCACCAAAGGTCAGAAGGCGCGCTCGGGGTCTAAGA
Source organism: uncultured Dehalococcoidales bacterium (assembly GCA_964583545.1). GTDB lineage: Bacteria > Chloroflexota > Dehalococcoidia > E44-bin15 > E44-bin15 > CAZOVW01. Next base: position 24,298 of record CAZOVW010000001.1, on the reverse strand, counting down.
TGCGCCCTGGCTTTGAGGGAGGGCAAAACCCTTTGATCAAGCGCTTACCTGAGAAGCGGGGCTTTACCAATATCTTTAGGATAGAATATACCACCATCAATGTCGGGCGCCTTAATTGCTTTGAGGCGGAGAGTGAGGTAACGCCCCAGCGGTTGGTGGCGGAAGGGCTGGTCAAGTCGCTGAAGCAACCGATAAAGATCCTTGGCGATGGCGAACTTCAAAAACCCCTCACCGTGAGAGCAAATAAGTTCACGCAACCAGCAAGGAGAAAGATCGAGGCGGCCGGAGGAAAGGCGGAGGAAATCAGCAGTGACTCAGGAACGAAGGGGAGCTAGACCCAGGCTGCTTCAGGCAATGATCGACGCCTTTGCTCAGCCCGATTTGAGGCGGAAGATCTTGCTCACCCTGGGCCTCCTAGTGGTTTTCCGCTTTATTGCCCACGTCCCTGTGCCAGGGGCGGATGTCGAGGCCATGCGTGAGTTCCTGGGAGGGGGCGGAGGCGCCGCACCACTACTAGGCATGATGGATCTGTTTAGCGGCGGGGCGATGAGGAACATGAGCGTGGCCGCTCTGGGGGTTTATCCCTATATCACCGCAGTGATCATCATGCAGCTCCTGGTACCAGTGATCCCTCGCCTTCAGGCAATCGCTCGAGAGGGGGATGCCGGGAGAGCGAGGATCAACATGTATACTCACTGGCTGACCGTGCCCTTAGCGGCACTCCAGGGTTACGGTCAGTTGATATTGCTCCAGCAGTATGGAATCGTGAGCAATATTGGCCTCTCAGGTCCAAATCTGCTCCCCACCGCTGCTATGGTGATCGCGATGACCGCAGGGACGATGTTCCTTGTCTGGCTTGGGGAGCTGATCACTGAATATGGCATCGGCAACGGTGTCTCCCTGATAATCTTTGGCGGCATCGTCTGCACCCTGCCGGAGCTGATCGGGCGAGGCTACCTAGCTACGGGGAACATGTGGGGATTAGCCTTTTTCCTTGTTTTGGCCCTGGCCATTCTGGTCACCATTGTTATCTTCACCGAGGCACATCGCCGTATCCCGGTCCAGTATGCCCGCAGCCTGTACCGCGGGGGGCGGATGTATCGGCAATCTGGTGGCACCCACATCCCACTCAGAGTAAACTCGGCTGGGATGATCCCCCTGATCTTTGCCATGGCGCTGCTGATCTTCCCAGGGGTGATCGCCAGCTTCTTCGCTAGCCCGCCGGGTGAGGTCCCCAACTTCGCCAATTCCATTCAGAATTTCTTCGCCACGACAAGCTGGTTTTATTGGGCGATGTACTTCATTTTGGTAATGGGCTTCACCTTCTTCTATGCCATGATAATCTTTCAGCAACAAAACCTGGGGGAAACCCTGCAGCGGCAGGGGGCCTTCGTGCCCGGAATCCGCCCGGGCAGAACTACCCAGCAGTTCCTTAACCGGGTGATCACCAGGATCACCTGGGGCGGTGCCCTATTCCTTGCCTTTGTGGCGGTATCGCCCTTCATTCTTCAAAACGTAACCGGCCTTCAGGTTTTAGTTTTGCCAGCCATCGGTATGCTCATTGTAGTCGGTGTTGCCCTGGATACCATGAGGCAACTGGAGGCTCAGCTCATGATGCGCCGCTATGAGGGTTTTCTCAAGTAGGAGGTTTGGGTATTGCGTTTTGTGCTTTTAGGTGCCCCGGGCTCGGGGAAAGGGACTCAGGCAGGGGTTATTTCTGAGAAGCTAGACATCGCCCACGTTGCCTCCGGCGACCTGTTTCGTGAGGCGGCAGATAGGGGTGACGAAGTGGGGAAGCAGGCAAAATCTTACATGGAAAGGGGACTTCTGGTCCCTGACGAGATAACTATCAGGATGATCCTGGAGCGTCTCACCGCTCCAGATTGTGCTAAAGGGTTTATCCTCGATGGCTTCCCGAGGACCACGGAGCAAGCAAAGGCCCTGGATCGGGCGTTGGGGGAGAAGGGGGTGGCTATTGATCGAGTGGTTTATATCAAGATTGCTACGGGAGAACTGGTGAGACGCTTGAGCGGTCGGTTTATCTGTCGAAGCTGTCAGACACCCTATCATGTGGTATCCTCACCACCAAAGATAGCTGGGAGGTGTGACCAGTGTGGCGGTGAGCTTTATCAGCGCCCCGACGACTTGCCCGAGACGGTAAGAAAACGAATTGAGGTCTACTTTGCGGAGATAGCGCCGCTCACCGATTACTATAGGGAAGCGGGTAAACTGGTGGAGATCAACGGAGAGGGGGAGATCGACGAGATAGGCGAGAGGCTTATCGCTGCCCTCCCCAAGGGTTAAAATGGGAATAATCGTTAAATCGCCACAGGAGATCGACATTATGCGAAAGGCAGGGAGGATCGTGGCCACCATACTTGATGTGTTGAAGAAAAGGATTGAACCTGGTATTATCACTGAGGAATTGGACGCCATAACCGTTCACGAACTGAGCCGGCACAGCGCCACATCATCCTTTAAAGGCTACCGGGGCTTCCCTGCCAACTTGTGCGTCTCCGTTAATGAGGAGCTGGTCCATGGTATCCCGGCGAAGCGGACGCTTGAGGAGGGAGATATTGTTTCCTTGGATGTCGGAGTGATTTTTCAGGGCTTTCATGGCGATGCGGCGATCACTGTGGGGGTGGGGAGGATCAGCCCCCAGGCCGAGGCACTCCTGGAGGCAACTGAGGGGGCGCTGAACGCAGGGGTCGCCAGTGCCCGAAGCGGTGCCCGTTTAGGGGATATCTCGGCGGCGATCCAATCCTTTGTGGAATCGCGAGGGTTCTCTGTGGTGCGTGAGTATGTGGGGCATGGCATCGGCCGCCAGATGCACGAAGCGCCCCAGATACCAAATTTTGGTTTCCCGGGGCAGGGGCCGCTTCTCCAGAAGGGGATGACCCTGGCTCTGGAACCTATGGTGAATGCTGGAGGATGGTGCACCAAAGTGGCCGACAATGGGTGGACCGTCGCCACCGCCGACGGCAGCCTCTCCGCTCACTTCGAGCATACTATTGCGATCACTGACGGCGAGGCGGAGATACTCACCAGGCTTGATTAGGCGTAAGATATGCCCAAGAAGGAAACTATCGAGGTCGAGGGGAGAGTGATCGAGTCTTTGCCCAACACCATGTTCCGTGTCGAGCTGGCCAATGGGCACAATGTGCTGGCCCACATATCGGGGAAGATGAGAATACATTACATCAAGATCCTTCGTGGCGATAAGGTATTGGTGGAGCTTTCCCCTTATGACCTCACGAGGGGCAGGATCACCTATCGTTTTAGATAGATTTATGTGCGGTGTAAGGAGCGAAGCATGAAGGTTCAGGCTTCAGTTAAGCGGCGATGTGAAAAGTGTAAGGTGGTAAAGCGAAAGGGCGTGGTTCGGGTGATCTGCGAGAACCCTAGACATAAGCAGAGGCAGGGATAGTTTAAATCCATGCTGAAAACGGTGGAAAGATGGCAAGGATAGCAGGGGTAGACCTTCCCAAGAACAAGCGAATCGAGATTGGATTATGCTCCATCTACGGTATTGGACGCTCTGTGAGCCAGAGAATCCTGGCGCAAAGCGGGGTCAACCCTGATACCAAAGTCAGGGACCTTAGCGAGAGGGAGGCCAGCCAGATTCGGGAGGTTATCGATCGCGAGTACAAGGTGGAAGGGGAACTGAGGCGGAAGGTCAATCTCAACGTTAAGCGGCTCATCGAGATCGGCAGTTACCGTGGCATCAGGCATCGTCGGGGGTTGCCTGCTCGTGGGCAGCGCACCCGAACCAACGCCCGCACCAAAAGGGGTGCTCGCAAGACTGTCGCTGGGCGTCGCCGCACTGTGACCAGGAAGTAAAGGAGCGCAATGCCAGATAAAAAGAAACCGACGCGGGTTAAAAGAAGGGAAAGGAAGGCTATCCCCAAGGGTCGCGCCTATATCCAATCCACCTTCAACAATACCATCATTACCCTTACCGACCCCTCGGGCAATTCCATCGCCTGGGGGAGTTCGGGCACCGCTGGCTTTAAAGGATCGCGCAAGGGAACTCCCTATGCCGCGCAGCTTGCTGCGGAACAGACAGCGAGGAGGGGGATGGAGCATGGGCTAAGGCAGGTTGAGGTCTATGTGAAGGGGCCTGGGAGCGGGCGTGAAGCGGCGATTCGCTCCCTTCGATCGGCAGGGCTCACGATTACCGGGATCAGGGATGTAACCCCCATCCCCCACAATGGCTGCCGTCCCAGAAAGAGGAGGAGGATATGAGTAAAGCTTTCAGCGGAAGGGAAACTGCCCCCCTGCTCGTGACCCCTTTGGGAAAAAGTAATAGGGCGAAAAGGTGAAAAATGGCTCGATATATAGGACCGGTTTGTCGGCTCTGCCGGCGGCAGGGCGAGAAACTGATGTTAAAGGGAGAGCGGTGCACTACTAAAAAGTGCGCTATGGAGCGGCGCAGTCTACCTCCTGGGCGGCAGCGCCCGCAGCGCCGAAAAATGTCTGACCGCGGCCTCCAGCTAAGGGAGAAGCAGAAGGCGAGGCATACCTACGGATTGTTGGAAAGGCAGTTTCGCAGGCATTTCGCTGAGGCGGAGAGGCGACCTGGGGTTACTGGCGAAAACCTGCTCCAGATCTTGGAGATGAGGCTTGATAATGTGGTCTATCGCCTTGGTTTCGCTGACTCACGAAGGCAGGCTCGCCAGATAGTGCACCATGGCCATATCACCATTAATGGGCGTAAGACGGATATCCCCTCTTACGTGGTTAAGGTGGGGGATGTGATCGCGTGGTGTGAAAGGGGCGCTGCAACGGAGTACTATAAAAGGGTGGCTCAGCAGATCGAGGATAAGATAGTTCCCGAGTGGCTGAGCCTGGACCGGGAAAAGCTCTTCGCTCGAGTCCTGGCCCCGCCTAGCCGCAGTGACATCGAACTTAGGATCGATGAGAAAGTCATCGTGGAATATTATTCTCGATAGTTTTTTTTGGAGGTAGCTACTTGTCTGATGTCGTGATGCCCCAGATAGAATGTGCGGAAATCTCTGACAAATATGGTCGCTTCATCACCGAGCCTCTGGAGAGTGGTTTTGGTATTACCTTGGGCAATGCCCTGCGGCGTGTGCTCCTTAGCTCCCTTCCCGGTGTCGCGGTAACCTGGCTCAGGATCGATGGAGTGCAGCACGAGTTCTCCACTATCCCTCACATGAAGGAGGACACCATAGACTTTCTCCTGAATGTGAAGGCGATTAGGCTCCGTCCCCTCTCATCCCGTGGGGGTAAGCTAGAGCTGAGGGCTGAGGGTGAGGTCCAAGTTTTGGCTGGAGACATCGAGCCCTCGGCCGATTTCGAGGTAGTGAACCCCGAACTTCACCTGGCTACCCTGGATTCCCCCGAGGCCAAGCTGAACGTGGAGTTCAATGTGGAACAGGGTAAGGGATATCGACCGGCGGGCCAGAGTGACGGTCTTCCCCTCGGGGTGATCCCCGTAGCTGCTGTCTTCACCCCGGTGCGCAAGGTTAATTATAGTATCGAGACCATCAGCGTGGGGCAACTCAGCTACGAGAGACTGATCCTTGATGTGTGGACTGATGGCACCATATCCCCGGTTGATGCGGTGAGCCAGAGCGCCCATCTGTTAATCGAGCAATTCCAGCTATTTTATGAACTCGCTAGGGTCCCGCTAAGGGTAGGGGAAAAACAGCCTCGCCTCCCCATTTCCCTGGAGCAATATAATATGTCTATTGAGGAGCTGGGCCTCTCCGTGCGTACCTCTAACTGTCTGAAGAGGGCCGGGATCGCCAAGGCAGGGGAGCTATTTGAGAAGAGTGAGGGGGAATTGCTTAACATAAAAAACTTCGGGCAAAAGGCACTGGAGGAGGTAATGAGGCAGCTTAGGGCGATGGGCTTCGTCTCGGAGGAGGGTCAGGCAGAAGATGGACCAGCGGAGGATTTTTAGCGATGAGGCACCGTGTTGCCGGCCGAAAGCTCTCCAGGCCAACGGGTCACCGGGTTTCGATGTATCGAAACCTTGTAACCGACCTTTTAAGATATGGAAAGATCGTGACCACTGAGGCCAAGGCGAAAGAGGTTCGGAGCATGGCGGAGAGGATAATTACCTTGGGCAGGGATGGCACCCTGCATAGTCGTCGTCAGGCGCTGGCCTTTGTAACTGATAAGAAGGTGGTGGCGAAGTTGTTTGATGAGCTTGCCCCCAGGTATGCCCAGCGCCCTGGTGGCTATACCCGGATAATTAAACTCGGGCCTCGCCTCGGCGATGGCGCACCCATGGCGCAACTGGAATTGGTGGAGTAATTATGAAAATCGCTCTTATTGTGGAATACGAGGGCACCAGATACCGCGGATTTCAGATTCAGGCAAAGGTGCCCACCATTCAGGGTGAGCTTGAGCGTGCCCTAACGACGATTACCGGGGAGAAGATTCGCATCTCATCTGCCGGCCGCACTGACCAGGGGGTTCACGCTAAAGGGCAGGTAGTTGCCTTGCGCACCGATTCCCCACTCCCCCCAAAGACCCTTGCCCAGGCGCTCAACTATTATCTGCCGGAGGACATCGCCGTTAGGGATGCTTTTGAGGTTAACGATGAGTTCGACCCCAGGAGAGACGCTGTGAGCAGGGAGTATTGCTACTACATCTGGAATAGTGTGCCCCCTTCCCCGTTCCTGCGGCGGAGTGCCTACTTTGTGCCCAGGCCTCTCCTGGTCGCAGCGATGAACGAGGCCTGCCAGGCCCTTTTGGGAACTCATGATTTCGCTCCCTTTGCTAGCTCCCTCAACGGTCGAAAAAATACGGTGCGCACTGTTTATCGGGCGGAGGTGGTCAGAGAGGGGGATCTGGTGACCTGCCAGATGGTGGCCAATTCCTTCTTACCCCACCAGGTGCGCCATACCGTAGGCGCTCTGGTGAAGGTGGGATTGGGGAAGAGCGATGTAGCCGCCTTTCATGAGATTTTGCGGTCAAAAAAGCCCGCTACAGCGGGGCCGGTGCTCCCGCCACATGGGCTGTGTCTTTTGAAGGTCAATTACCCCAGTGGTGTTAAATGAAGACCTATAGCACTAAATCCGCAGACCTCACACCCCAGTGGCATGTTATCGATGCCTCAGGGAAGACTCTGGGCCGGCTGGCATCGGAGGTAGCCACCCTGCTTATGGGCAAACACAAGCCAATATATGCCCCTCACCTGAACACTGGAGACTTCGTCATCGTGGTAAATGCGGCGCAGGTCAGGGTGACCGGTAAAAAGGCGCAGCAAAAGCTCTACTATCGTCATTCCAATTATCCCGGCGGACTCAAAGGCACCACCTTTGCCAAGATGATAGAGACTTACCCCACCCGGGTGATCGAATATGCCGTGAAGGGGATGCTACCCAAAAATCGGCTGGGCAGTGATATGCTGAGCAGGCTTAAGGTCTATCCGGGAGATACGCACCCCCATCAAGCTCAGGCGGAGAAACCCGAAAAAGGGGGCGTAGTTGAACGATAAGGGCTACTTTTACGCCACGGGAAGAAGGAAGAATGCGGTGGCTCGGGTGAGGCTGTTTTCGGGAGCGGGAGCCATTGTGGTCAATGGCCAGCCCTATGAGGAGCTATTCCTTCAAGATAGGCTCAGGAAGGCGATCCTGGAGCCGCTGGCAGTAACCGATAACCTGGAAAGGTTCAGTGTTAGCGTTAAGGTGACCGGGGGTGGCTATGCGGGGCAGGCAGGTGCTATCCGACACGGGATTGCCCGTGCCCTGGTGATGGCTGATGAAAACCTGAAGCCGCTACTGCGCAGTTATGGGCTTCTTACCCGTGACCCTCGAGTGAAGGAACGAAAGAAATACGGCCTGATCCGCGCCCGCAAAGCGAAGCAGTACACAAAGAGATAAAATCTCTTTTCGCCCTGGGCAGGCCCAGATTCTCATGTCGTATCTCGCCCTCAGTAAACCATTGATGGACACTATGAATGGTTCAGGTGGCGTTTAGCTATTCGAACGAGGCAAGCCTTTCCTTCAGGTAATCGATAGCCGCCACCGGTGATGGGTCGACCTCATTCAGCATCGCTAGGTAGTAGCTAACATAGTCACCAAGGAGCACCGCGCTCATCATCTGGCTCAAGGGTCTCTCCCCCTTAGCCTCTATCACCTCATAGGCAACCCCAGCATTGGCGAGGATCTCGCCGGTGACCTTATAGCGCATCAGGATGCGGGGATGAAGCGAGGGAGCACGCAGCATGATCACGAAGGCTTTTTCGCTCTCCCCCCTCTCCGGCCTCAACCATAAGGGGAATCTATAGCCGACCACAGCATTGTGGTTCAGCTCAGGAAAGTACTCAGCGAAGGCCCAGGCCTTGCTGCACTCGTTGAATTGGGTCTTCCAGCGATAGGCCACCTCGGAGAGGATGCCTGCCCCATAGATAATCACCAAACACCCCAAAAGCTTGGTCGCTAACTGCTTGGCTGGGTTTGCCTTGAGTGGGATACCCTTGCCCAGATTTAGCGATAGCTCCTCAAGGACCTCTATCGTCTCATCTACATCCTGCGGCTCGATAGTGATAAGTCCCAGCTTTTGAAAAAAGGCCAGGAGCGAAAAAAAGCTGTAGCCGAAGGCGGCGCGAGGCTCCGCTTTATAGTGGAAGGTAAACACGGGAATGCCCTTTCCCGCAGCGAGGGTCCCCAACCGACCGCCGGTGGTGATCGCCAGCTTCTTGGCGGGTGTCTGGAGAGCCTGAGAGAAGGCGGAGAGGGTCTCCTCAGTGTCACCGGAATAGCTGGAGGCGATGACCAGGGTCCGCTCATCGACCTGTTGGGGCAAATGGTAGTCCCGATGCACCAGAACGGCAATCTTACCCTCCGTCATCGCCAGCGTGCGTACCAGGTCGCCGCCGATAGCGGAGCCTCCCATTCCCAGAATGACCACTTGGTCCACATTGGAGTAATCGGAGGGCAGCGGGAAGTCGATAGCGCTCCGCCATGCCTTGAGGCACTGCTGAGGCAATTCGCCAATTCTCCCTATCATATTGGAGGGATCGAGTCTCTTGTAGACTTCGAGGGCATCCAGGTTTACCATAACCTAAACCCCCGCCATCCTTCTTCCCGCGGCTAGGAGCCTCTTTACCCTGGCAGGGCTGTCGCTCTCGGCGTAGATGCGAAGAATAGGCTCCGTCCCCGAAAAGCGGATGAGCAGCCAGCTGCGATCGGCCAGTGAAAAAAGAAAGCCATCGCTGGTGTCTAACCCGGTGACCGCGGTGTTCTCGATATGGCTGGGCCTGCTCCTAGAGAGGCGATGGGTAACCACTTCCCGTTCCTCCGTGGGGAATTCAACGTCAATACGCTCGTAGTAGTGGGGACCTACTTTGCTAAAGAGGTAGTCTATTAGTTGGGAGGGGCTCTTTTGTTCTCTGATCATCAGGTCAAGAAAGAGGAGTCCGGAGAGGATGCCATCGCGCTCTGGCATATGGCCGCGGAAGCCAAAGCCACCGCTCTCTTCACCACCGATCAGGGCATCCTCGGCAATCATCTTAGGGGCCACATACTTGAAACCTACGGGGGTTTCGTGGACCGACACCCCATAAAGCTCCCCTAATCGATGGAGCATGCTCGTCGATGTTATCGTCTTGACAATGGAGCCACGCTCGCCGCAGACCTCTAGAAGATAGAGGGCTAGCAAGGCAAAGACCTGAAGGGGGGTAAGAAATTCCCCCTTCTCATCTACGATGCCAATGCGGTCGGCATCGCCATCGGTGGCTAGACCCACGCTGGCCCCTTCTCCCTTCACTCTAGCGGAAAGCTCGCCCAGGTTTGAGGCTATGGGCTCGGGCTGGAGGCCAGGGAACAGGGGATTTCGCTCACCGTGTATCTCAATAACCTCCGTGGTGCCCCCGCTCAGAATACCCTTGAAATATCCAGCTCCCGCTCCATACATCGAGTCCACTATCACCTTCAGTCCGCTCTGGCGCAGCCTCTCCAGGTCCACCAGCTCCCCGATATGTTCAAAATAGGGGAGGGATGGATCGAACCTCATCACCAAGCCATCCTCTAGTGCCTGTTCCAATGGAATCTGCTTCACCACACCGCTGGCCTGGATCCGGGAGATATGCCTCTCCAGCTCAGTGATAACCTCTGTAGAGGCGCTGCAGGCGCTCTCCAGCTTGTACTTAAAGCCATTCCAAGCTCCCGGGTTGTGGCTAGCAGTGATCACGATCGCCCCACCGGCCTGTTTCGCTAGGATAGCGTAGCTAATTACCGGGGTAGGGGTAGCCTCTTGGCAAAGATAAACCCTGATCCCATTAGCGGCCGCAACCTCGGCAGCGGCGGCAGCAAAGTCCTCGGAGGCAAACCTGGTATCATAGCCCACAACCAAGCCCCGGTGGGCAAGACCCGTCCCATTAAGGTACTCGGCTACGCCCTGGGCACATATCCTCACGTTATCAAAGGTGAAATCCTCGGCGATGATCCCCCGCCAGCCATCGGTGCCAAATTTAATGGGAGTAGTCAATTTAAACCCTCTCTCGCCAATAGTTCAGCAGGTCCTTCAGGGTCTTTTCAAAGGGGATTTGAGGCTGCCAGCCGGTAAGCTTCTGAAACTTGGTGGCATCGCAGACAAGCACCTTCGCATCGGAGAGGCGAAGCCTGGCGGGATCCTCCCTGACCTCGATGCTGATATCGGTCATGCCCAGGAGCATATCGAGCATCTCCCTCACCTCCCTTGCCACACCGCTGCCGATATTATAAACCTCCCCAGGAGTGCCCTTTTCTGCTACCAGCCAGTATGCCCTCACGAAGTCCCGCACATCGGACCAGTCCCGCTTGCTAGAAAGGTCCCCGGTATAGAGCATGGGCTCTTTAAGCCCCTTCTCGATCTCGGCGATCTGCTTTGCAAAGCTTGAAGTGACAAACACCTCTCCCCTCCTCGGCCCCTCATGATTGAACCCACGGGTGATAATGGTCTTCAGACCATAGCTCCTGAAGTATTGATAGGCGAGCATCTCCTGGGCTACCTTGCTCACCCCATAGGGGCTTAAGGGGCGGAGGGGATTTGTCTCCTTCACCGGGAGCTCATCGGGCAGGACGTAGCCATATTCCTCAGACGAGCCTGCGATGTGGATTATCGGGTCGATCCCTGCGGCCCGCACCGCCTCCAAGAGGTTAACCTCTCCAATGACATTTGTATTGAGCGTTTCCGCAGGGGCAATCCATGACACGAGGACATAGCTCTGGGCGGCGAGATGAAAGATACGATCCGGTTTCACCGCGGTGACCACGCGCTTCATGGAGAAGGGATCAGTTATATCCGCCTCCATGAGGTTAAGTTTTGATAGATCGCTTCGATTGAGCGATGTTGTCTCGAGGCCGCTGGCGATGATGTTCAGCCTCCCATCCTCTTTCAGGTTATCCAGGTTGTCCATTCTGCTGCGCCAGCGAAATGTGCCATAGACCTCCAAACCTTCCATTTGGAGCAGATAGTCCGCAAGGTAACTGCCTGTCATCCCGGTAACACCGGTGATAAGGATGCGCACCATTACCTCCTTGCAGCCTCGGGAGAGGAGAGATTTTCCTCGAGCCAAACCTTAGTGCCCCGGTTCAATCTTTTATCACTCCCCACGATCACATTATGGCCCAGGACGCAACCCTCCATAACCTGACTTCGATCTCCAACAAATACATTTTCCGCAAGCACACAATTCCTGAGCGATACCCCCTGGCCAAGGCGAGTGTTCTGCCAGACTACTGCCCCCGCAATGAGGCTGCCCGCCCCAATCCTGCAATCTGGCCCGATGGCAGAGGGCCCCTTTACCCGCGCCCTAGAACCAATGACGCAATTTCTGCCAATTACCGCTGGCCCCTCAAGCTCAGCCTGCGGGTGGATGTCACCGCCCTGCTCAACCCATATCCCCTCGCCAGCATGCTCACCGGGGAAGCGCCTGGTGATCATTCCCGTGAGCAGGTCATGGTGAAGCTTCAGGTATTTCTCTGGGGTACCGATGTCGATCCAATAGGCATCGGATGGGTAGCCGTAGACCGGGTCGCCGCGCTCCAGAAGAAGGGGGAAGACACCGTGCTCAAAGGTGAAGTTTTCGTCCTTGGGGATGTGGCTTGGCACTTCGGGCTCCAGAATGTAGGCACCGGCGTTGATCATGTTGGTGGTTACCGCATCCCGGCTCGGTTTCTCGATAAAACGCTGCACCCTCCCTTCAGCGCTAGTCTCCACTACTCCATAGATGGTGGGGTCCTCCACCTGGGTTAGGGCGATGGTGGCCTTCGATCCCTGCTGCTGATGAAGCTCCAGCATCGCCGTAAGGTCGATGTCGGTGAATATATCGCCGTTAAAGACGAAGAAGGTTTCATCAAGGTGCTCTGCAACGTTTTTCACTGACCCTGCTGTTCCTAGGGGGGAGTCTTCCATAGTATAGGTTAGCTTTACCCCGTAGTTGCTGCCATCGCCAAAATAGCGCTGGATATAATCGGGAAGGTAACAGAGGGTCAGGATAATGTCGTCTATGCCATGCCCCTTCAGGTATTCGATCATATGCTCCAGGAATGGCCTGTTCACAATTGGCACCATAGCCTTGGGCGTATTAAAGGTAAGAGGGCGAAGCCTTGTCCCCTCACCGCCGACTAGGATCACCGCCTTCACTTTTTCGCTCTTCCTTAAACGATTCCTATAAAGATGCCCCCTGGGAAACTGAGCGTCTCTATAGTACGAAAATTTCGCCGAATGCTACCAGGGTTTGGCCTAATTCATACTTTAGCTACTTGTGGCGCTTGCGTCAACTCTGGCTTGCTCACCCTTTAAGCCCGGCCTCGGCCCTGAGCACAGCCGCCTTATCAGTCTTCTCCCAGGGGAGGTCGATATCGGTGCGACCGAAGTGGCCATAGCTGGCGGTTTGCCGGTAGATTGGGCGACGCAGGTTCATGGACTCGATGATCGCCCCCGGGCGAAAGTCGAAGTGCTTATGAATCAGGGCAATAATAACCTCATCGGGAACCTTTCTGGTGCCAAAGGTCTCTATAGAGATGGAAAGGGGATGAGCTACTCCGATGGCATAGGAGATATGGAGCTCCAGACGGTCAGCGAGTCCCGCGGCCACCAGGTTCTTGGCAGCATACCTTGCCGCATAGGCTGCGGAGCGATCTACCTTGGTGGGGTCCTTCCCCGAGAAGGAGCCCCCGCCATGCCTGGCGATACCGCCATAGGTATCGACCAAGTTCTTGCGCCCGGTGAGCCCGCAATCGCCCATTGGCCCCCCGATTACAAAGCGACCCGTGGCATTGACATAATACTTCGTCCTCTTATCCAATAAGGAGGCGGGGATCACGGCCTTGATCACCTGCTTGATAATATCGCGCTCGATAACATCGTGGCTGACCGTAGGGTCATGCTGGGCGCCAATCACCACGCTATCGACCCGCTGGGGAACACCCCTGGAGTACTCCACCGTTACCTGGGACTTGCCATCGGGGCGGAGATAGTGCAGGGGGCCGTCCTTCCTCACCTCGGCGAGGCGCTTGCATAGCTTATGGGCCAGGGAGATGGTGAGGGGCATGAGCTCAGGGGTCTCGTTGCAGGCAAAGCCCACCATCATCCCCTGGTCGCCAGCGCCCAGGGTCTCGATCTCGTTATTAACCTTACCGCTCCTTGCCTCCAGCGATTTGTCCACCCCTATAGCGATATCCTCTGACTGCTCCTTGATGGAGACCATCACCCCGCAGGTGTCGCAGTCAAATCCATACTTCGCCCGGGTATAGCCCACATCGCGCACCACCTCTCGAACGATGTTCTGGATCTCCACATAGCAGTCGGTGGTGATCTCCCCCATGACGATGACCAACCCGGTGGTCGCTGCTACCTCGCAGGCTACCCTTGCCATAGGGTCCTTGGCCAGGATGGCGTCGAGGATGGCATCAGAGATCAGGTCGCAGAGCTTATCGGGGTGGCCTTCGGTAACCGACTCGGAGGTGAGGAATAGCGAGGGTGCGCTCATAAAAGTTGTCATCGTTGTCTCCTTTTTGTTTTATGTACCTGCCTCCCAGCTCTCCAGATATTTTCTTTGTTCCTCAGTAAGCGTATCAATAGTGATTCCCATGGAGGCTAGCTTCAGCCTGCCAACCTGCTGGTCGATCTCCTTGGGCACGGGGTAAACCCCGGGCTCGACCTTTCCCCCTTTCACCATATACTCCACACAGAGCGCCTGATTGGCGAAGCTCATGTCCATAACGCTTGCCGGATGCCCCTCGGCAGCGGCCAGGTTGATCAGCCTGCCCTCGGCGAGGAGGAAGATTCGCCTGCCATCGGGAAGGGTGTATTCGTCAACGTAGGGGCGGAGGCGGCGCTTGGCTTTTGCCATCTTCTCTAGGGCTGGGATGTCGATCTCCACATTGAAATGTCCGCTGTTGGCCACGATCGCCCCGTCCTTCATCGAGGAGAAGTGCGCCTTGTCGAGAACGCTGATGTCTCCAGTGAGGGTGATGAATATGTCCCCGGTCTTCGCTGCCTCAGCGATGGGCATCACCGGGTAGCCATCCATGACCGCCTCCAGGGCGCGGATGGGCTCGACCTCGGTCACTATGACATGGGCTCCCATGCCACGCGCCCTCATCGCTACCCCTCTCCCGCACCAGCCATAGCCGCAGACGACCACCTTCTTCCCAGCCCAGAGGATATTGGTAGCTCGGGTGATGCCGTCGATGGTGCTCTGCCCTGTGCCATAGCGATTATCGAAGAAGTGCTTCGAATCAGCCTCATTGACGGCGATGATAGGGTAGAGGAGCTTCCCCTGCCGTGCCAAGCTCCTCAGTCGGATACACCCGGTAGTAGTCTCTTCAGTGCCTCCGATAATATTGGTGGCAAGTTCTTGACGCTCCTTGTGAATCGTCGATACCAAGTCGGCGCCATCGTCCAGGGTGATATGAGGGCTATGGTCCAGGGCGGCCTTGATATGCTTATAGTAGGTTTTGCTATCCTCCCCCTTCATCGCATAGACAGGGATGCCATACTCCGCTACCAGGGCGGCGGCGGCATCATCCTGGGTGGAGAGGGGGTTTGAGGCACAGAGCGCCATTTCGGCACCACCCTCTTTGAAGACCAGCGCCAGGTTCGCAGTCTCGGTGGTGATGTGGAGACAGGCGGAGACCTTGACCCCCTTAAGGGGCTTCTCTCGGGCAAAGCGCTCACGGATTAACCTGAGTACCGGCATCTCACGGGAGGCCCACTCAATCCGCTGCAGCCCTCCAGGCGCTAAGGTCAAATCTTTAACCTCGGCTTTTAATTGCGCCATTTTTTCGCAAAACCTCCTACGTTCGTTTGAACTGATCAGCAACCCAGTCAGGGATATCCAAAGTGCCGAGCAGGGTCAGTTTTTGATGACAATCGCTGCCGCCGGTCATGGATAGGCCATGCCTTTTGGCAAACTCGATGTAGTGAGCAGTGGTCTGCTCATCATGCCTGGAATGCCAGCACTCGATACCATCGAGGTATTCTAACATATATTCGGTGATGATCTTCGTCTGCTCCTGGAGATCGGGCGTTATGCTTGCCAGAGACGTCCCATTGGGGTCATTGGGGTGGGCGTGTACAAGTATGCCGCCAGCGTTCCTGATCAGCCTTGACGCCTCAGCAAGGGAAAGCGGATATTTGGGCACATCGCACCTGACCAGATATTTATCGAATGCCTCTTGCCGGTCCCGGACAATCCCCTTTGCCATCAGGTAGCTGGCGATATGGGGACGACCGAATACGCCATCGACGCTGTCCTGGATATTCCTGAGGTCCTTCTCGGTGAACCTTTCGATGCCCTCTTTATCGAACTCAGCGTTCAGCTTCTCCAAGATTCGACGTGCTCTTGCCTCCCTATGTTCTCTTATCAACTGAAGCTTATCTCTTAGCTCCGGATTGCCAATGTTATACTGGTACCCCAGGAAGTCCAGGGAGATGGATCTCCCAAGATAGGGGAATGTCACATTCAATTCTACTCCAGCGATATAGGATATACCATACTCTCTGGCCAGGGCAACCGCCCTCTCCTGGCAGTCTATTGAATCGTGGTCAGTTACCGATATTAGATCGATCTTTCTCTTTTTCGCCTCGGGGAAGATCTCCTCGACGGCGAGAGCGCCATCTGAGCAGTTGGTATGGATATGTAAATCTATTTTCATTCCTATTTCTTGGCCACACCAATAACATACCAATTCTCGGGCTGGTCATGCTGGGTATCTACAACCAGGTGGATAATGTCAAGGTTCGGCTGCTCGCGCTTCAAGCTATCCAGGTCAACCTTTTCGAACTTCTTCTCATTATTGATGTAGGCCTGCTCGGTGAGGGCGTTCGACTCATAGTCCTCTTTAGTCCGGCGTAGTATTCGGGCGATAGCTACCTCTCGGGGACAGTGGGTCTGCAGTATGACCAAGGTTTGATTGTATCTGGCTGCCAGCTCGGCAGCACGCTTCCTTAGCGATTGTGTGATGAAGGTGGCATCGAGTATCGCGCCACTGCCCTTTTCCATGCACTGATCAGCCCGACGGAACAGCTCATCGTAGACCATCATTCGTTTGTCCATATTCGAGGCGACCTTTTCATCGAATATGTCCTCGTTTTTCAGTACCTCCAGCCTGATCAGGTCGCTTCGCAGGATGGGGTAGCCCTTTATCCGCGATACTTCCTCACTCGTCTCAGTTTTCCATGTGCCTGGGAGGCCACACGTGATAAGTAGAACTCCAGGTCCTAGCTCAGCTTCTACGAATTTGGCAAATGGCTCTTTCAATTCGTCACCTCGTTTTAAAGTCCGAATATGGAGGATATGTATAGTAACGCCAATAGCTATTAGAATCAAGATTATCCTAACTAAAAGAACATGAACTGCAAAAACAACTGAACACCCTATAGTTATCCATAAAAGGGAAATGGTTAAAGCCTTTACTTTTAATGGAACCTCCTTTTTCTCTCGATAATTCTTAATGTAATTTCCCAACAACTTGTTATTTAAGAGCCAATTTGAAAATCTTTCTGAACTTCTAGCATAGCATGCAGCAGCAAGTAAAAGGAAAGGAGTTGTAGGTAAAAGAGGCAAAAATATTCCAAGGATTCCGAGCCCTACAGAAAAGGTTCCTGCGATAATCAATACCCTCCTGCTCAGACTCCTCCTTATTTTATTATTCTTTAAGCAATCGGTCATTCCGCTTTTCGATTCCGCCTAACAGCCAATAGATGAAATCAGCGTCCGCGTAACCCGGTTTATTTTGGTTCTGGATGTATCATATATGTGATATATACGATTCGGCAAGCTTGAAATACCTCCTGGCGATATCTAAAACCCTGTCCTTCTCCTCTTCTGAAAGGTGCACGTCATCGAGCTTAAAGCTTTCCACCTTCCCCCGCACGTAGGCGCGATAGCACTTATAGAAGTTGAGAAGCTCCTCTATTCCCCAGTCACCGGATGCTTGTATATACGCTTCAACAAAGCGTCTCGAGAGGTCAGGACGTTCAAGAAAATCCAGGTCCATCGCCAGGAAGGCGATCTCACTGGCCACATCACAATAGCGGAAGCGGTCATTGAATTCGATACAGTCGAAGATGTGGATGCCATTGGTGAAGCAGACGTGCGCGGCATGAAGGTCACCGTGGCAGTCCCTGATCCTGCCATTTCTCGTCCTTTGATGAAATAGGGCAGCATTTCCTTCTATAAAACTTCGGGTGTAGGATTTGATGGCATCGTATTTTCGCCTTAATATGGAGATGCCAATGTATTTCTCCGTCTGGTCAAAGTTCTCCTCCGTATTGGTTATCAGGATGCTGAGGTCACCGTAGCAAGCGATCTCATCGTTAGTTTCCGCCCCCTTGTGAAATCTCGCCAGCTTTCGGGCCACTCGAACCACCATCTCCGGAGACAGCTTGTTATTGCGAATCAGACTATCCATCATCCTGTCATCCGGCAACTGGCGCATCTTCACCGCATATTCAACTATCTCCCCTCTTCCATCAATAGCATACTCACCATTTTCCTCAGTTATCGGCACCACACCAAGGTAGACCTCAGGACAAAGCCGCCTGTTCAGCAGCACTTCTTGATGGCAAAAGTGCCTTCTTTTCTCCAGAGTGGTGTAGTCCAGATAGCCGAGATTCACCGACTTTTTCACCTTATAGACATAATCTCCGGTGAGGAAAATGAAAGACATCTGCGTCTGCGCCAGGTCAATCTCTTGCGGATGATGAGGATATGCCTGTGGGGCGAGGAGTGCCTGAACTAGCGGTGGTCTTTCCGCCATTTCCCAACCTCACACTTCCTTACTTAGCCAATCAAGCACCTGCCCTAGTGCATCCCGATGATTTGTCCTCGTCACCGTGATGGTAACCACGCTGGGGTGTCGCTTTATCTCATCGGCCCAGGGGTGTGAGGAGAGCATTATCGTTCCCAACACTCTTTTCTCGCTATTTATGGCCTCTAAGACCGCTTCCTTGAAATAGGGCGAAGAAAGCTCCATTTTCCCGATCTCGTCAATCACCACCAGATCGCGCTTCTGGGTCGCTTCCCGAAGAGCCGCGACGCCCACCCTATCCAAACCCTCAATGTCTACCCCATACTTGCTAACCCGGTAGGGGCTTTTGATATCGATGTGGGCCAGGATAGCGCTTTGCCCGTCCAGGGTGACGATCCTGAAGCCCTGCCTTACCCCTCCTGTTCTTATCTCCTCGGTGAAAAATCCACCTGCCCGCGGTTGCGCCTTATCGAGCGCCTGCTTAATGATCGTGGTCTTGCCCACACCGGGGCCGCCGGTGAGCAGATAGGCCTTTTTCACGTCCCCCTCTCCACCCTCCTCTTCTCCTTCAGCTTCTTCATTTTCTTGCGATGCTTCAGTTGAGCTACCCTTTTTCTCTTATTCATGGTATTAATGTTTTGACCCTAAGATGGCCGACGCCTCCTTGAGCTTGGCTGGTATGTCAAGCTGGGCAGGGCAAATCTCCACACAGGACCGGCACTCATCACACAGCGCCACCTCGGCCTCATGGCTTTCCTGATAAACAATTTTCGCCCATTCCCTCATCCCATACTGCTCGTGGAACACCAAGAGACGAAACACCTCATCAATTCGGATCCCCTGGGGGCATAGGGGCGGGCAGTAGCCACATCCCTGGCAGAAGGTAAAGCCCACCTCCTTAGCCCTCGCCTGAAGCCCTTTCACCTCGCTTGGGGGCATCCGCTGAGGGACACTGCCCAGCGGCACATCCTCCTCCACCTCTTTAATTTTGCCCATCCCAGGAATCACAGTGGTGATGTAAGGATTGCTCAATACGAATCTCAGCGAGGCCTCGGCAGTGCTCGTTGCTCTATCCGCCACCTTGAATTGCACCATCTCGGGAGGTACCGCCAGGTAGCCGCCACCCAGTGGTTTCATCACGGCCACGCCTACATCGAGGTCCCAGGCCAATGGGAAAAGCTCCCGACCGCCATCGTCATTGCTGATGTTATAGGTGGCCATAACCACATCGAACTCCCCTGTTTTTATCGCCCGCACCAGCACGTCGTTTTGATGCCCACTGATCCCGATGTAGTCCACCTTAGCTGTCTCTCTGGCCTCCTTCATCGCTTCAAGCACTCCCATCTTCAGGCGGTGCTCTAGCTCCTCATCGCTGTCCACACCGTGGATGAAGATGAGGTCGATCTTATCAATGGCGAGGCGGTGCAGGCTCTCCTCAATGCTCCTTTTGACCTCGCTCTTGGTGCGAAAATGGGTCTTGGTGGAGATAAAAAGCTTCTCCCTTATCCCCTTAATCGCCGCGCCGATCTTATCCTCGCTATCGCCATAGGAGTGAGCGGTATCAATGAAATTCACCCCTAGCTCGATGGCGCGCCTCACCACCCTTACTGCCTCCTCCCTTGGCTGATACTGGATCGGGATGCCGCCGAATCCCACCACTGAGGCCTCAAAATTTGTCCGCCCCAATCTTCGCTGCAACACCGCGGTTCATCTTCTTCTGCTGTAAACCTCGACGAATTTACTGATAGAGCGGTCGTAGGTCCTCTCGACCTCCGGCGGGAAGAGGCAGCCCGGCAGCTCGCCATGACTCCTGTGGTGGCTGATACAATCGCAGCACTTACCCTTCCGCTCACAGGGCTCGTAGGTACAGGGGCATATCTCCTTGTTGGCATCAATGCGGCATTCCACCATCTTATCCCTCTTTGATATACCGTTTTCTCAACTCCTTTGACACCCCGGCCAGGAGCTCCAAAGCCCATGCTGCCGCTTCCTCAGAGATCGACCCCAGACCGCAGGAGGGGGTAACCAGACACCGCTCTGTCAGAAGGCGGAAGCTGACCCCTTTCCGATTAAGTGCTCCTATTCCCTCCTCCAGGCGGTCGATAAGGCTTTTCACTGTCTCCCCGTTCAGGTCTTGTTCATCATGGGGCACGCTCCCCCAGGCGATAACGCCACTGCGCTCCAGAAATGTTTTCACCTCCTCAGGATAAAGGGCGATGGTAGAGCCATAATTATAGGCGTCAAAACTTAGAATGTCCAGGGATGTGGAAAGCAGTATCGACCAATCGGTATTGCCACAGCAGTGGACCCCCTTCAGCCCGCTGATGCCGGCGAAAACTTCCTCCAAAAGGCCTGTTACCTGCTCCTGAGAGAGGGAAACAAAGGCGGAGCCAATGGAGGTCATATAGGGCTCATCGACAAAGATGATGGTGTTGGGAGAGACGGCCTTAAGCTCCCTCTCCTGCCAGACCGCCTTTAGATGGAGGTGCTTGGCCAAGGCATCGGCAAGGGTATCGTCATAGATGACTGGGCGGCGGTGCTCATCGGTCACCGCAAGCCCCCAGGTAACCGGTCCGGTCACATGACCCTTAACGGCAAAGGGCACCCCAAGTTCCATAGAGAGGAAAGCATGAAGCCCTGCTGCATAGTCGGAGCTTAGGGCATATTTCCCGATCTCATTCTCCAAATAGGAGGCGTAGAGCTGTTCCAGGGGCCCTTCCAGGTCTTTAGAACGATCGACATAAATACGCTCCCCTTTAATGACCACCCCGGGGAAGCCCTCGCTGAACTGGGCATACATGTTCTCCAGGAAGGAGCGCTTAGGTAGTTGAGGCCAGGCAGGTATTTCAGGTAGAAACTTAGCCACTAGTGAGCAGGCCTCTTTGGGGTCGGTGTGAGGCATGCTTCCCACCGCAGTTGGCATCCCGCTTAGCTCAAACCTTGGCAAACTCTCTCCTACTTAATATACTTTCCAATCAATAGGGCCAGGTCCTTTTTCATTCGCTCAGGGATCTTCTCCGGGGCGGTGATAATGGCATCCTTAAGCGCTTGGGCACAGACACATTCCCGTCTCTGGGGAATACGCCCCGCCACTATTCCTATAATCCTCTTTGCTGTATCGGCATTACGTGCCAGGTTGGCAAGGGCCATTTCGATGGTTACCGACTCCTCGGTTTCGTGCCAGGTATCGTAATCGGTGATGCAGGCGAGGGTCGCATAGCATATCTCGGCCTCCCTCGCCAGCTTTGCTTCCGGCAGTGCCGTCATCCCGATGATGCTAACCCCCCAGGAACGATAGAGGTTCGATTCCGCCTTTGTGGAGAAAAGTGGCCCCTCCATCACGATATAGGTGCCCCCTTGGTGAACCCTGGCCCCCACATTGAGGGCTGCCTGATAAAGGATGTTACTGAGTACCGGACAGAAGGGCTCGGCGAAGGCGACATGAGCGACCAGCCCCCCGCTGAAGAAGGTGTTCACCCGGCTTCTGGTACGGTCGATGAGCTGGTCTGGGATGACAAGGTCCAGGGGATGGACACCCTCTTTCAAGCTCCCCACCGCACTAACAGAGATGAGCCACTCCACGCCCAGCGACTTCAGGGCGTAGATATTGGCCCGTGATGGGATTTCGGTGGGGCTGATGCGGTGCCCCCTGCCATGGCGAGGGAGGAAGGCGATCCTCTTTCCCTCAAGCTCGCCGATAATAATGGAATCGCTGGGCTTGCCAAAGGGGGTCTTCGGTTTCACCTCCTCAACACCGGTCATCCCCTCTATCTCATAAAGCCCGCTTCCCCCAATAACCCCGATCTTAGCTTCAAGCATTAAGAGACCTCCTCTTTAAGGTGCTTAGTAATCCATGTTAGCGAATTGTTTGCTTTAGAGGCCAAGCTTCCTCAACCGCTCCACATAGGGCTGGCGCACTACCCCCTTCTCGGTAATTATAGCAGATATGTAGCGGTGGGGGGTAATATCGAAGGCAGGGTTTTCCACTTCAGTTCCCTCTGGGGCGATGGGGGCCCCTCTAATGTGTGTAACCTCATCGGCGCTTCTCTCCTCGATGGGGATCCCGTCGCCCGATGCCAGCGAAAGGTCGACGGTGCTTGTCGGGGCGGCGACATAGAAGGGGACGCCATTTTCCATTGCCAGAACCGCCAGATTATAGGTGCCGATCTTGTTGGCGACATCGCCATTTGAGGCAATCCTGTCAGCGCCCACGATGACGCAATCGATCCTTCCCCTGGACAGAAAATAGCCTGTCATGGTATCAGTGATCAGGGTGAAAGGGATGTCATACTTCATTAGCTCCCATGCAGTGAGGCGCGCTCCCTGGAGCAGGGGGCGGGTCTCACTAGCGAAAACATGGATATTCTTACCCTGCTCCCATGCCGCCCTGATTATCCCTAGCGCTGTGCCGTAGCCCGCTGTCGCCAGTGCCCCGGTATGGCAGTGGGTCAGTATGGTGAAGCCATCTTTTATCAATTCAGCACCGTAGCGGCTCAGCTCCCGCTCAGCCTCCTCGTCCTCAGCATCCAGCCTTTGGGCCTCGGCGAGGAGTGCTGCCTTTATCTGATTAACGCTCTCGCCAGCTTTTACAGCCCGGTTCATCCGCTCCAGTGCCCGGAAGAGGTTGACTGCGGTGGGCCTGGTGGCGGCCAGTGCCTCCGAGATGGGGCGAAGTTTAGAGATGAATTCCTCCTTTGATTTTGCCTCGATTCCCTGAGCTCCCTGCGCCATCCCATAGGCAGCAGCGATGCCGATGGCTGGAGCGCCCCGCACCCTCATTTCCTTGATGGCCGATGCTACATCACGGTAATCGGAAAGCTCTAAAAAGACCTCCTCATGGGGAAGCCTGGTCTGGTCGATTATTCGAACCTTGCCCGAAACCCATTCTATAGCCTTCATTTTTGACCTTGCCCCATCTATACTTTCACCCTTCTTCTCCATAACAAGGTGACAACAATGACCACGATAATCGTCACCTCAACCGCAAACCCCCAGGGCGTCGAAAGCCAGGAGAACAGGTCGTGAATAGGAATTCGCCCTATTGCAGGGCGCAGGATGATCCAATCAATGATATCTGGAGATATAGCCCACAGCATCCCCCACCAGTAATGGCACAGCAGGATAGCCACGCCAATGGTCAAAACAACCAGAGCAACAAGGACGAGGATGCTCGGCAAATCATGGGGATAGGGAAGAATTTGAAGGATGGCAGGTGACCCTTGTGGCCAGGGATAATGCGCATGCCACAATAGTGGGTTGTCAAGGATGGGATGGCTTAGCACAGCGACTGCGGCTGTAGGTGCCCTTTTCCACAGCCCCTTCTCAGCGAGGGCTCCAATTGCCATATGAGCAGGCGCAAACATTTTTCGACCTTATCCCGCGTGTATTTATAGTCTCCTGCTACACTTCACTTACATATTATTTAAGCAACTTAAATTTCAATACGTCCACCAGCCCCTTATCGGTCAGCCTCAGCTCAGGTATCACTGGCAGGGCGAGGAAGGAGAGGGTGGCAAAGGAAGAGGCAAGCCCTGTTCCCAGTTCTGCGGCGATTTTTTCGAGTTTTTCGAACTTTTCCACTACAATTTCTAGTGACTCGTCGGATAATAACCCAGCGATGGGCAAGGGGAGTGCGTCTAAAATCTTGCCATCGGCGGCAATGACCAGCCCACCCCCAAGCCTCTCAACCTCCTTGATAGCCATGTATATGTCGCCATCGTTTATCCCCACCACGATGATGTTGTGGGAATCGTGGGCGATGGATGAGGCCAGCGCTCCTCGCTTCAGCCGAAAGCCTTTCACCAGCCCCAGGCCGATGTTCCCGGTTGCTTTGTGCCTTTCCACCACCACCAGCTTGAGGATGTCCCGCTCAGCATCGGACACCACAAACCCATTTATAGCCTTCACCCTTTCGGTAACCTTTTTGGTGATTATCTGATTGGGGACAATTTCGATGATGGGGTGAGCCCACTTCTCCGCCGGTATCCGAAGCGCTTCTTTATTGAAGGGCTTAACATTCATGGTATGGGTCATCGCTTTGTCTTTTTGTAGTGAGGGCGAAAAAAGCGGTTTGCCAT